>JAAUOZ010000337.1 GCA_012034655.1 Leptolyngbyaceae cyanobacterium CSU_1_3 | reverse complement strand
CGCAGGTCGTAATGATTACCTACTCCAAAATATGGCTTTCATTCTAATTTGAGAAGCCTTACTAATTTGAGGGCAGGTTTTTTAGGTTTTTATTTGCCGATCGATTAAAAACTTCTACACCCTAACAGCGCACCCGGTTACACCCTGCTTCGATCGCCCTACTCTGACGTGAATTCGACGACTGGACTTTTGCCCTCACCCCAACCCCTCTCCCCAGGGCGAGAGACTTCAAAGCCTGACCCTTGCGGCTCCTCCTTCTCTTTAGGAAGCAGGAGGCTGGGAGGATGAGGGCACTTTTAGCGGCATCAAATTCACGTTACTCTGAGGTGGTAGACAACGGTAGACGGTTAATAAAAGCATCCATGAACCCTAGCACAAGCTTAACTAAGTCATAGCCAGAGCTTAAAGATCTTTATCTTTTTTATACACAAAATTAGTATGCCGACTTGCTTAGAATTAAGAACTTAATAGAACCAGTGGTTTGCTCCAAGGTTGCAAGTCTTTGTGCCCTTACCAGTCCATAAGTTTTCGATTTTATTAACAATACTCCGGACAGTTTTCGATCGCCAACGACAGAATAGGAATTTCAGCCTTTCTCTAGGGTGATCAGCGAATGAGAAATCAAGGGTTTCAGCCTCTTTCCCAAAAACTGTCCGAACTGTTGTACTATGTGTCGAGTATGAAGACCTTAAGTAGTCTAAGCAGCAGGGTGGAATTAAGGCAAACCAGAGTCCAGTGCTTTCTGCCAGCCTGAAGAAATGAGCGAGATCGCAACGACTTTCTATATCAGGGGTTGCCAGGTTCTCGTAGTGCGTTACACCAATTCAGATTGATCGTTGGCAAATACTTCTCAGACCTTTCCTAAGCCAGAAGCGCGTACCAGGGAGGACTGTAAGCACCTCTTCTCTCCCTTTCTATGCCCTAATTTACCAGGAGATTTTAGTGTATGGAGCGACTACAGCCGGATGGTTTGCTTGGAGTGCAGGAACCTCCTCCCTCCTCCAAAGAAAAGCACCACAAGAAACGCAAAAAGTCAGCGATCGCTTTCCCAGTCGAGAGCCTCAAGCCAATCCCCAGCGAGCCACCTGAGCAACCAAAACTCAGCACCAAAGCTTACGAGATCGAACTCGAACGCTTGCAGGCAGAACTGGTGAAGATGCAGTACTGGATCAAACACACGGGCTATCGCTTAGTGGTTTTGTTTGAGGGTCGCGATGCAGCCGGGAAAGGGGGAACCATCAAGCGCATTGCCGAGCCGCTCAATCCCCGTGGTTGCAGAGTCGTGGCATTAGGAACGCCTTCCGATCGTGAGAAAACCCAGTGGTATTTTCAGCGATATGTCGAACATTTACCCGCCGCAGGTGAAATTGTGCTGTTCGATCGCAGTTGGTACAACCGTGCAGGCGTTGAGCGGGTCATGGGCTTTTGCACCGATCAGCAACACGATGAATTTTTGCATTCTTGCCCAGAGTTTGAGCGAATGCTGGTGCGATCGGGTGTGATGCTGCTCAAATACTGGTTTTCGGTGAGCGACGACGAACAAGAACGGCGATTTCAATCTCGCACCACCGACCCCGCCCGTCGCTGGAAACTTAGCCCAATGGATCTAGAGTCGCGCGATCGCTGGGTCGAGTTTTCTAAAGCCAAAGACACAATGTTCGCCCATACCAATATTCCAGAAGCGCCCTGGTTTACTGTAGAAGCCAACGACAAAAAAACGCGCCCGCCTCAACTGTGTCAGCCACATCTTGAGCAAAGTTCCCTACACAGATATGACTCCCGAAGCGATGGAGCTACCCCCCCGCCGGATTGCGCCCGATGACTATGTTCGTCCCCCTCGGAATGAGCAGTTTTTTGTGCCCCACACCTACTAGTTTTTATCCCCAAGGACAATCATTATGAGTCATGAATTGCGCGTCAAGGCGATTTCTCAAGTCACCGATCGCATTCCCCTGCCGTCGAAAGTGCCGTCTCGTCTAGAAGCGATTTGGGCAACAGATGTATTCACTCTCAGTAAAATGCAGGCGTGCCTTCCCAAAGACGTGTTTAAGTCAGTCCAAAACACGCTCAAAACAGGCGGAAAGCTGGATATTTCTGTCGCCGGGATTGTCGCCTCCGCGATGAAGGATTGGGCCATTTCTAAGGGCGCACTCTACTACGCTCACGTTTTCTACCCGCTCACCAATGCGACTGCCGAAAAGCATGATGGCTTTATCTCAGTGCAAAGTGATGGCTCGGTAATTTCAGAATTCGCAGGCAAAGTTCTGGTGCAGGGTGAACCGGATGGATCGTCTTTTCCCAACGGAGGACTGCGGGCGACGAATGCCGCTAGAGGCTATACCGCTTGGGATGTGACCAGCCCCGCTTATGTGATGGAAACCGACAACGGCGTGACTCTGTGCATTCCTACGGTTTTTGTCTCCTGGACAGGGGAAGCGCTCGATAAGAAAACGCCATTGCTGCGATCGAACTCAGCGATGAACAAAGCCGCAACCCGCGTCCTCAAGCTTTTGGGATACACCGACGTGGCCACCGTCAACTCAAGCTGTGGAGCCGAGCAGGAGTACTTCTTAGTAGATTCTCACTTTGCCCACAATCGTCCAGATTTGCTGCTCACAGGTCGCACGCTATTTGGCAAGTCTCCTGCCAAAGGTCAACAGTTTGACGATCACTACTTTGGTGCGATTCCAGAGCGGGTGCAGGTGTTTATGCAGGATGTCGAAGAAAGACTCTATCGACTGGGAATCCCGGCCAAAACCAGACACAACGAAGTCGCACCAGGACAGTTTGAAATCGCGCCCTTTTTTGAAGCCGCCAACGTCGCCAGCGATCACCAACAGTTGCTGATGACGCTTCTCAAAATCACGGCCAAAAAGCACGGCTTTGTTTGTTTGCTACACGAAAAGCCCTTTGCTGGAGTGAATGGGTCTGGTAAACACGTCAACTGGTCGGTGGGCAACCCGACTCAGGGCAACCTGCTCGATCCGGGTGATACCCCTCACAAAAATCTGCAATTTCTACTGTTTTGCGGGGCAGTCATTCGGGGTGTTCACACCTACGGTTCGCTGTTGCGGGCAGTCGTCGCCACCGCCAGTAATGATCACCGATTAGGAGCCAACGAAGCGCCTCCCGCAATCATCTCCGTCTACCTGGGATCTCAACTCGAAGAAGTGTTTGAGCAGATCGCCAAAGGAGATGTCAAAGACTCGACCCACGGCGGCATGATGGATCTGGGGGTAGACACCTTGCCTGTGTTTATCAAAGATCCAGGCGATCGCAATCGCACGTCTCCCTTTGCCTTTACCGGAAACCGCTTTGAGTTTCGCGCCGTTGGCTCTGCTCAGTCAGTGTCGGGGCCGCTAGTGGCGATGAACACGATTTTGGCAGATTCGCTCACCTGGGTTGCTGACAAACTAGAAGCCGAACTCGCCAAAGGAACAGAGCTAAGTAATGCGGTGTTTGTCGTTCTCAAAGAAGTGATGGACAATCACAGCGCGGTGGTCTTTGGGGGCGATGGCTATTCTGAAGAATGGCACAAGATGGCCGTTGAGGAGCGCGGTCTCCCTAACCTTCGCACGACGGCGGATGCACTGCCTGTTCTCAAAGAAAAGGCGATCGAAGATCTGTTTGAGCGCATCGGAGTTCTCACACCAGTTGAGCTTGAAAGCCGATTTGATGTGTATGCCGAGCAGTACATTCAAACGATCGAGGTCGAAGCAAAACTCGTCGTCAGCATGGCAAAAACCATTATCTACCCAGCGGCAGTGCGGTATTTGTCGGATCTGGCTGAGGCGATCGCTAATGTGAGCGGAATTGGGATTACGATCGAAAAAGAACCCGCCGAAAAAGTGGCCGCTCTGATCCAGTCAATGACGGATAACGTCAGCAAGCTGTCCGCAGCGATGGTCAAACATGACTTTGGCAGTTCAGAAGAGCATATGCAGTATTGCGCCCAAACGATTCGTCCTTTGATGGATAAAGTGCGTGAGTATGCCGATGCTCTCGAAGGTGAGATCGCAGATGACCTGTGGCCGATTCCTACTTATCAAGAAATGCTGTTTGTCAAGTAGACGGCAGATTTGCACCTCTTCTCAAAAACGTTGCCCAGAAAGAACTGGCGTTGCTGAAGGGGTGCATAACTCCATACCACCAGGCTTCATCCTCAAAAACGTTCGTAATGACAACCTCCCAAGAGAGGGTTGAGCGGAGTCGAAGCCCGGCATCCAGTTTGCTTCAATTTCACCCCACTCCTTACTTCTCACTACCCGCAAGTCCACACTTCTCTGCGAGAACAAAGGATTTGGAACCAAAGCTTTCTCTGGCAAGACGGATCGAAGCGGGTCTGGCCAGAGAAAGTTTGAACCGCAGGAATTGAGGCGAGAGGCTCTAAAGCGGACGCTTTTTGGGGTTTGTTTTGGGCAGGGTCAAGGTCGGCAAAGACTGCTGAGAAGAGGCAGGAGGCAGGGCATAGACTGCGTTTTGTTGGGCTTGTTGGGGGGTACGACGATGAAGCTGCCACCACCGCAGGGCCAGGGAAACGCCAACCACGCTCAACCCAAAAATCACTAGGGAGGTGCTGCCATCGAAGCCGCCGATCGCGACATTTACTGACCCAGCAGTGATCACAAACCCTGTGATCGGTTCTTTGCGATAGACCGACCTCAACACACGCGACCAGATGACATTCATAACGATTTGGCCATAGAGGATTCTTTACTAATTTTAAAGCGTCTTGACATTTTTACGGGTGAATAGCGCAGTCGGCTCTCTATACTGCGTCAGCCTATAGATTTTGGTTTAGAAGGGGTGTGGGGGCTGCGCCCCCAGCCAGGGGTTCCAC
>JAAUOZ010000336.1 GCA_012034655.1 Leptolyngbyaceae cyanobacterium CSU_1_3 | reverse complement strand
CCTTCTCCCAACTTGGGAGAAGGGGTTAGGGAATAAGGGCGAAAATCTCTGGCATTGATAAATCCACATTTCTTACTGGATTGCGAACCAAGCCCTCAATACTTCTGCCACCGTCCATGCTTGGGCTGTGCAGCCTCGTGGAGTCATGGGTGCGTCTCCTTCAAAAATTTCGCTCAGGTTGCCGACTCCGTGATCTAGGAGATGGTTGGCCATCGGCTCTAAAAATTCTCGTGCTCTGCTGGGGTTGTTGTAGACGCGCAGGTGGGCGATCGCAAAAGCTCCAATTAGCCAACCCCAAGCGCTGCCTTGATGGTATGCCGCGTCGCGCTGAAACTGAGAGCCAATATATTGCCCTCGATAGTCAGGGTGGCTAGGAGATAGCGATCGTAAACCATAGGACGTGAGTAGCGATCGACCACAGGCATCAACCACGCTTTTTTGTTGGGCGGCCGTCAACGGACTGTCGGGGAGCGAAACGGCAAAAACTTGGTTGGGTCGCAAGGCGGCATCGCTGCCCCCTGGCCCGTCTAATACGTCATAGCAATACCCAGTTAACTCGTTCCAAAAGCGAGAAAATCTAGCCAGAACGCGATCGGCCATTGCTTCATATTCTCGGTGGGGTTTGCCGATTTGACGGGCTACCTTAGCCATGACTCGCAGCGCATTGTACCAGAGGGCATTGATCTCCACAGGTTTGCCAATTCTGGGGGTGAAAACCCGATCGCCCACCTTGGCATCCATCCAGGTGAGTTGTGTCCCCGTTTCTCCGGCAAACAGCAAGCCATCCGCAGGGTCGAGGTGAATGTCGTAACGAGTGCCGCGACAGTGCCAATCAATCATCTCTGCCAACACTGGAAAAAGCTCGTGCAGCAGATCCTGATCTTCGGTGGCGTTGTAGTAAGCCTGGATCGCTAAAAAATACCACAGCGTCGCATCAACGGTATTGTATTCAGGGATTTCGCCAACATCTGGAAAGCGATTGGGCAACATACCCTGATCGATCGACAAGGCGTAGGTTCGCAGGATCGATCGTGCGATTTCTGGGCGACCCGTTACGAGTGTTAAGCCAGGTAAGCTGATCATGTGTCGCGCCCCCAATCGGTAAACCACGGATAGCCCGCCACGATCGTCTTGCCATTGGGATTGTTGGGAGTCGATCGATTTACAATAAACTGGTCAGCCGCGAGAATCAGTTGCCGCACCCACGCAGGGGTAGTTTCTGTCTGATGTTCGCGATCGATTTTCCAGCGATCGAGCAATCGTTGCTCGTGGGCGTGTTGCGCTCTCAGGGCGCTTTCTCCATCTAAATTGGGCGTTGGCTCAGTGCTGACAATGACTGTCAGCGAATCCCCGGCGTGCAGGGTCGCCTGAAAACGTGGCGGCATGGAGATGATCTTCGCGATCATTCAGCCCTCGTCGTCGTTCTGCTGCCAAATCGAACCCATAGTACCAATCGTGCATGGCAGTCACTTTGGCACTGCGGCAGAGCAAATAAAACGGAACTGCCTCCGGGAAAGCCGACACCGACACCCCCTGACCGACAGATTCGATACCCATACGCCACCCATTGGCCTGGGTTTCTTGGTGATAGTCGCGGTAGTTGACCATCGCCTTGAGGGTCAGCATGATCGGCTGGGTCGATCGCCGCACCTGGTAATAGATATACGTCGTGTTTGTGCCTTGCTGCATCCAGATCCGCTTTTCAATCAGCGCGTCGCCCACTGCAAATTGCCACACCGGAACTGTGCCTTCCAAAAAAAATCGCTCGATGTGTCGATAGCCCTGAGCGCCCAGAATGCCATCTTGCCAGCGATCGGTTGTTAAGGGAAAATAATCTTCGCCATAGCGCACACTCTCGTTTAACTTTGCAAGCAGTAATGTTCTTTGCTGGGGCGGCTTGAGTGCCGCCACAAGTAAGCCATGATATCGGCGAGTCAGAAGTCCAGCGATCGTGCCCGATGCAAATCCCCCGATGCCATTGGTCACAAGCCATTCGCGTCCCTCCGCAGCGTCTAGGTTGCCGCAGATCTCCCGCCCAAAGTCAATCTTCATTCACTCGCCTCTTTTCCCCATTAGCGTTTCTATTTACGACGATGCGACGCTAAAGAGCAAGGCTTCGCAGCAATTGTTCGTTGAGAAATGGGTGCTTACCCCTATCAGGTTAATTCTCTTTGCCGAAAGATGGTTGAACGGGGCTTCGCCTGATTTCTTTTGTTACCTCGGTCGATCGTCTAAGTCAATGGGTCTGACCAAACTTAAAGTCGATACGTGGGAACTATCAAGCAGCAGTAGTGGCATATCGAGGGCATAAAACCAGTCGGGTGCTTCCGCTCCTTGCTCTGGGGGGTCGGTTAAGCGCCAATCAATGCCGCAGTCTTGCCCGATCGCATAGCGACCATCGGCATGACTTGCATCTAAACTTGGTGCGATCGAACGGGTAAGCAGCAAGCTCTGAGGATGTTCCTGGAAGTTTTTCACGAAAGTACCATCGGACTCAGGCAATTGCTTGTGATCGGGCAAGCTTAAGGCGACGGGAGATTAGGCAAGTGTCATGGGAAACACTCCGCAGGAGAAGACTAGTAGAATGCGGCGTAAGTTTGGCAACCACTGGAGGGTTTAGGGTGTGGGGTTTAGGGTGTGGGGTTTTAGGGGGAGAGGGGGTGGATTTTAGCTAAGTGCTACTAGCCACGCGGTAATTTTAACAGCTTAAAATTGTCTGAAATATTGATCTAGAATTGTCTATCTAGAACTCAAAAGGGTATGAGACACGGATGGGCGATCGTTTTCCATCCGTGTCTGTTCCATCCGTGTCTGGGGTTGAGCTAGGCGCGTTGAGCACCAGGCTTGCCATTCTCCACGACAAAAGAAGCAAGGGTGCTGATGGTCGCTTCGGGTTCGCGAATGGTTGACACGACGCGATAATCACTTTGCCAACGATCGTTCGTTAAATCGCAGCGCACATAGCCTCGCAAGGTTCCATTAAAGAACTTGGTATGGGGATTGTTTGACAATGCCAGGGTGACAGGTTGAATAAACTGTTCGGGGAAGTCAGACGAAATCGACGTGGCAATAAATTCTGTGCCGATCGTGGGTGATTCTGGCTTGCTAAAGTCCCGTTTGATGTCGTGTACCCAACTAGAGTGAATATCACCCGCTAAGACAATTGGGTTGGCGGGTTGCTGCTGATCGAGAAACGCCAAAACCCGCTCACGAGCGGCCACATAGCCATCCCACTGATCGACGTTGAAGGCTTTAATATCGGGACGGGCATCAAAGTCAAATTGTGAAAACATCACCTGTTGAGCGATTACATTCCATTGGGCGGTCGATCGCTGTAATCCTTGAAACAACCAGCGTTCCTGGGCTTTTCCTGTCAGGGTTGCTTGAGGATCAAGCGCCTCATCGCATAATGGCTTGAGACCATCACCACAGGGCTGATCGGTGCGATATTGGCGCGTGTCTAACACATTAAACTGAGCCAAATCGCCGTAGGTAAATCGTCGATATAGCCGCAGATCTGCACCTTTGGGCAGTGACGATCGCCGCAGAGGCATATGTTCGTAGTAGGCGCGATAGGCAGCAGCACGGCGCAAGAGAAACTCTACGATCGGATCGTTGTTTTCTGAAAGGTCGTCGGCGTAATTGTTCTCGACTTCGTGATCATCCCAGGTGACAACCCACGGGAAGGCGGCATGGGCGGCTTGTAGATTGGCATCTGTTTTGTATAGCGCGTGGCGATTGCGATAGTCTTCCAGGGTGACAATTTCTGGGCCAATGTGCTGACGAGGGCCGCCTGGTTCGGGGCCATATTCATAGATATAGTCGCCAACATGAACGACTAAATCGAGATCTTCTTCTGCCACATGTTTGTAGGCAGTGTAGTAACCGTTTTGCCAATCCTGGCAATTGACCAATGCAAAGCGCATGTGGCTGAGATGGCGATTTCTGGCAGGTGCGGTGCGTGTACGACCGATCGGGCTGATTTCGTTTCCTGCTTTAAATTGATACCAATATTCACGTCCGGGTTGCAGCCCGCGCACCTCAACGTGAACTGAATGGGCGAAAGCAGCGATCGCTGTTTTGGTTCCAGATTTCACGACTTGTCTCATGCCTGCATCTAATGCAACCTGCCATCGCACCGGAACGTTATATTCTGGCATTCCGCCCCCATTGAGCGGGTCGGGGGCCAACCGTGTCCACAAAACCACCCCATCGGGAAGCGGATCACCCGAAGCCACACCCAGCGTGAAGGGATACCCTGAAAATTTGGGCTGAGCAACGACCCGTGCCGGAAGCTGACTTGCGATCGCCAAGCCCGTCAAAATGCCAGCACCGCGCAGAACGTCACGCCGTCTAAAACCTGTGGAGAGTAGACGCGAAGAATTGTACCAATCCATGATTGTAAGGGGGCAATGTCAGTGGTTACAAAAAACACTACCAACCTGTTATTAACGGGCTGCCAAGGTTTAATTAAGATTTTCTCCGTGGAGTGGTCAAGCTTTAATTCTCTACGGACAAGCGCCAAAATAGAGTACTCCCTCAAGCTCAATTCTGGTAACGACCTGGCCGTGCCTTGCTCGGAGGCGATTTCTAAATTCGGCTTTGCTCAGGGCGCAAGCTGGTTGACTGAAGTCGAAGACAGCGGTTCACTGGTTTGCTAAAAATCTCCTGACTTCTCTAAACTATACTTTGTCAGGGCATAAAATTAAAGATTTTGGACGGGGTGCAGGGGTGGAACCCCTGGCTGGGCGCAGCCCCCACACCCCTTCCTAAACCAAAATCTAATAGGCTGACGCAGTATAGAGAGCCGACTGCGCTATTCACCCGTAAAAATGTCAAGACGCTA
>JAAUOZ010000335.1 GCA_012034655.1 Leptolyngbyaceae cyanobacterium CSU_1_3 | reverse complement strand
GGGTTCCACCCCTGCACCCCGTCCAAAATCTTTAATTTTATGCCCTGACAAAGTATAACTCGCAGATTCCTAAGGAATGTGGATTGATCAATTCCGGAGATCTTCGCCCTCACCCCGAACTGGAAGAGGGGCGGGGCGAATCCAAAGCCTTACAGCTTATTTAATTCTCCTAAGTGGCAGAAAATTTAGATGCATTTTTGTAGCTGATGTGAGATGTCGCTGCAAAAAGGGTAGACATGAAAATATAGCAATCTCATTTCACCTATAGGGGTGAGGAAGATTTTTAGCCTGTCTAGGCAGGGAGATGGCTAGCCATGTTTGGGGTTTTACGAAATGGAGTGAATGGTTCACGATGAAATTGCTATTGGCGAATGAAGCCGACTGCCGTTTCTTTAAGTTTTGGCACGGCGATCGTGTGTGCAATGGGATCAACTATCAAGGGGAAATGTTTTTGCAGTTCCATTCGTTTAGCGTTCGTCGGCGCGACCAGGCTTATGAGGTGGGGTCTAAGTTACTCGATCGAGGCATCTCCGTCCTAATTTCTTGCTCGCAGCAGGAATATATCTTGGGAGTCAGTCTGCGTGGCAATTGGTGGAAGGGAAACGAACCGGAGAACCAACGGCTTTTGCAGGAAATTCAAAATCTAGAGGCGGCCTTGGTAGTTCGTCAAGCTCAAGATGAGGGATGAGGGATGAGCAAATTTTGGCGTTGCTGAATGAAAGTATGCATAGCCCTCCTCACGAAGGAGCCAGAGCTTTGACACGCTCTAGGAACTGCGGAAGTGCTGAAATCCTTGGGCTAAGCTTAAAGTCTCGTCGGGTGAAATGCCTTCAGGATCGATCAGGCAGATTTCGGGAGCAGTTGTGAGTGTGCCGACGATCGCGGCTCCTGCGCCCAACTGCTGCACCATTTTTGCGCCGCCGCCTTGGGTAGACACAACACCAACTCAAAATCTTCTCCTCCATAGAGCGCCCAATTTATCGCAGTTTTTGGAGATACCCAGCGTCTGAGAGCCGGGTGGATAGGAATTTTTGGCGATCGACGCTGGCTCCAACCTGGCTGGCATGGCAAATTTGCACGATCGCATCGGCTAGGCCGTCGCTGCTATCCATTCCAGCAACAGGAAAGGGCGGGCAGACATCTAGGCGAGGGGTTGGGTATTGGTGCGCGTGAATTAGAGAAGCGCGATCGGTGGCGGTTAGCTCTTTTCCAGCTTCGGAATGGAGTAATAGTTCCAATCCTGCTCGCGAAGAACCGTGAAAGCCAGTGACTAAGATGGCATCTCCTGGTTGAGCCGTGGCGCGGCGAATCACCTGTGTAGGTTTGACCTGCCCAAAAGCCGTGATGGCAACCGTGATCACAGACGATCGACATACATCTCCGCCAACGATCGTCGTCCCAAATTTCTGCAAACACTCGCTCATGCCTCGGTAGAGTCCCTCGACCCAGGAGACAGGCACAGACCCAGGCAGCCCCAAGCCGACTGTGATAGCCAACGGAGCAGCCCCCATTGCCGCCAGGTCAGAAAGATTTGCCGCCGCCGATCGCCAGCCTACCGATTCTGGGGGAGTGGTGCGATCGCTAAAATGTACGCCATCGACCAGCACATCAGAGGTGACGACCAGCAACTTCCCCGGTTCGGTCGCCAGCACGGCGGCATCGTCTCCTATCACATCAGCAGGGCAAAAGGCTTGGAGCCGTCTCAGTAGTTTTTGTTCTCCGATCGTCTGCACGGTTTCTGTCATTGCAACTCCATCAAAAAAGACTGAGCGGTTTAGCCCACCCAGTCTTGATCTTTATCTAACTCGCGGAATACCCCATCCGCCATGCGGTGGGGATGGATAGCGACGGGGCGGTAGCCCCAATCTTCTATTGAAGCGAATCCGCCTCAAAACGAAACAGGACTTGCGAAAGCAAATAGGGTAGGGCATCCCCGAATTAACGCTTGGGGAGAATTCCACCTCTGGGCTAGAGACTGCAAGGCATCTAGTTGAAGTGGTTTCGTTGAGCCAAGAATCCCCATCCCTCATGCGGTGGGGAGTGTCAAATTGGAGAATATTGGAAATTAGGCGGCTTTGGGTTCGACCAAATTTTCTAGACCGTCGATCACTTTCATAGATTCGATCGTGTCCCCAGCCTTCAGTTTCTCTAGCACTTCTCGCCCAGAGGTGACAAATCCAAAGATGGCATAGCGTCCGTCGAGCAAGTTTAGCCCAGCGGGGGTCAATTCTGGTTCAAACAAGAAGAAGAAAAACTGAGAAGATCCCCCATTTGGGTCGTCTCCCGGACGGGCCATCGCCAACGCCCCAAAGGATGAAAACGGCAGTACGGGCTGATCTAAATAGCGCCCCGCATCTTCTAAGGTGATGCCATAGAGGGGGGCATTGTCGCCCTTAACCAAAATTTCTAAGGGCACAGCGCGATATTTTTGGGTAGCCGGGTCGATGAAGCCGACCTCCGGGCCGGGTGGATCGCCAATTTGCAGCACATAGGAATCTTCGGCTCTTGTAAACTGCAAGCCGTCGTAGAAACCCCGCTTGACCAAATCGACGAAGTTACCCGCCGTCACCGGAGCACTAAACCCATCTAGAACGATCGTCAAATCTCCTTGACTGGTTTTAGCAGCAACGGTTGCCCGCCCTTTAAGCTGAGGCAGATTGCTATATTCTTCAGGCACTTCGTAAGGAAATTTCTGCACCATCAACGCTTCGAGATCGCTGACCAGACTCAATAAATCAGCCCGCAGCGATCGCGTCTGCTCTTTGTCTTTGGCTTCTGCGCTGACTTGCAGCGCTTCAACCCCTGACTTTAGTTTTTCAATCAACACCTCTGCCTGGGGCTTTTTATCGTCAGAAACGCTGGCCAGAATCTTATCTTGGCGATCGGTCAACACGCGATAAGCCTGCTTAACATCGCCTACCACAGCCCCCCAACGCCGATTGGCTCGCAGTTGCGCCGTGATGTCTTCTAAACTGAACTGGAGTCGGCGCACATCAGGATTGTCGATCGGCAAGGCATACCGCAACAATGCTTGCGAGTCAGTAATGGCATTGCCAGGTGGCAGGGCTTGGGCCGGAGCCGACCATCCTAGAACACTGGCGCAGACCAATCCCAGCATCAGCACCTTCAGTCCGTGTCGTTGCCAGGTCTCTAACTGCAATATCTCTAACTTCAAAGCCTTCAACTTCAAACGATTCCAAACAGGCATATCGCGCTCCCTTCGTCATGAACCCTCCTAGATTGTGCCATGAGGGGAGAGGAAGGAGTGGCCTTGATTCGTGAGGTAACGTTAGTTTGACGACGAGAGGTTTGCCTTCACCCCAAACCCCTCCTCCCAGAGCGCGAGGGACTTCAAAGCCTGCTCTTCTTTCTCCTTGGGGAGACGGAGGCTGGGAGGATGAGGGCACTTTGAGCGCCATCAGATTCACGTTAAGGTACGACTCACGCCTGAGAAGCCAAAGACTCAGCACTCCTGAACAAAAGCCGCATAAAAGCGATCGCAGAGCGGTAAAATGAATTGCCGAATGTTCTCCCCACGTAAACATACTCATGATCTCCAGTAACGATTTTCGACCTGGCGTTAGCATCGAGCTAGACGGTTCTGTCTGGCGGGTCGTTGAATTTTTGCACGTCAAACCAGGCAAGGGGTCTGCCTTTGTTCGGACTAAGCTCAAAAATGCCCAGTCGGGTAGCGTTGTCGAACGAACCTTTCGGGCTGGGGAAACTGTGCCGCAGGCCAACCTAGAAAAAAGCACCATGCAGCACACCTATAAAGAAGGCGACCAGTACGTTTTCATGGATATGGAAACCTATGAAGAAGGTCAACTGAGTGCCGCGCAGATCGGCGATCGCGTCAAATATCTCAAGGAAGGCATGGAGGTCAATGTCGTCAAATGGGGCGAGCAGGTGCTCGAAGTAGAACTGCCCAACTCAGTCACCCTCGAAGTGACCCAAGCTGACCCTGGCGTAAAAGGGGATACCGCGACCGGAGGCACAAAGCCTGCGATCGTCGAAACAGGGGCACAGGTGATGGTTCCACTCTTCATCTCTGTGGGCGAAAAGATCAAAATTGACACTCGCAACGATACCTACCTGGGTCGCGAACAAAGCTAATCCCCTGCTGAATCCTGGAATTTGACCTGTGGTTTTGACCCAGTTTTGAGCGAGTCACACGCTGACCGATTGTTGCACTTAGATCGGGCTGTGCGAGTCGCTCAAAACCCAAGCCCTCTCTGTTTTGACTCAATTTTACCGAACTGGAGTGATAGAACCGTGCCACTGGACTTAAGCGAACTCCGCGAATTATTGACGGCCCTCAATCAAACCGATATCGCAGAGTTGACGTTAAAGAGTGAGGATTTTGAGTTGACGGTGCGACGAGGGTTGCAAGCTGCCAATGGTCATAATCTAGCTCGCATCAGCATGGGTGAGACGACTGCGCCGATGCCAACGCCGCCGATCGCACTGACTCCTCCAGATGTGCCTGCAAACGGTGGCGCAATTTCTATCCCACCGACTCCGCCGCCCAACGCCGATCGCCGCTTTGTCGAAGTTCTCTCGCCGATGGTGGGTACGTTCTATCGCTCACCCGCCCCCGACGAAGCGCCGTTTGTGGAAATAGGCGATCGGATTCGATCGGGGCAGACGGTTTGCATTATCGAAGCCATGAAGCTGATGAACGAGATTGAGGCAGAAGTCTCTGGTGAGATTGTCGAAATCTTGGTGGAGGATGCTTCCCCTGTTGAGTATGGGCAGCCTCTCATGCGGGTCAATCCAGGCTAATTCGTTGCGATCGGCGGTCAACCTCAGGCCATGGGCAACTATTGTTTTCCTATTTTCCTCGCCGCCTGCTCTCACCGGGAGGAAGGGGAGCCAATTCGTTTGCCC
>JAAUOZ010000062.1 GCA_012034655.1 Leptolyngbyaceae cyanobacterium CSU_1_3 | reverse complement strand
TTTGCCCCCCGCCAGGTTCGATCGACTCAAATTTGCCCCGGTCAAGTTGGCTCCGCGCAAATCTGCCCCGCGTAGATCTGCCCCGCGCAAATTTGAGCCTTGATAGGTTCGCTTCTCTTCGCGCAGGTTTGCCCCGCGCAGACAAGCCCCCCGCAGATCTGCCCCGCTCAGGTTTACATTTCGCAGATCAGCCTCTCGCAGGTTAGCGTCTAACAAATTTGCCAGCCCAATATCTGCCCCGCGCAAATCTGCCCCATGCAAAGTTGCCCCATGCAGATCGGCATCTCGCAGGTTGGCATTGTGCAAAGTTGCCTGGCTGAGGTTTGCCCCCGCCAGTTTTGTGGCTGCCAGATTCGATCGTGTCAGGTTCGATCGATTCAAAAACGTTAGAATCAGCACCGCGTTGTGCAAATCTGCCCCTCCGAGGTTCGCCCCGATCAAATCTGCCCCGGCCAAGTTGGCTCCACTGAGATTTTCGCCTGCAAAATCCATGTCTCCCGATTCATACCGCTCCAGCAATAGCTTCACATCCATCTTTTTGCTTCCTCCTTGGGTGGGCTTGGCCGATCGAAGATCTTATTCTTGAGTTGCAACCAAAACCTGAGTCAAACTCGCCTGGGTCGTTTCTGCAACACTGCTCTGCAAGGTCTGGCAAACCTGCTGCTGTAGCTGTGTGTAAATGGGTTTCAAACATTTGATCAGAACATGGGACACCTGGGCATAGTCATCAGGTTGGCTGAGTTGCTGGGCGATCGTCTCCAGTTTGGTCTGCAAGTCTGCGATCGAGCCACAGGTAGTCAGACTTCGCAGTAAGCCATCTAAGCTGTAAAGTTTCAGGTTTGACCAATCCTGAGCACTATTGGTGAAGGGGTAATAGACGATCGAGAACAGTAAAATCTTTGCCCTCAGAGGGTTTGCATATTTAATGATTTCCAGCCGTACATCAAATAGGTCAATCACCAACTCAGCAGGAACGATCGATTTTGGCGCACTGCTTTGAGCTAGATTCGGCGCAGTTACGGGGTCAGAGGTTGCAGCAGGGCAAGTCGAGGGCAACCTCCCCAATTTGGTTAGCTCTTGCGCCAAAGGCAAATCTGGGGGCAAATCTGGGGGTAAATCTGGCGTGGGATAGAGCCGCCTCATTTCTTTGACGATCGTCTCGGCAACCAGAGCGTACTCCATGGGCTTGTTCAGCGTTTTGACCACACCTGCCAGGGCTGCACTCAGATCTACGATCGTTGCATGGCGCTGTCGCAGTTCGTCAATCAAGTCTTTGAGGTCAGCGTGATTGATTTTGAGCGGGTCAGTTTCCCAATAGCCCCGTGCCGTACTGAGTAGCAGTTTCTTGATACGAATGAGGTTGATCTCTTGGGCAAACGTCTGAGCAATGTCGGCGATCTGCGGATTGGTGCGGCTGGGCAAAGGAGCGACGATCGCCGTTGTCTCCCCAATGGGGAAGGAGGCGATCGGATAGCAATCTGCCATTGTTTCGGCAATCAGGGACGCGATCGGATGGTATTCATCCTTCTTGTTGAGTGTCTCAACCAGCGTGCTCAATCTCGCTTGCAAATGCTTCAGAGTCGGATGGAGCAGCGGCAACTCCTGCACCAATTTTTCTAGATCAGTGACGGCTAGAATGTCTGGATCGGTCTCCCACCAGTTCTTGCAAGCATAGAGCATGAGCTTCTTAATGCGCATTGCGCTGGCATCCTGTTCTAGCTGCCGGGCGATTTCTTGTAGCCGTAGGGCAGTGTTGTCCGCCATTAATTCAAAAGAGCACTCTAGGGTGGGCGTGTCTAGAGTGCCCTATCTATCAGCCCTTCTCACGTCGCGCTTTTCCTTTTTGGGGCAGAGAAGTGGCTGGCGAGGCCAGAAAATTATGGTTCCGGGGGACGATCGTCCACGGGTTCGGGCTTTTGCTCAGACTTTTGTTCGGGCGTTGGAGGCTGGATGATTTCTGCGATGGGTTCTGGTGTAGTAAATTCTAGCAATGCTTCGACTTGCATCTGGCGCGATTCGGGTAGCTGAAGCGGCGTGAAGGACTCGGCCAGTTGTTGCTGCTCGGTCTGAAGTTCGGGGAGGGCGACCCGTTCTTTTTCGACTTCTTTGATGTTGATGGGCAGCCTCAACGGCTGTACTTCTTCGACCCAACAGCTTGCGAGGGGGAGGGTCTGATCGAGGTCTTCGAGAGCACGCGGAATCACCATGACCGAATGCAGTTCTCCGATGCGTTCGGCTTCTTGCATTCCTACGTCGATCGCCATAGCAACGTTTGCGATCGTGCCTCTGACAATGGCGGTGCAGAGTCCTGAGCCAATGGTTTCGTAGGCCGTCAGAGTGACATCTGCGGATTTGAGCATGGCATCTGCCGCACCTACCATCGCCGGAAAGCCTCTCGTTTCGAGGAGACCCACAGCCTGATTGCGAAAGGGATTGCCGCGTTGCCCTTTGGCAAGTTCTGCAAGTTTTGTGCCGATCGGCAATACGGCTTCCAGGTTAGCCAGGGGACGGGGCACAACCAGCGTAGAAACTTTTTGCCCAAACTGAGCCGCGAGGTCGATCCCTTCCTGGACGGCCAACCGCACATCCGAAATGCCTCCGCGTACAACAGCAGTGCAGTAGCCGCCCCCAGTTTTTTCGTAGCCAACCAACGTCACATCAGAGGACTTGAGCATCATATCGGCAATGCCCACGATCGCCGGAAAGCTTTCGGTAGAGACAAGACCTAGGGCGGTGTCGGCAAATCTGTCTAGGCGATTCATCAGCGCAGGAGCGAGAGGGCAGTTCACCTTCATCTTACCCGCACATTGGGGGGAGAAGGGAGGGGGGAGGCGTTTAGGGACAAGCGCGAAAATAAAGTACTCGCTATTTGAAAATTAGGTCGAGTCGTTGTTGGGAGGCTTTGAGAGCGGCGGTGGGAGAATTGTGCCCTGTGAGGGTGGCTTCGATCGCCCGTCCCAGGTTGTCTGAGATGCGGTTGTAGCCTGGGAAAATGGGGCGCGATCGTCCGTATTGAGCCTGATTCAAGAATACGTCCACGGCGGGCTGCCTGGCTTTGAAGGCTTGGTAGGCATCACTTTGGCGAGATTGAAGGTTGATGGGCAAATAGCCTGTGCCGATCGCCCATTCGGTTTGGAATTCTTCGCTAAGCACATATTCGGCAAAGGTGAAGGCGGCCCGTTCGCGATCGGGGGTGGATTTGAACAAAAAGAGATTTTCGCCCCCGATCGCCGTTGCAGGTCTCGTGCCAATGGGAATCGGCATGACTGCAAAATCAACCTGGGTGGCTTGCAGTTGCCCTAGTGTCCAGGGGCCTGAGATTTGCATGGCAACCTTGCCCGCGAGAAACCCGTCTAGCTCGTAGCCGCGTTCAGGTTGAGACAAAATTGCTGACCCATCTTGGAGCAGATCTCGCCAAAATTGAAGCGCAGCGATCGCCCCTTCGTTGACAATTTTTACATCCGTTTCGGCGACGGCGCTTGCAGGGGTTGCCAGGCTCGATCGCGGTTCTGTAGGGGTCAATTCGCCGCCGCCGCTCCAGAAAAGGGCAACCAGGTAAATACGCTCCATTCGCCTTTGCCCAGGGGCAAGAGCATCCCATATTGGTCGATTTTGCCGTCGCCGTTGATGTCGCGGGTCAGCCGTTTGGCGGCTTGGCGAAAGTCATCCCACGTTTTGGGCAATTCTGTAATTCCGGCAGCCTTGAAGAGACTGGGACGGTAGTAAACGCCCACATTGTTGGTGCTGAAAGGAATTGACCAAGTTTCGCCCTGGTAGCGCATCGTCTCGAAGAGGGCACGATCGAGATCTTTGAGCGACGGTGCAGCCGCGAGCAGATCATCCAAGGGTCGCAGCGCACCCAACTCGACCAACTGCCCTGTCAACATGGGCGCAAACCACAGCATGTCAGGCGTGGCATTTCCCACGACCGCCGCGAGAATTTTGGGCATTTGCTGATCGCCCTGACCCACATAGATCGACTCAACCTGAATGTCAGCGTGCTCGCGATTGAAGCGATCGACCAATTTTTGTAGCACATCACGATTAGGGGGCGGGTTCACCCCCTGCCACAGGGTGAGCCGAGTTACAGAAGATGGGGGAGTCGATCGCCCCTGGCAGCCCGTCAGCACTAAGCTCAAAACCAGAAAAAGCGCCACCATTCGCCCCATCCACCGCCCCTTACTCTGGCTTCCTAACACCACCCATTCATTCTTCATCCCCCATCTCCCATCCCTTCTTTATAAAACTCTGTCTTACGGAGGTCAGTTTAACGGTACTTCGACTCGATAATTTTAGGAAGATCGACATTTGGAAAGATTTTCCTATGAGAAAAATACTGTCTAGCTTTTCATTTTTAATATTAATTTTAATGACGGCTGCCTGTCGATCGAGCCGCCAAACCGAAGCAACGATCGACCTCACCTTAAGTGGTTGGCAGAGCAACCCGGCTGAGTCGCGGCTGCTAGAAAAAGTGATCCTTCAGTTTGAGAAAAAATACCCAAATATTAACGTCAAGCATGAAGTGATCAACAGTCAGTATATGGATGTGATCAGAACTCGCTTGATTGGTGATGTTGCCCCAGATGTCTTTTACTTAGAAGCATTTGAAGCACCAACTCTAATGAAATATGGCGTGTTAGAACCGCTTAATTCTTATATTACACCTGAATATAATCTGAAGGATTTTGAACCTTCATTACTCAATGCATTCAAACAAAACAATCAGATTTATGGCATTCCAAAAGATTTTTCTACTCTGGCCCTTTTCTATAATCAAACTGCGTTCAATCAGGCGAAAATTCGTCGCCCGCCTCAAACCTGGGATGAGTTAATCCAAGTTTCTAAGAAACTAACGATCGACCATAACAAAGACAGAAAAATTGACCAGTTTGGTATTGGAATTGCACCAGAGTTAGCTAGGCAATCCTTCATGGTTAAGGCCTTCGGCGGAGCGCTGACTCAAAATAATCAAGCAGCATTTGCTACACCAGAAAGCCTAAAGGGATTGCAATTAGTTGTGAATCAGTATCGAGAAGGCACAGCCGCGCAACCTTCTGATGTGGGGGCAAACTCTAATAGTGAAGCGTTTGGGCAGGGCAGAATTGCGATGGCGATCGAGGGAGCATGGGCGATTCCCTATCTCAAAGAGACCTTTCCAAATTTGAAGTTTGCGATCGCAGAAATGCCCACAATTAACAATCGGAAAGGCACAATGGCTTACACCGTTGGCTATGTGATGAATCGCAATTCTAAGCACAAACAAGCTGCCTGGAAACTGATCGAATATCTCACTAATGAAGCGGGCATGAAAACTTGGGCAGATCAAGGGTTTGCGCTGCCGTCTCGCAGATCAGTATTAATAGATTTGGGATACGATAGCAACCCTCTTTATGCCCCCCTGGTTGCCGGATCAAAGTATGCAACTATTTGGCAAGCTGGAGAAATATTGCCAACTATTTTGACTAATTTTGACAATCAATTTATCAGTGCTTTATTAGGGCAACAATCTCTCTCTCTCGCCATGAAAAAGGCCCAAGATACGGCTAATCGAGAAATTTATTTATCTAACTAAATTATGCTGACACAAAATTTTTGGTCGAAGCAAAGTACGAGGGAAGGACTATCTGGATATGCCTTCATGCTACCCACGATCGTCGTTTTAGGAATCTTTTTAATATTGCCGATCATCTACACAATCATACTTGCTTTTCATAGAGTTCAAGTGTTGGGGGAAGTAAGTTATCGGTTTAATGGGCTAAAAAACTTTGTGCGAATGGCGGACGACGATCGAATCTGGATCGCCCTACAAAACACGGCTGAATATGTAGCGATCGTAGTTCCTATTCAGACCATTCTTGCACTCGGATTGGCACTCATTCTCAACACAAATATTAAAGGTAAAAGTTGGTTTCGAGTGGCTTTCTTTTTGCCAACCGTCACTTCTTCAGCCGTCCTAACTTTGATTTTTATGTGGATTTACAACACAAATGGGCTGCTCAACCATTTTCTCAGCTTGTTTGGCTTCTCTGCTTACAACTGGCTAGGTGACCCAGACGTAGCCCTCAAAGGAATTATGATTATGAATATTTGGGCCACTGCACCATTATTTATGGTGATTTATCTAGCAGCACTGCAAGATATTCCAGAGAGTTTATATGAGGCAGCCGCGATCGATGGAGCAACACCTTGGGAGAAGTTTTGGTGCATCACACTGCCATTTCTCAAACCTGTTACTTTCTTTGTGATTGTGATGGGAATTATTGGAACCTTTCAGTTATTTGATCAATCCTATATTTTTTCAGGCGGGTCAGGTGGTCCTAACAATGCAACCCTTACGATCGTGCTATTGATCTATCAATATGCATTCAAAAATCTTCAGATGGGGTATGCTCTCGCTCTCACGTTAGTATTGGCATTGATCATCATGTCGGTGACATTAATTCAACGCATATTCTTTAAAGAAGAAAGCTTAGATTAGGCGGAAAATTGCAGGTTCTTTGTACACTATTCAGTAGAAAAGCGGACTGATTGATCAGACGCATTTCGACTCCACTCAAGGCTCAAAATCTCCCCTAAAGGAGAGTTGAGAGAAGTCGAAACTCGGTATCTGGTTTGCTTTATTTTCACCCCGCTATTATTAGGAGCAAAATGGTACGATCGACTCGTCTATTAACCTGGGTTCTATATTTAGGATTGGCACTCTATACGCTGATCACCTTTATTCCGTTCACCTGGGCGCTGTCTGCCTCCTTCAAATCTTTGGCAGAAATCTCCTCAGGAGCAACCAACTTTATTCCTCAAAATTTCACACTGGATAATTACAATCAGATCTTCACCCAAGAACCTCTATTTGGTAGATGGCTGCTGAATAGTGTCGTGGTGGCCGTCATCGTCACGGTGTTTAATTTACTATTTAATTCGATGGCAGGTTATGCCCTGGCAAGAATTAATTTTCCTGGCAGACAATGGTGGTTTTTTCTAGTTTTAGCTGTCTTAGTGATACCCGGACAAATTACCCTTCTCCCCAAATTTCTTATTTTAAAGTCTTTTGGATGGCTCAATTCCTACCAAGGGTTAATTGTTCCCACCGTGGTAAATGCGACGTTTATTTTTATGATGCGACAGTTCTTTCTCAACTTTCCAAAAGAATTAGAAGAAGCCGCAAAACTAGATGGACTGAATCGATTTGAAACATTTTTTCAAGTCGTATTACCCTTAGCAAAACCTGCGCTAGCCGCTCAAACTATTTTTATTTTCATGGGTTCTTGGAATGAGTTTCTCCTACCGCTTGTGGTCATGTCTAATCCTGAAATGTTTACTTTACCGCTCGGTCTAAATGCGTTTAGAGGGCAATATGTAACTTTTTGGAACTTGATTATGGCAGCTTCTATGGTTTTTACCCTTCCTGCCCTGGCAATCTACGCCTTTTTTAACCGCTACTTTATTCAAGGCGTGACTTTTACAGGGGGTAAATAGCTGTTTTCCTAACTTTTGTTTATGCTATAAATCGAGCAATTTTCTTATTTCTCAATCAGGTATGGCAGGACACAGCAAGTGGGCAAACATCAAGCGGCAAAAAGCGAGAGTTGATGCCGTTAAAGGCAAAATTTTCACCAAAATCTCACGGGAGATTATCGTGGCAGCCCGTAGTGGCGTTCCTGATCCGGCGGGCAATTTTCAACTCAGGACGGCGATCGACAAGGCCAAGGCCGCAGGCATCCCCAACGACAACATCGAACGGGCGATCGCCAAAGGATCGGGAAAACTCGGAGCCGACAGCGCCCTAGAAGCCATCCGCTACGAGGGATACGGGGCAGGAGGGGTGGCCGTGCTCATTGAAGCGCTCACCGACAACCGCAATCGCACCGCCGCCGAAATCCGCGTTGCCTTCAGCAAAACCGGAGGCAACCTGGGCGAAACGGGCTGCGTCGGCTGGATGTTTGTCCAGAAAGGCGTGGTCGAAGTGTCGCTCACCCTACCCAAAGCCGGACGGGGACGCAACCGCACCAGCCAGGAGGAACCCATTGACGAAGAAGAATTTCTCGAAGCCTGTCTCGAAGGCGGAGCCGAAACCTACGAACTGATCGACACCGACACCGGAAAAATTGCCGAAGTTTTCACTACGATCGACACCCTAGAAACCCTGAGCCAAACCCTCAGAGATCAGCACTACAATGTCACCCAGGTCGAATTGCGCTGGATTCCGCAAACCACCTTAGAGGTGAGCGACCCAGACCACGCTCGATCGCTGCTGAGGCTCATGGACACTCTAGAAGATCTAGACGACATCCAGACTGTCACCGCCAACTTCGAGATGGCAGACGACCTGATGGCTTTGAGCCTCGTTTAAAGCTTTCTAAAAAAGTCCTCGAAGAACCCAGGATGCCCCCATCCAAGCTTTCTTCGAGGTCTGTGCTCTATTCGTCTACTAGAATACGATCGCACCCTCGCTTTGCTCTTCCTCCATTCAGGTCGCCCAGTTGGGTGATCGTCAAGTACCTGTCAAACAGGCTGGGTGTGGCTAAATGCCCTAAAAAAGGCGCGAGGTGGAACTGCAAAACCGTTGCTTTAGGATGCTTTGGCTTGATCGTAGCGCCGTGCAATTTCTGACCAATTCACCACATTCCACCAGTTGCTCAGATACTCAGAGCGACGGTTTTGGTATTTCAGATAATAGGCGTGTTCCCAGACATCATTTCCCATAATGGGATAGATGCCCTCCATCAAAGGGGTGTCTTGGTTGGGCGTTGACAGAATCTCAAGCTTCTCGCCCCGGCGAACCAGCCAAACCCAACCACTCCCAAAGCGATCTGCTCCAGCCTGGTTAAACTGTTGCTTAAAACGATCGAAACTCCCAAAGGTTTTGGTAATTTCTTGGGCCAGTTGACCCGTCGGTGCGCCGCCCCCCTGGGGACTCATAATCTGCCAATACATAGAGTGGTTTAAATGCCCACCGCCATTATTGCGAAACTTGGTACGAATCTTTTCGGGCAGTTTGTCCAAATTTTGCAGCAGCGACTCCATACTCTGAGTGCGAAGATCGGGATAATCTTTGAGGGCATCGTTGACATTGTTGACGTAAGTTGCGTGGTGTTTGTCGTGGTGAAGCTGCATCGTCTGCGCGTCGATGTAGGGTTCAAGCGCGTTGTAGGCGTAGGGAAGCGGTGGTAGTTGGGCAGGGTTGGCGCTAAGCGCTGAGCCAGTCGGCGCAAGAACCGGAGTGGTCTGCGTCTGAGCATTGGCCTGATAGATCACAAGCAGAAATGGCAGTGTGATGCCCACTACAACAAAACCCAATTGCTGTAAAAGCTTTCTCATGAATGCATGACCTCAAAATTTAGAAATAGGCTTGTGGTAAATCACACAATGCTTTTGAAGCAACCTGCGAGAACAAAAATTCGCCAGAACAAACAATGAAATGTTCTGAGTTCAGAGGTTTGCGTGAAAATAAAATACCAGTGAATCGGGTTTCGACTTCGCTCACCCCTCGACAGTTGAAGGTTGAGCGGAGTCGAAACCTGGTTGATGATACATGATTAACTCGCAGATCTCTAAGGTGAATTCGATGCCCCTAAAAGGGTGAGGGCAAAACTCCAGTTGTCGAACTGAGGTTAAGTCACGATCGTAATTTTAGCGATCGTGCGTCTTCCTTGCCTCTATCTAAAGCATATAAATTGAATGATTCATCACTCAGCGTTGCTAAATCTAGGTATCAATCAATTTTCTTCAAGGGGGAGTTGCAACGCCTGAGACACCATCTGGTTTCTTCCTTTGCGCTTGGCCGCATACAACCCCAAATCAGCCGCCTTCACCAGCAATTCTGGCTGAGTAGACACCGAGGGAACCACACTCGAAATGCCCAAACTCAACGTCACAAAGGGAGACACACGAGAGCCAGTGTGGTCAATTTGCAGCAGTTGCACCTCAGCTTGAATGTCCTTCGCTACCTGCAAAGCTCCTTGAGTATCGGTATTGGGCAACAGCACCACAAATTCTTCGCCTCCATAGCGAGCCGCTAAATCAGCCGGGCGCTTTGTCGCTTGCTGAATTGCCCATGCAATCTGCCGCAAGCACTCATCGCCCTTGGGATGCCCATAGGTATCGTTGTAGAGTTTGAAATAATCTACATCACAGAAAATCAGCGCCAGAGAACTCTGCGATCGCACCCCTCGGGCCCATTCTCGTTCTAGCCACTCATTAAAGGTACGGCGATTAGCCAGGCGTGTCAGTTCATCTTGGCTCGAAAGCACACTCAACCGTTGCGCCTCCACCATCGTCAGCGCGGTTGCCGAGGTTAAAATTGCGATCGCAGCCGGCACAACCGGAAACCACCAGCCGATCGTCACCAGCCAGTAGCTCGCAGCCAAAACTGCCAAAACCAGCAAAAGCGTGAGCATCAGCCGATGCAGACGAGCAAACTTTCGAGAATTGACCCACACCCCCCCATAGGACAGCAGCACCATTGCCAACCATTCGACCCACTCAGGAAACGTGAACATCAGAGGTCGTCGATCGAGCACTGTGCTCAGAATTTGACTGGTGAGATTGGCGTGTAGCTCAACTCCAGACATCGCTTCAGGGCTAAAGCCAGAGACGGTGCTATAGGTCGTAAAGAATGCATCTGAGTCGCCCGCCGATGTGTTGCCAACCAGAACAATGCGATCTTTGAGCAACAGGTTGGCGCGATTTTTTAAGACATCGATCGCCGAGATCATATGAAAGTGACCCGTCTGCCCACGGGGGTTGAGCAAAATTTGGTAGCCGCTTGCATCCGCATTGATGTAGCCGCCATCGTTTTGAGCAAATGCAGGAAACCGGATGCCTTGCAAGGTCAACTGCTCTGCCTTGGGGTCAGGGCTAATGCCTTGAGATTCTAGGTAATCGAGCGCCAATCTGAACCCAAAAGACGGGAGCGCAGTCGCCCCTTCTGCACCAGGGTAAAGAATCGCCCGCCGCACCCGTCCATCGACATCGATCACCACATCCCTGGCTGAAATGCGATCGGTACGAATCAAAAACGGGTTGCCTGTCACCGCAGCGCCTTGCTCATTGCCGATTATTTTGGCGATCCCAACCAAGTTGGGTGTCGTTTTAAACACTTCTAAGAGTTCGGGGTATCCGGGTTGGGAGGGCAAGTTACGGTAAAAATCTAAGCCAATGACACGGGGCTTTTGCGATCGAATCTTCTTGAGCAAATTCGCCATCACCTGATCAGAAATTTGCGAACTGCCTAAAAGCTGCAAATCGGTTTCACTAAAGCTGACAATTACGATGCGATCGTCGATCGGTTCGGGGGGGCGCAGTTGCAGCAGGCGATCGTAGGCGGCGAGTTCCCAGATTTGAAACACGCCTAGCAGTCTCAGGAGGGAAAGGCAACTGGCGATCGTGACACTGGAAAGCCAAAAAGCTCGGTGTCTCATTAAGATTTTTGACCTTGGATCTGCACCCAAAAGACAGAATCGGAACCCATTAAACATGGAGACATCGAAGTAACAGTTTATAGAAATACATGAGTGGGCAGCTTTTGTGCGACTTTTGTGCGACTTCGCGCAAAGGGTGACAAATCCTGCCTTCACAAACACACTCGAAAGAGAACTAGAGAAATCCGGGAACCCTTCTGCCCCAAAGAGAAAGCAGATTAGCCATACAGGATTTAAAGGTACTTAGTAACTAAAGAAAATTAGACTGAAGCAATAGACAAGAGTGTGCCTAGTATCTCAAAGTCTCGTTGAGTAAGCATTTTGTTCTTAAACACTTTATTTGTGGGATTAGACAAAACCGCAGCTTCGAGGAATGGATTGTATATTTTGAAATCCGTAAAATGGGCATTACTTAAAGCCTCCAACCGTAGAGTGTCTATTAAGAGGAGTATTGACAATTTTGGGGCAGGTCAAGGCAAGGGCTAGCTTTCTATGAGGTATCGTTACTTTACAAGTGAACTCAGAATTTTTAACCTGCCCCCTGTTTTGTCAGAATAAAGCATCTCAGGCGTGGCGTGAAGCGCCAGACTAGGCAGTACAGATGTTCATTGGTAAATAATGACACTCGCAACGATCCGTTCGCACACTCAATTCAAACCACGATCGCAGCGATCGAAAAGGTTTCACTTGCTCCCTCTCCAGATTGGCAGAGGGCTGGGGTGAGGGTGAGACAACCTTACAGTTGACGAAATGATTGAATCCACGTTCCTTAGGGACATCGAATTCACGTTAAAACACAGGGCAACGGCATGGTGCGACTCAAGGTTTGGCAATGGGCAGTTTTAGGGCTTCCGATCGCCCTAGTGGTTGGTTTTTTGCTCGTCTCGGCTGGGCTTCAGATTCACGAATGGCGCATTAACTGGATCTGGGCAGTGTTTGGGGTAGTCTTTGTGGGGTGGCGCTGGCTTTTGGTGAAATGGACTCAGCCAGCCCTGTCACAGGTCGAAGCGATCGTCACCGAATTGGCCACCGAGCAAACAGACATCCCCACCAGCGCCTCGACCAATCTCTCTGCCCAACAAGCCAGCGCCAAACTGCAAACAATCTTAGACCAAACTCGCACCGACCCCCCCCTCTGGGAAGATTGGAACGTATTTTGGCAGCGCTGTTTGCAACTCATCGACGCGATCGCCCATGTCTACTATCCCCAATCCAAGCAGCCCCTACTTAACATTTACATCCCCCAGGCATATACGCTGTTGCGCGGCACGGTCGATGATTTGGATCAGTGGATGCAACGGCTTGGGCCCGTTCTAAACCAGGTGACGATCGGGCAGGCTTATCAGGCCTATGAAATTTACCAAAAGCTAGAACCCTCAGCCAGAAAAGTGTGGCAAGCCTGGAGTTGGGCCCAATGGCTGCTCAACCCCGCCGCCGCCCTAGCCAAAACCGCCACCCAACGCACCAGCAGCCGCGCCACCCAAGAACTGCTCGGCAACCTTAGCCATCTGCTGCGAGAAGCCGCCCTGCGAAACTTGGCCCGACAAGCGATCGCCCTCTACGGTGGCACTTCTCTCCCAGAAGCCCCTCCCACAGCAGAACCAACCTTGCCCAAGGTGCAAACCCAAACCCTGCGCGACATTATTTCTCAAGCGAGTTCGCCCGCCCTGAGCGACCAGCAGCCCGTCAACTTGTTGCTGGTCGGTCGCACCGGAGCCGGAAAAAGCAGCCTGATCAACACGCTGTTTGTCGAAGCTCAGGCCGAAGTCGATGCCCTACCCAGCACCGATCGCCTGCAAAACTATCGCTGGCAAACCACCCCCGGCGAAGCACTCACCCTCTGGGACACCCCCGGCTACGAGCAGATCAACCAGGGTGAACTGCGCGATCGCGTGCTCGATCAAGCAGTCCATTCAGACCTGATATTGCTGGTGACTCCTGCCCTCGACCCAGCGCTACAAATGGATCTCGACTTTCTCAAAGATGTACAATCTGAGACTGCATTGCCAGTCATTGTCATCGTCACGCAGGTCGATCGTCTGCGACCTCTACGCGAATGGCAACCGCCCTACGACTGGCGGACGGGCGATCGCCCCAAGGAGATTGCCATTCGAGAGGCGACCGACTATCGGGCAAAAGTGTTGGATCAGGGGCGAGTGTTGCCCCTGGTGACGGGGGGCGATGGTCGGGCTGCCTGGGGCGTAGAAGATCTGTCTGTGGCGCTGTTGGATGCGATCGCCCCAGCCAAGCAGCTTCGTCTCGCCCGCTTTTTGAGAAATTTAGACGCGCGCACGATCGCCGCTGCGCGGATCATCGATCGCTACACCTTCCAAATGACCACCACTCAAGGGCTGGCGACCTTCCTCAAAAGTCCAATCCTCAGCTTCATCTCGACCCTAACTACTGGATCGCCCACCCTGGCGCTTTTGTTAGCAGAAAAAATTCCCGTCGAGCAGCTACCCCTCGTCATTGGCAAACTACAAATGTCCTACGATTTGTTTAATTTGCTAACCGCAAATGCCCTCAACCCTCCGACGTTTGACCTAATGGCCCTCTGGGGTCTGCTGCTAGAAAATTCTGCCTCACCCGACCAAAACGCTTGGGCCCTGGGACACGCCCTCACGGAATATTGGACACAATCTTTGACCCCAGACCAGCTTCAGATTCGTTTTGAGTATTATCTGCATCAACCCAAACAGCCGATGAGTTGACATTTACCATCTACACGCTAATTGCCGCACTTTCTCAACTCCGAAGTGATATAAAAGGGTGCGTAGGCTCAATCACCATTTGGGAACACTCAACTCTGCAACTCTAGAAAAATTTCCTATCCCTATCCCATTTAATAGACCTCTTCAAGAATAAGAGAACTACGCTAAATGAAGCGCCTAAACGCAGAAAATTCCTGTCATTTGCGCTACTCGTAGCGTACTCTTGTTATTTCTGAAGATGTCTAATGAATGGTTTATCTCAGCTAGTGTTGAAACTAACTCTCTCTAAACAAATTCTCAGATCGAGAAAATAGGTACTATTAATTTATGACGATCGAGCAATTGCAACCCGCACCCCCTCAGCAAGTGGGCGTTTATGTGCCTTACTACCCCCAGACGAGCAAAAAGCAAATCCTACCCCTTGCCATCAGCCTCTACCAAAAAGGCGCGATCGAAGGGCAACGCAAAATCGAAGGCGCAGATAGCATTCCTTTTATCGCCACCTGGAACGTCTCAACCCTGCCCGCCGACCTTTGCCGATGTCGAATTCAATTTGATGGCAACGCCGAACTGAGCTACGAAATCATGATGGCAAACTTTGAGTTTGTGGATTTTTTGATCGAAGTCGTCATGAATTTCCGCCGTACCCGCCTAGCAGACTTTTCTCAGTCTTTCTATCGCAAGCTGCTCAAGCTAGAAGACTAGGAGACCTCGGCGTAAGCTTGGCAACCACTTCCTAGGGCGTGTTTTGGGCGTGTTTTCAAGCCCTCTGGCTACGATCGCGCCCCACCCCAAATTGAAAATCCAGGACTAGCCGCACCCAGTCCGCTCAAGGGGCTGAATGCTAGACCCAGTTTCCAGTCTGTTTGAACGGGCTTCGCACGGTTAGCCCGGACTTTGAGCCTCAATCGCTTCTCTGCTTGGCGAACTGACGTGACGGAGAAGCGATCGCGCTTCAATAGATAGCTGGGTCAAGATCCACTCAAGCTGTAATTATTGTCTACAAGTAAAAGTATTTTCATCAACTTAGAATAGTAGGCAAGTTAGACCCTAGAATCAGAAGATGCCCCTCGCGATTCGTTCCCGCATTTATCTGGCTTTTTGTGTCAACTTTCAAGCCCAGTATTTATTTCAAGCCCAGTATTTAATTGGAGTGAGGACGTGCCCAAGTCCGCCAAGTATCTGCTCATCGGATCGCTGGAAGCCTATAGTGGCAAGTCAGCGACCATTTTAGGGATCGCCCATCAACTCAAGGCAAAAGGCATCGACATCGCCTACGGAAAACCTCTTGCCGGGGGGTGGGGGCAATCTCAGATGGATGAAAACGACAGCGACATGCAATTTGTTGCCCAAACATTGGGGCTTGCAGACGATCGACTTCAGCAAACCCTGCTGACCCTCGACAATACCACCGTCCAAAAGCGCCTCCTGGGAGAAGACTCAACCGATTATCGTCACCTACTGGCAGAGCAGGCAACACATCAGGGCGGCGATCTGGTGATTTTAGAAGGATCGGGAACCCTGGAAGAGGGCAAGTTATTTGATCTATCGCTGCACCAGATCACCCATACCCTTCAGGCTTCTGTAGTGCTAGTCGCTCGATATCATTCACTCCTGCTGCTAGATGGGTTGATCTCAGCCAAAGAGCAACTTCAGGATCATCTGATTGGGGTGGTGATTAACGATGTGCCGCCCGATCAAGTAGAAACCATTGAAACGTTGGTGCGTCCCTTTCTCGAAAAGAACGCCATTGGGCTGTTAGGAATTTTACCCAGCAGCAATTTGCTTCGCAGTGTGAGCGTGGGTGAGTTGGTTAAACAACTCAAGGCAGAAGTTTTGTGCCGTCCCGATCGCCTGGATCTGATGGTCGAAAGTCTGACGATCGGCGCAATGAACGTGAACTCTGCCCTCAAATACTTCCAGGCGCGACACAACATGGCAGTGGTCACGGGGGCGATCGTACCGATCTGCAACTCGCCGCCCTAGAAACTTCTACCCAATGTCTAATTTTGACGGGTCACATTCCGCCCTCTAGAATTATCATCAGTCGAGCGGAGGATTTAGAGATTCCCATTCTCTCAGTCGATCTAGACACGCTAACCACGGTGGAAATTGTCGATCGGGCCTTTGGTCAAGTCCGATTGCATGAGCCAATCAAATTTCAGCATATCTGTCAAATGATTGAAGAACACCTGGACTGCGATCGGTTGCTCTCAGAACTGGGCGTATAGGCAATTTTGGCCAAAAGTTGGGGATCGGGTTCCACGATAAGATAGGAGAGATCTCTTAACAAATCTACACGCCCCATGTATTTGACCTGGTTAGACAACAACTCCTGGCTGATCGAATTGGCTGGAAAGCATATTCTGCTTGATCCCTGGCTCGTGGGCAACCTAACCTTTGGCAATCTAGATTGGTTGTTTAAGGGATCACGATCGCAGGAGCGTTCGATTCCTGAGCGAGTGGATGTAATTTTGCTCTCCCAGGGGCTAGAAGACCATGCCCACCCCCCGACCCTCCAGCGACTCGACAAATCGATTCCGATCGTCGGTTCGCCTAGTGCGGCGAAGGTGGCTCGCCAGTTGGGCTTTACCCAGGTGACGGCTCTCAAACACGGCGAAATATTTCACCTCGATCAGTTGACGATTCAAGCAACCCTGGGGTCTGCGATCGGCCCAACTGTACAAGAAAATGGTTATCTCATCAGAGACCTGACCCAAGAAAGCGCAGCCACTCTCTATTACGAGCCGCACGGGTTCCATCCTGCAACACTCCAAGAGAATGGGTCAATCGAGGTTGTGATCACGCCGATGATGGATCTGGCTCTGCCGATCGTCGGGGCGATCATCAAAGGCGCAGACAGCGCGTTAGAACTGGCAAAATCCGTCAAACCCCAATTCATGCTGCCCACGGCCGCAGGGGGAGACATCCTTCTAGAAGGACTCCTCCTTTCGCTTCTCAAAGCCACAGGCAGCCCCGACGAGTTTCGCACCAAGCTGGCTCAGCACAACCTCTCGACCCAAGTCCTCGAACCAAAACCCGCGATCGCATCAACATTCCCCTGTCTAAGCCCGTTGCATAAGAATTTATGCTGATGGCTACCAAAGCGCCGGAGTGCTGCGACCCTAACGGTACTCCGTTTGGTTGTAGGTAGATCGGCGGTCTGATGGAGGCACGGAGTCAGACAATTTCTGATAGCTGTGACGCAACCTTCTGATACGCTTGCTTTAGCAGTAAAATGCACCCTATCCCAAGGATTGCTCATCCTCACTTGAGTCCGTCGGAACAAATATCGCCCTCGCAAATGTAATGCAAACTTAAACAAACCAAAATTTAGATCCGTCCGCCTGGGGGCACTGGGTAGACGTTAAGTTAAAATGTCTGCTGAGACGGTCTAGCGGGGTAAGTGAAGACTCAGATCATTACTTGCCTAGCCAAGAGTCTAAGAAGCAGGAAATCCGAAAGAGCGATCTTAGGAATCTGCATCCATACCCGAAGGGTTGGGCGTAGAGGATGTCAATAGCCACCCTTCCCTTCCTGCTTGTATTCTGAAAATTAATCTGATTCTCTTATAAACCATGAGTAATCCTGTTCTTTCGGCTCAAGAACTCACAACTCACCTGTCTCAATTAGAAGGTTGGAGCGTCGAAGCAGGCAAACTGCATCGTCAGTTTAAGTTCAACGCCTTTGTTGAGGCATTTGGGTTTATGTCAAGCGTGGCGCTGGTTGCAGAATCGATCGGGCATCACCCCGAATGGTCTAATGTCTACAACCGAGTGACGATCGACCTGACCACCCACGACTCAGGCGGCATCACCCTCAAAGATGTCGAACTGGCACAAAAAGCAAACGAATTGGCCAAAAATCGTTGTGCTACCTGAGTTATGGGTGAGGGCGTAGTAACTGGGGTTCCCGGAAAGGAGCAATTGGCACAGTCATCAAGTATTATTTTCATGAACTCGACACCAAATTCCTGCTCATTCAAGCCACAAAAGATAATGATTGGGGTGTTAGACATATTGCAATAGATGCAATCTCGTCGCATTTCGTGAGTGAAATCGGATCTTTTGGTTTCTTCCATGAAAATGTGAGAATGGGCACAAGAGCAATTAAAGATACACGGCGAAAAATCAGTAACGGAGGCAAGTCCTAATGACTGAGAATACTGTAAAAGTGGATATTTCATTTCAGTCACTTTAGAAGCAATTTCATCACTAGAAATTGCTGAAAAACATCAGCTTTGGGAACTTTTGGAAGCTGAATTATTCCCCGATGATGAAGATTCTCCAGAGGATATCGCTAAAATTCAAGCTGCCCGTGCTGACTACAAAGCAGGGGATTGCCTGACCTTTGATGAATACAGAGCACAACGGGCAGAGCGATCGGCATAAACCTACACCATCATCACGCCCAAAGCTGTGCAAAAACAGCTAAATGCTTTGCCTGATGACGTTTACGATCGCGTTGCTGTTAAAATTCAGCAGCTTGCCAAAGATCCCCGCCCTGATGGAGTGGTCAAGATGAAAGGTTCTGACAATGAGTACCGTATTCGCATCGGTGATTATCGCGTTCGCTACGAAATCGACGATAAAGCATTGATCGTTCTCCTCCTGCAATGCAAACATCGAAAAGACGTTTACAGAAAATGATAGTTTTTGTCTTACCTTAAGCTGCTCACCAACAAAGTTAGAACTACGCAGTGGACGGCAGCACAACAACCCGCTTGCAGCAGACGGACACAAATCTTCGGTGCTGAGTTGCAAGTTACTTATCCAACAATGGGGAAAATGGGAATCACTTTCACCTTATGGAACCGAAAAGCCGAGGCTGATTGCTCAAGGGAGAGGTCTTGAATGGAACGCGATGACTGAGGAAGAATGAGAAGCTCTCATTGGCAAGAATAGGGCAAGTTGACTCTATCTCACAACTCACAACTTAGAACTCACAACTCACAACTCACAACTCACAACTCACACAACAATGGGACAGCTTGAACGCCTGGTTTTGATGGCAGAAGATGAGTTAACGCAATATAGTACCGATGCTCGCAAGATGGAGAAACTGCGGCAGAAAATTGGCTTGTCGGTGTCTCGCAAAGAACAGGAGGAGGTGAAGGCAGCCCTGTTGGCTGAGATGCCCACTGACCCGCTTCGCAAGGCGATCGAAACGCAGCGCCAGACCGTCGCTCTGCCATTTTGGGGCATTGCTGGACTGGGATTGTTGTTTGGAATTTCGGCCGGGCAACCGATCGATTTTCTAGCTACCCTGGTCGGCGGCGCGATCGCTTACAAAATTCAACAATTGGGCTGGCAACTTCAGGCTAAGCGTCTGGCACTCCGCACCCTCGAAGACATTGAAGAACGCATGAAAAATCCTGCTCAGTGAGTCACCCTTCATTCGCAATTGAAGATTGATCCGTTCGATCGTGCTTCTAGCAATTGCGCTAATGTTTCTACATACTGGGCACGATCGTGTCCGTTCTTGACCCACTCGTAACCACAGATTGCTTGCGCTCTAGCTTTTTCGGGGTTTTGCAACAGATCTAAAATGGACTGTCGCAGGGCAGCACGATCGCCCACTTCCACCTGAGTCAGAGTTTCGGCTGGTTCTAGATAGTTAGAAAGCCCGACAGTGCGCGAAACCACCACCGGACGCTGACAGGCCATCGCTTCGAGGAGAGTCGTCACCCCCGAAGTCACGTCGCTTTTGAGTAGGCTAACCACCACGACATCCGCATCTCGGTAAAGCTGTAACAAGTCTGTCCATTCATAAAAGCGACGAGACATATTAGGCGGCAGCACCTTGGGAAACGTCTGCGCCATCGCCCTGACATCTCTAGAGAAACCGCTAATTTTGACATCCACATCCAAATCGGCCGTGACCGCTGCCAAAATGCGATAGTCTCGCCGTTCGAGACCAACACTGGCCACGATCGGGCGAGACTTGGGCATCGGCGCACCCGGACTGAAAAACTGCGTATCGGTCTGTTCTAGAAGTAGAAAAACCTGATCTGGCGCGGCCCCGATCGCCTGGTGCAAAAAATTGACCTGATGATCACAATTGGTAATAAACAGGTTAACCCGATCGGCCAAGCCCAAAAGCTTTGCCGCCAGAAAGGTGCGAGGACGATTGATTTCGTGGATAAACACCACAATTTTGGGAGAATTAGCTCGCCCGCCACACAGAGCCGCGATCGGCACACCCACATTTTCACCCGTGCAATACACCACATCTTCGGAGGTGAGATGAGTGGCCAGGGTACGCGCCATCGCCCAAATCTGAGGAGCGCCAAAAAACAGGGAGCGGAATCGATCGATCGCCAAAATTGGCGCGGAATCTGGCCCATGCACTTTTGCATTTAGGCGCTGGCTCAAGTCCCACATGGCATGACGAGGACACTTACCCAATTCCGCTTCTCGCTCATTTTTCGCCAGGTCGATCGAGTACCCCATCGCCACATGATAGCGAGGGCATTTCTCCCCGGCACGAGTTCTTCCTTCATTCCTCATCTGTCTTCCCTCACGTCCGAAGTTTCCCGACAAAGTAGACTCCCCATGTATTCCAGCCTGGCTGGTCGCCCGTCATCCACTCTCCGTGGGCGATCGGTTCAAAGTCATTTTGGGCAAACAGCAGATCGATCTCTGGTCGAAACAGGTATCGCATTTTGTGCGTTTCGTGCAGGCTCTCCGTTTTCCCGCTTCCTTTATCTTGGATCAAGATTTCGTAGTCTACCTGAACTAAGTTTGCATTGGGATAGAGCGTCGGCTCGGCCAGGCGGGTGACTGCGATCGCGTCGTCTTCTAGCCGCTTGACGCGGACAGCAGGACGATCGCTCAAGACCGTCGGCCCATACCAGCAGTCGAATAGAAAAATTCCGCCAGGTTGGAGATGAATCCGAGCGGTGTCAAACACGGCTTGCAAATCTTGGTTGGTGGTCTGGTAGCTGAGGACATGAAAGAGAGAAATGACGGCATCGAAGGTGCGATCGACGCGCACGGTGCGGATGTCACTTGGCAAAAATTCTAGATTAGCAGCTTGAGATTTTGGCAATTGAAGTAAGCGCTGATTAGCCTGTTCTAGCATTTCAGAGCTTTGATCAATTCCGCATAGTTTATAGCCTTTTTCTGAGAGCAGAATGGCATGTTTTCCGGTTCCACAACCGAGTTCTAAAATAGAAGCGGTGGCGGGAGCATGGGATTGGATTAGCTGATGAATAAACTGAGCTTCACTTGCATAATCTTTATCTTGATAGAGCAAGTCATAATAGCGAGCGTAGTTGCCAAAAACATTCATAGTTTTATCGTTTGAAGTATAAACCTTTGAAGCTCAAAGGGTGGAATTCTGGATGAAAATGAACTGCACAGGGTTTGCTCAGATCTTGCCAAAGATCGATTAGTTTGTAGTCGATCGCTATCAGTTGGTCGATAAATTCTGTCTGATTGAAAATGTGGACTGGGTCGAATACTAAGCCACCATTTTGTAAGGTGATAAATGATTTTCCCTTTCCCAGTTTTTGCTGTTTGGGAATGGCAGCGATCGCCGCTTCTACGGCTTCAAAGCAACCTCGATATCGACTATGAGCACCTTTTCTAGGAAAGTACCAGGAACCATTCATTGAGCGTAAAAAAGTGCTGACAAAATTCGTCACTTGAGCAATTCCTCCAATACACAGGTCACGCGATCGAGTTGGTCGATCGTCAATGCCATCCCACTCGGAACGTAAAAGCCGCGTCTCGCCAACCGTTCTGCCACCGGATAGGACTCACCCTCAAAAAGTCCCATTTTCCGAAACACAGGTTGTTCGTGCATACACCAAAAAAATGGGCGACTGCCAATCTTCTGCGCTGCGAGTTGTTTCATCACCGCTTCCGCATCCAAGGGGAGGGTGTCCTCTAGCACCAGACCATAGACCCAGTAAATGTTATCTGCGTAGTCAGTAGTGGCGATCGGCAGTTGTAGCTCGGCGATGTGCTGCAATCGTTGGGTATAGCGCTGCCCCATGCGTCGTTTGCGATCGACAAATTCGTCGAGGCGTTCTAGCTGGGCCAACCCCAGGGCGGCTTGCAGGTTAGTCATCCGCAGGTTCCAGCCGAGTTCTTCGTGTACAAAGCGCTTTTGGGGCTGAAAGCAAAGATTCCGCAGCGATCGACAGCGATCGGCGAGGGCGCGATCGTGGGTGACAATCATGCCGCCTTCGCCCGTGGTGATATGTTTGTTGGGGTAAAAACTGAAGGTGCTGAGATCGCCAAAACTCCCGCAGGGCAACCCTTTGTAGGTTTGCCCATGCATCTCTGCGGCATCTTCGATCACCCGTAGCCCATGCTGCTGTGCCAGGGCGAGAATCGGCTCAACCTCTACGGGCAAGCCGTAAATGTGAACAATCATAATCGCCTTAGTCTGAGGCGTAATTAGCGGCGATCGCGTCTGCGGTCATATTCCAGGTGAGCGGATCTGCATCCACCAAGACGGGTGTGGCCCCCGCTCGCACGATCGCCGCCGCACAAGACACGATCGTAAAAGTCGGCAGAATCACCTCGTCGCCGGGGCCAATGTCTAGAGCAACGATCGCCGCATCCAGCGCCATCGAACCGTTACTCACAGCAATTCCGTAGGGGCGATTGACCCGTTCTGCAAACCTGGTTTCAAATTCTTGAACAAATGGCCCTTCTGAGGAGATCCAGCCAGTCTCAAGGCACTCAAGCAAGTATTGCTTTTCTCGACCATTCAAAAGCGGCTCATTAACAGGAATAAAATCCACCATGATTCCCTACCGGACACCAGATTCAATACGCTACTTGTTGACACGCTATTTGTTGACACACCGCATATTTAAGACGCTTTTAACGCCCTGCGGAATGCGAACGCCATCACGAGAAGTGACGCGATCGTGAGTCAGAGTAAACGAAAACTGACATTGCTAAAAAACGAACTCATACCCGCTAGATCCTAACTTCTAGATCAGCAGTCGCTAAGGTTTTGCAGCCTCAATCGGAAGCGCAAGGGAGGGAGTGGCAGGGCTGCGATCGGGGGCAACAATCTTCCCAGATGGGGCATCCTGCAAAGCTTCTCCTGGTATAAATCGAGTTTTGTCTTGATCGCCGACATAGGGCCCTTGCTTAACTTCGATCATTTCGACCTCTTCTAAAACCTCAAACCCATGTCCTCCTTGCACCAACAACACCACATCTCCCGATTGCAAAATATGGCTTTCTAAATATTGTTGACGATCGCTGTAGAAATCGACTCGCAGCTTGCCCGACCTGATAAACAACACTTCTTGCGTGTATACCACTTCCCGTGGCACTGGGTTGTGCACATGAGGCTGAATAGTCTTACCCGTGGGATGCCGCATATACGCAAGCTGTTGCGAGAGGCTGTTAGGCGTAAAGAAATGGATACCAGACTGCCTGAATTCTTTGGAAATAATGATTCCCAACAGTTGTTCACCGTCTCTAATTTCTTGAACCAAGCTTTGCTTACACTCAGTTAGCATGAAAAACCCCTGTAGTTAGACAAGTGATCAGTCAATTTTGCTGAATACGCACGCGACAGATCCGGTTGAGAGACAAGCCTGAATGCTCGATCGCGGGTTGCCGTCGTTTACTCTAGTCATCATTGAACTGATCTCAGTGTGATCTCCGATGATTCACTGTATTATCAACTAGAAAACTGATAATCTCTAGTGGAATCTTATCGATAATTTCCGAAGAATCACAGCGTCTACATTACTTCTTTTTGGGGAGTTTTGTGATATGCATGGCTACAAAAAGTTGGACGAAATCGCACTCTCAAGCCCCAAAATACCCGCCCTGATTGCGATAGAAATTTTGGGACATAAAGGCTGCTCACGTCTGACCTCGATCCCCGGCTTGACTCCCTTTTTTCACAGAAAGAATCACTACGATAAACAACACCCAATAGATATTTGTAATGCGAATTAAATAACTTTCTGTCATATTGTTCATTGCTAAAAATGTCAGATACGCCAACGGAAATAGATCGGCAAAATGATAGCTTTCGTAAGCTCGATGTAACGCTCTGATGTAAGCGATCGTAAAGCTCAACAAAAACAGCCCTAGCCCAATAATTCCAACATCAAGCGCTAAGTCAACGAATCCATTGTGACCGTGGGGCGGAATGAAATTGTTGGCGATGGCTTGCCCCACCTTGAAGGCATACTTGCTGCCATCTGCCCAAAATGCACCCCGCCCAAACCCCAGCCAAGGGCGCTCTTGCCACAGGTTAAAGGTCATCGCCCACATTGGCGTTCGCCCGCTCAGGGTCGGGTCGCGCCCCAGTCCGACAATTAGATCAACCCAATTGCTCACCAAAAATGTCACCCCGCACCCCAGCGCCAACCCTGCAAGATTGAGCATCACGATCGTGCGCCGACCCTGCCAGCGAAATTTGCGATAGAAGCCAATCATCAACAGCAACAGTAGCGAGATCACCAGCGAAGTTCTAGACGTGCTGAGAAAAATCAGCGCCACCGCCAAGATCAGCCCGCCCCATTTGAGCCAGCGATCGCTGCGTTGCCCGATCGGCAGCAACAAAAGCGACAGAGAGGCGATGATCATCAAGCTGCCCAGGGTGTTTTTGTAGTCGTAGATGCCCTTCCACGCACCGGGATGGTCTGCTCCGTGTTTACCGATGCCCGGTAGAGCGATGCCAAACAGCAAACTCAGCCCAGCCCCGATCGTCAGCGTCCAGGCGACAAGTTTGACCTGTTCTTTGAGGCTAAATCGACTGGCCATATACAGCCCAAATAGGGTCATCTGCCAAATTTCTCGACTGTCAAATAGGGTTTGGGCCGAGTAGTCTGACCACAAAAAAGAAGCCAGAACGATCGCCGTCAACACCCAAATTAATAGATCGCGACTCGCTGTGATCAGCGTATTGCGCCAACGCACACAGAGCAACAGCCCCGATGTCACCCAAATAAAATATCGAATCGCTGTGATCGCAAAGGCAGGCAGAAGCCCAGAGGGGTTTGTTCCTTCGCCGCCCACGCCGATGCCGCCCGTGAAGAAGCTCAAGCTCAAAATTACAAACGCTTTTTCTGCCTGGTTTAGAAAGTTGTTCACAGGGCAATGCCAGGAGGGAGGTGTTGTTTGATCAAATGGCTGCGATGTTGGAAGACGGTTTCTTCGTCGAATAATTGACCCGATCGAGCGGCAGCGCGAATGAGGGCACTCAATTTGCCGCGATCGGCGTTCAGGTCAATCATCAGGGCGGCGAGTTTTTCCCAATCATTGAGCGCCACAAAGGAACCGCCTCCATGTTGGGCAACCAACCCTGCGGGATAGGGGCTGCCGTAGCCAACAATTGGGCAGCCAGACACGAGCGCCTCCACCAAGCAGCGCGGCGATTCGGGGGTTTTGTGGCAAAACAGAAAAACGTGATGGGTTCGCATCGTTTCGAGAATCAGCGCCCGATCGCCCACAAATCCGCCAAAATGCACACGATCGTCCATTTTCATTTTTTGGGCAAAAGATTTCATTTCAGACAAGAGTGGGCCGTCGCCGAGCCAGGTGGCTTGCAGGTTTACGCCCGCCCGGTGAAGTTGAGCAACCACCCGCAGCCAATCGATCCCGCCTTTCATGTCGGCGGCCCGTCCCACATAGCAGATTTTTAGGGGACGATCGAGGGAGAGGCGATCGATCTTTTGCTCTAGCTGCGCGGCGGCGATCTGATCAGATTTCTGAGTATGAACATCGTAGACACAGTGGGGATTGTTGCAGAAAGGGGCATAGCTGGTGAAGCAGTCTTGCCCTTGAAACAGCCCCAAGCTTGCCTCTCTCACCCAATAGCGGTGATAACGCTTCATCAACGGCAGCAAAATTGCGTCGCGCAGGCGATGTTTGAAGGAGGCATTCTTGAGGGTGCGCCGAATCACTTCATATTCCACCCGATCGGCCCAGACGGCATAGGGGCGGCCCAGGGCGATCGCTTCCTGGCTGGCAACCCCTGCCCAATCTCCGATCAAAGCTCCGATCGCGAAACAGAGGTAATCAGCTTCGCGAATTTTTGCCCTCAGCCGTTGGCGCGTAGTTTGGTAGGTGCGCGCAAACACTTGAGGCTTGTAGGCATAGGGGAGGGGCACTAGTTCTAGGCGATCGGCACAGGGGAGCGTGGCGATCGATCGCCAGGTGTCAGACGTTTGTTGATTGACAGCGATTTTTCCGGGCAGGGTCGGGCAGGCCATAGCGATGCGATCGAAATTCTCGGCCCAACGTACCAACCCTTCACAGGTTTGCTCATCAAACCCCAATTGCCCATCGACTTCCCGAAATGGAACAGGCATGACCAGCAATATTTTCGTTCCCATCGCCCCATCCTTTTGCACAATCCTTTCTCCTCCACCCCGTCGCCAGTCTGAGAAATTCGGCGTTGCTAAATTGCGGCATAAAATACTAAGTTCGCCCTCACCCTAGCTCTCGCCCCACTTTGTAAGGAGGGCAAATCATTCTTGCATTCAGCAACGCCAGAAATTCTAGTCTGAGAAATTTTAAAACTCTCTCGGTCATTCTACAAACATCGGCTGGGTCAGACCACATTTACGGATTGGCTCTTACGCAATGCTCTCGGAAGCCGTCACCCCTAGAGAGAGGAGAACCAGGTTTCTAGCTCTCCTTCTCCCCAAGCAGAAGGGTTGGGGGATGAGGGTTGTCTTCGATTGCCTAGGTCTTGACGGATTGGCTCTTACGTATCGACTCAGTGAACAAACGCTGTTTGCTTCGGCAAAAGCACTGAGTTTTAACGTAAATTCGAGGCTGCCAACAGTGACCTCATCCTTCCAGCCTCTTTTTCTCTAGGGTTTTAAGTTCCCAGCGTCTCACGAGACAAGTAAGCTTAGTGGGTAAGTTTTTACTCATAGCGTCAATTTATATTCGTAAATTTAACTAGAATCCGAATCAGCCTGTAAGACTACGAACGCGAAAATTACGGAGAATAGACCTCGCCTGCAATCTCAGCCTGTTTTAAGCTGGCTCTGGGTAATTTCACAGTTAAATCTTGATAAAATCCTCAATTTTGATGAAGTTTCTATGTAGATCCCAGGGGTAATCATAAAAGTTTTGTAAGCTTTGCAGCAGTTGAATTCATTACCCAAATAGTCACCGTGGAATCAGGGAGTCGCAACGTTAGACCCATTCTTACAAACCTCAGAACGACACACAGCCCTCGATCGTCCCCAAAGATTTGATCCTGTCTTTGGCCACGAATCTTAACTACAGCGATTTTTCACGCTTTATCCGATCGGCGCGGCGATTTTGTCCGGTAGAAACCACCGATCTGGTGTTGTTTGTGCAGCCGATGGAACCACAATTTATAGAACTTGCCAACGAGTTGCAGGTGACGCTGATGCCGATCGTCAGTTTTTGGCGGGAGGTGTCAAGCAATCTGGCTCTAAAAATTCTCTATCGATCGTTCTTGCTAGCATTGCAATTGGGTGCATCTTTGGGTTCTCCAGGGTTTGCTCAGGTGCATCGATCGATCACTGCTAACTGGATTCATGCCATCTGTACGCGGCATTTCGCAGGGCGAGATTTTTTGGCGGTCAATCCGACTTATCGGTGTGTTTTGCTGAGTGATTCTCGTGATGTAATTTTTCAAGGAAATCCGTTTCCTTTGGTTGATCCCCATGTGTTAAATGTGTTTGAGCAAGATCCATCCTTGAAGTATGGTGGCAACCATATCGATAGTGAGTGGTTTGCGAAGGTATTTAGCCCTAAATTGTTGAATTCTCTGAGAGGTAAGCAGACCCTTTGTGCGGGTACGGTGATGGGTTCTCCGGCTGTGCTGCTTGACTATTTAGCACGCATGGAAACAGAAATTTTGGCTCGTAAATATCGGGTGATTGATCAGGCTGTTCATAACAAACTTGTCTATTTAGATCTACCCCAGGGAGCAGTGCAAATTCATTCCAATCGATCGGGGCTGATTTTGACCCTGGGTGAAACTTCAGGAGATGGGTATGAAGTTGTGGGCAATCAAGTCACCATCGGGGGTGAAGTTGTTCCGGTGGTGCACCAGTACGATCGCATTCCTCAGCTTAAATCTATGTTTGAGGCAATGTATGCCAGCCCAGAAAGCAATTCTGTGATGACGAATTGATTCTAAAAATAGGGATGAACCCATGGCAATGACGATCGCTTACCTGGTTAATATGTATCCCAAAGTGAGTCACAGTTTCATTCGGCGAGAGATTGCTGCTTTAGAAGAACTGGGGCTGTCGATCGCTCGTTTTTCGATTCGTTCTGGTGTAGCTCAAGTGGTTGACCCCGCAGACAAGTTTGAGTTGCAGAATACACGAGTTGTGCTTGATGTAGGCGTTTTAGGATTGCTAAAACATCTAGTTACGATCGCATTCATTCACCCATTAGGCTTGCTGAAGGCAGTTTGGTTAACATTCAAGCTCAGTCAGCGTTCTACGCGGGGTTTATTCATTCATCTGATTTATGTGGCAGAAGCCTGTGTGTTGGTGAATTGGTTTCATGCCGCAGGCGTGTCTCATATTCATGCTCATTTTGGGACAAATTCTACAACCGTAGCGATGTTGTGCCATGCGATCGCCGAGATTTCTTACAGCTTTACGGTGCATGGCCCTGAAGAATTTGATTTCCCTGAAACCCTCTCACTGACTGAGAAAATCAGCCGGGCGGACTTTGTGGTGGCGATCAGTTCCTTTGGCAAAAGTCAGCTTTATCGCTGGTGCGACTACTCCCAGTGGGCAAAAATTCATGTGGTGCGCTGTGGCTTAGAGGCAGACTTTTTGCAGCAGCCCTTTGTCGCGATCGCTGATACGCCCAATCTGGTCTGTGTGGGTCGCCTCTGCGAACAAAAAGGTCAACTGCTGCTGATCGAAGCAATGCGGCAACTAGCGATCGCCGATATCCCCTGTCAACTTACTCTGGTAGGCGACGGTGCGCTGCGCCCCAAAATTGAAGCCCTCATTCACCAATATCACCTCGAAAGCCGGGTCAAGATTACTGGCTGGGCTAGCAGTGCGGAGGTGCAAACGGCAATTACAGAAGCACGATCGCTGGTTTTACCCAGTTTTGCCGAAGGCTTACCCGTGGTGATTATGGAATCTCTCGCGCTGGGTCGCCCTGTAATTAGCACCTATATCGCTGGCATTCCTGAACTCGTCGAAACTGGCGTAAACGGTTGGCTTGTGCCCTCTGGCTCAGTCGAGGCGTTGATAGCGGCAATGCAAACGGTTCTACAAACTCCCCTTTCTTCATTAGAACAGATGGGACAACTGGGCGCAAAACAAGTCTTTCAACAACACAATGCAAGAGCCGAAGCTTATAAGTTAGCCGCATTGTTTGCGAAGAAATAGCGCCCAATATTCGATATGTTGTCAGAATTTAGTCAGAATTTAGTCAGAATTTAGTCAGAATTTAGTCAGAATTTAGTCAGAATTTAGTCAGAATTTAGTCAGAATTTAGTCAGAATTTAGTCAGAATTTAGCAGAATTTGAGAATTGA
>JAAUOZ010000334.1 GCA_012034655.1 Leptolyngbyaceae cyanobacterium CSU_1_3 | reverse complement strand
CATCCTCGTCACAGTCATAGCCACTGTCGGCATCGTCACTGCGGCTTTCCAGTTCGGACTCCCCTGGTGGATGCAGGAAGGAAACCACAATCATTTGTACGAAGCGATGTCGGTTCTCTGCGCTACCAGGTTCACCTTCCGCGTCAGTTTGATGGCACGACTCAACTGCTAGTAATGATGGCGATTCACGGCTGCGGAATGACGGGTTACGGATGGAACACGATGAAGTCTACGACGCAGTTCAACCGCGTGGCTGACAGCGAAGGCTTCATCGTCGTCTACCCAACGCAACGGCTGTTTCGCAACATGATCAACTGCTGGAACTCGACTGACCCACGGGAGCAGCATCGCTACAGCGGAGAGCCTGCACTTCTCGCGGGTGTTGCCCGACAATCCGCGATCGCATCTCCGCACTCTTCCAGGGCAAAGTGTCCGTATTAAGGAAGGTGTCGAGGCTGATTGACCTTCACGCTCAAGGGTTAAGCGTCCAATCAACCAGCCTGCGAAACTGTCCTACATTTCACCGCTTAAGATCTGCCAGTTAAACGCCAATTTAGGAATGCAGTTGCGACTTAAACGTCAACTGCTGAAGTTCCTTTTGATTCCAGTTGCCTAACCTGGCGGCAGCTTCGTAGGTGCTTTGCAAGAACTCTAACAACATCTGATCCGGTGATTCTGCCTCGCGGACAGCGTCATAGGGCAAAATAAATTCGCCTAATTCTTTATTGTAAAATGCAGCATCGGGACGAACCTCAGCCTGCTTAAATCCATCGGGTTCTGGGTACGCATAGGAATAAAACGCTGGGTATGATAATCCGGCTCCGGGCCAAAATCCGGCACTACTGACTTCCTGGGAATAGGCTTCCTGCGCCACTGCATCCGGTAAATTTGGCACCCCTCCCGGATGCTCAGGAGCCGATCGCCCCGAAAAGCGAGTCACTGCTAAATCAAAACTTCCCCAGAAAAAATGAACCGGACTAACCTTGCCGGAAAAATGGGAGCGAAATTCTCGAAAGACGCGATCGGACTGTAGCAGCACTCGCCAGCATCGATTGGCATAATCCGCATCATAAGCAGCATGGGTTTCATCCTGCTCAAATCGAATTGGATTGGGAACTTCGTTCGGTTTGGTGTTAATTGTGATGTGAAGATCTAATTCTCTCAGAGTTTCCATCACAGTCTGATAAAAATCAGCAACAGAGCGAGGGTAGAGTGCGATCGCTCGTCTTGCCCCTTCGCTAGTTTGAATCAGCAGCTCATGATCAATGAAATCAAAGTCGATTTGAAAGATGCGGCTGCCATAGGGAATCGTGGAAGTGGTCAGTCCCCGAACGGTTAAATAGAGGGGAATATGCCAGGAATGATTAATCCACGGAGTTTGGGCAAATCGGATTTTGCCGATGATTTGAGTCCACATGTGCAAGGTGGCATAGGTCTCTTGCCATGCGTCTAGGGGTAAACTCGGCCAAATATCCGTTGGGGCAGGCTGATTTGACATCGTGGTTTCCTCGCGAGTAGAAAAGGGGCGTATGATCAATAGCTTTTTTGTTGTTCATCGGCAAAACACCACAGCCATTGCTCTCCCAATTCTGCTGAACTGATTACCACATGTCCACTTTCTTCATAATGGCGGCGTGCGTGCTGATTTTTGGACGAGTCGCAGCACAACATTTTGCCGCAGGTTTGACAAATTCTTAAATGTACCCAGCGATCGCCAACTCGCAGGCATTCCTCACAGCGGAATACCGGGTAATTGGCTTTTGAAATCATAGTCTCTAGCGTCAGTTCGTTCAGGTGTTGACAAGACATGGAAGATTCCTGTGAATGTACAAGAGATGTACTTGATCAAATGGGATACAGCCATTTGTGAAAGAGTTGAGTGAGGCGCGGCATAATCACGTAGGTCAGCAGGGCAACTGTTAGACCTGTAACCAACAACGTTCTGAGCAATACCGGAAGCCCAACCAGGAACGGTACTAGCAAACGATTGAGAATAGATATCGTAAAAAACACTCCCAACCATGTCACGATCGCCATTCTGTAGCGTGGAGGTGGAGCCTTCATGGGTTTATTGGGAAGCGTAAACCAGGTTTCCAAACCCGTCAGGGTTTGAATGGTTTCAGGCTTTTCAATCAAGGGCTGCAACCGCTCCAGCCAGTCCTGCCGCACGCTGGATTCCAGCCAGGTTTTGAGGTTGTTGTAACGGTCAAATCTGACAATTGCTACATATTCAGGATGAGCGTGATCACAGGGTCGGATCACGCTGACCCCTAAATGTCCTTTAAATTGGTGAGCAGCCGTCGCAATGCCGTGCAACCATTCCTCATACCCTGGCTCACGCCCAGGTCGAATGAAGTGAGAAATGATGGCGGTTACCTGGTGAGTTTCTGCATCTGTCCCTACTACCAGCGGATCTAGCATTACACATGACCTCAAAAACTCTAGCTACAAAAAGGGATGATCGTTACACATGAGCCATCGTCGGAGCTTTTTTATGGATCATGGTGTAGGCATACTCAACGCCTGAACCGTAAGCGCCAGAATGCTGTTTGACAATATCCATCACCGCATTGTAGGTTTCCTTTCGCGCCCAATCCCGTTGATACTCCAGCAAAACCTGCTGCCAGGTGACAGGAACAGCACCCGCTTGTACAACGCGTTGGATTGCCATATCATGGGCAACTTGACTGGTGCCACCGCAGGCATCAACTACGGCATACACTTCATACCCCGCTTCCATTGCTTGAATGGCTGGGTAAGCCAGACAAACCTCCGTCCACAGGGCAGAAATCACCAACTTCTTCCGACCAATGCGCTCGACCTCTGCGACAAACTGACTGTCTTCCCAAGAGTTCATGCTTGTGCGCTCAATTGGGGTTTGGTCGGGAAAAATACTCAAAAGTTGAGGCCACATATAGCCGCTGAAATCTTGGGTTTCAACGGTGGTCAAAATGGTCGGAACATTAAACACTTTGGCAGCTTTTGCCAATCCAATCGTGTTGTTGATCAGCAGTTGGCGATCGATGGAGGCAACGCCAAAAGTCATTTGCGGTTGCTGGTCAATGAAAATGACGGTTGAATTTTCTGGCGTGAGTAAACTGTGGATGGTCATGGCTGAAGGTTCCTCTAGATTATGGGTTCGGCATGGGTTCAGTGTGCAAGATGGCTCCCGATTTCACCACGCAAGATCCGCGAGTTAAGCATAGAGTTAAGATTTTCGCGTCGCGTGCCCAAAGAGCATTCGCTTCACTGTGCGATCGCTCCTAATGCTTTCAACGTCGCTGCTTGAGCGTGCGTTAATCCAGTTGCACCTTGAATATTCATGCCTTCAAGCATGGAACCGTGCAATTTACTTGCTCGATCCATTTGCATGACTGTTTGCATAAATTCAATATAGGGGGTCGCCTTCAAGCTGTCGCCTATAGCAAGTTGAATTTTTTACAGTACAAATTGATAGAGCAAGCATTCCATCATGAAGTAGAAGGCTGGCTCTAACTTAAGTTAGAATCCGAATTCGATCGAAGGCTACTGAGTTGAGCAATTACAAGTCAAGATATAAAGATCTACACAAGGAGCTTTATATTCTGGAGTTTGGCAAGCGATATACTTTGGGAAACGGATGACAGTCCTTTATCGAGGGAGCATTCAATGATTACCCTGCCTGGAATTACTATCCACAGCAAAATTTATGAGAGCTTAGCTTCTTTGGTATATCGGGGTATCAGAGAGCAAGATAACTGTGCAGTGATTGCCAAAGTTCTTAAGCAGGATTATCCCTCTCCTCAGGAATTAACTCGCTATCGGCAGGAGTATGAAATTACTCGTTTTCTCAACATTGAAGGCGTAGTCAAGGCATACAGCCAGCAAGACTACCAGCGCACGCTGGTTATTCTTTTAGAAGACTTTGGTGGAGAGTCTTTGGAATGCTGGATGCGGCAACAATTAGACTTCTGTCCCGTGCCGTTGTCGGTTTTTTGAATATAGCGATCGCCATTACTGATACTCTAGGCAAAATCCATGCGGCTCATGTCATCCACAAAGATATTAATCCTGGCAACATAGTCTTTAATCCGAGGACTGGCGTTGTCAAAATCATTGATTTTGGCATTGCCACTCGCTTCAGTCGCACCAATCCCACATTCAAAAGTCTCCATCTTCTAGAAGGAACCCCCGCCTATTTGTCGCCAGAGCAAACCGGACGAATGAACCGGATGCTCGACTATCGCACCGACTTTTATTCACTGGGTGCAACCTTCTACGAACTGTTGACGGGACAATTGCCGTTTCCCACCAGCGATCTCCTGGAACTAGTTCACTGTCACATTGCTACACCGCCGATTCCCCCGCACGAGGTTGAGGGTGTGGGGTGTGGGGTGTGGGGTGTGGTTGCAGAAGGTTCATCTCCCATCATCAATACAATTCCTCAAGCGGTTTCTGATATTGTGATGAAACTGATGGCGAAAAATGCGGAGGATCGCTATCAGAGTGCTTGGGGTATCAAAGCAGATTTAGAAAGCTTGGCAGAACAATTAAAAGAAACAAAAGCAAATTGACACCATCCCACTCGCGCTGCACGATGTTTCCGATCGCTTTCAAATCCCCCAGAAACTGTATGGACGAGAGAAAGAAATTGCACTGTTATTAGCGGCATTCCATCGCGTAGCGTGTCCAGAGGATAATCGCATCGCTGGTTTCCAGAACAATTCAGAGCCAAGATTTAAAGTCGAAAATGATGTTTGGTCTCTGGCTATGCTGGCATTGTCAAATCCACCCAGTGCCATCTCTGCATCACCCGAAAAGTCAAGTATTCCTTTCTTTAATGTCAAATTAAGCGCAACTTTTTCGCTGTCTTCTATCTCTTTAAGAAACGGATTTTCATTGAAGTTGTCGATGGCTTCAACCTGCTCAATGA
>JAAUOZ010000333.1 GCA_012034655.1 Leptolyngbyaceae cyanobacterium CSU_1_3 | reverse complement strand
GCTTTCAGCAGTCGGGTCAACCGGCCTGCGTTTTATCCAGAGCGTCACTTCCGATTACACCGATGCACAGGAAAGGGTGATGCGATCGGTTCTTTCGAGAAACGACGCGCTTGGGGTGGTCGCTGCCTCAGTACAAGTGGTTTGTCATGGAGCAGTTTCGTAAAACCACGGCACAAGTCACTTACGATGACGCAGTTCAACTGTTGGCACAGTTGCAGAACATGGAAGGTGAGATAGAGGATTGATGGAGATTGCTTGTCGCCTGAGCAGGCTTAATTTGCAATACTAAGGGATGTTCTGCTTGAAATCCACAGAATGCACACATGAGAGCCAGCGTTGTTTCCCACGTCCAGGTTTGTGCGGCGGCGGCTCCGGTCAAAAAGGAAACAACCAACACCACATAAACTCCATGCTCAGGAGAAAATGTGGGTTGATACCAGTGCGATCGTAGAGAACTCGATGTTTTTGCTGCTATCTCGGTTGAAGTTGTCGAGGTTGAGTCAGTCATCGGTTGATTGGGTTACTAAATTCACCACTTACTATGCAAAAATGCCAGCGTTGAATCCGTCGTCTGCAAAGCGTGGGGTGCATTGGCAGGCATCAAAATAAACACGCCTGGCTGCAAGCGAATCTCGCTTCCTTCTAAGGTCAGAGTTCCTTGCCCTGCCACAACCATTACAGTGACATTGCGCGGTGAAGTGTGTTCTGCGATCGTCGTTCCTGCTGCTAAACACATGAGACTGTGCTGTGTCTGCTCGTCTTTGTGTAGCAGTTTGTTTCGTACTCCTGCTTCAGGGTATTCAGCTTGCTCAATCAAATCAGTCACATGAGAAGTGATAGGCGTTGTAGAATTCATGATGTGTTAGTAGAAAATTACGTGAAGTGTTCTTTGCTAATGAGCGATGGTGCAGAGGACAATGTAGCCCAGGTCTTGCTGGTATTTCTGAAAGACGCGACGCATTGCCAGCACTCGTTTTCGTAAGGGTGGCTGAGTCAAGACGTTCCAAAAAATACGCGCTGTGCCGATCGCGCCTTCATCGCGCAGCATCTGCTGAGGATTTAACAAATTCATTGCGCTTGTATGGTGGTGCTGTACTGTTAGTCCGGCAGTTTCACAAGCAGCAATCCAATTAGTTTCTGAGAGGGGCGTAGCATTGACACGAATCACCTCTGCTAAAGCGCGATGAATCTCTGCTTCTCGATTTTGAGCCGCTAACTCATGAGACAGAAATTTTCCACCCGGCTTGAGGCGATCGTGAATACTTGCCAGAATTTTTGCTTTTCCACTGGGTGACTGCATCGTGAGAATCGCTTCTGCTAATACATAATCAAACTGTTCACTCAGGCGATCGAGGTGAAAGATATCGTCTTCAATCATTTGAATTCGATCGCTCAACCCTGCCGCCGCAACATTGGCGCGAGCGCGGGCAATACTATCAGAATTCTTCTCGATTCCAACGACCCGCAGGTTGTAGCGTTGAGCGAGGGCGATCGCACTATCGCCAAAGCTAGAAGCCAACTCTAGAACCGTTTCGCCCGGCTGAAAGTTTGCCCATTGGAACAGTTGCTCAGTGGCGATTCGTCCGCCAGGTCGCAATACCTTCTTGCCCGCAGCCGCTAAAAGCTGATGTCCTGGTGCAGTTTCAAAATTAAGCTTTGTCTGAGTCATTGTTTTGACCATTGTCTTGACCTCACTGTTGTAGCGATCGAGTTTTGGGTCGAATGCAGTCAGAAAAGAGGGTGATTGTTTAGGGTTAGCCTTTTGCCAAATTCCCAAACCTCAGTTTGATTACTTCTTCATATTGGCACACCCTAAACGAGAGTTCTATGAGGTAGCTCATACTTACCAAGCATTAATATCGGTTGCAAATTCTCTCTGTTAGCGAGCGATTTTCGCCCTCATCCCCTAACCCTTCGCCCAAGTTGGGAGCAGGGGAACCGGACTCTTGCGCTCTCTCCTAATCTGGGAGAGGGCTGGGGTGAGGGCGAGACCACTTTGCAGTGGACGGAATGATTGAATCCACGTTCCTTAGCGATCGCGTCTTCTACCACTTGCAAGATCATCATGTTCTTGATGTTGACAAGGCAGTCGTCGAGCATTGGGACGAAGCAATGGCATAATGCCTGATTCGGGTCTGTTAACGTTGCCCGAAACCTTGACCCCGCAGCACCTTTGACCAAATTAATAGTTCTCCGTTCTGTCCCCCTGCGGCAAGCTGTTGCCCTTTGGGATGCCATGCAACACAAGAAAACCCATTGGGGGAACCGTTCAGCACTTGGGCTAATTGCTTGGCTTTGTGCCACAAACAGACCCGGCCGTCTGCTGCCGCCGAGGCAAATAAAAGGGCATCTGGCTGGAAGTGAATGGATTGGACAGTGCCTTCATGTGCTTCTAATACACGACCTTCCCAACCTAACGATTCATCTTCTTGCTTTTCCCAAACCACAATTCCTTCAACACTGGCAGAAGCCAACAATGATGCACCCGCTTTCGTCAGCACGTCTGACCAGGCGAGTTGACGAATTTTGCCAGGAAAGCCACGCATGACCCAAGGATGAGGATTCTCCCACTCCAATACGGTGATAGTGCGATCGAGGTTTCCAGAAGCGATATATTTACCATCGGGCGACCAGGCGATCGCCACACTTGCCGAAGGAATCGTCAGCAGATACGGGTCATCATCCCAGTCTTCTGCCGTCCAGATTTTTACCCCCTGATACCCGCTCACGCTCAACCGCCGTCCATCGGGATGCCAGGTCAAATCCAGAACGGAAGAGGTGTCGAAATTTAGGGTGGTGGCAACGCCGCCTACATTGGCATCCCAGACCTGCACATATTTTCCTGGACTGAATGCCAGTAGATTCTGGCTCGGACTCCACGACAGGCGATCGACCCAAGCAGAAGCATTTTTCAGCGTACCAACCAGTTCAAACGCTTCTGACTGCAACTGCCAGATCTTGACCTGCCCGATTTGCCCGCCCACCGCCAAAAATTGCCCATCGTAGGAGAAGGCGAGACAGTCAACCGAGTGCCCATTTGCCGCCTGTAGAGGCATTGGCTGAAAGACTCCGGCTTGATAAAGAACCACCTCACCCGCAGCAGAACTGGCTGCCAGCGTTTGACCATCGGGCGACCACGCGATCGCTGTCACATAATCCGATAGCATTCCTTGCCAGTGGCGATCGAATTCAACCGGCTTCTTTGTTTTTAAGCTAGACACGCCCGAAAATCCTCTCTCAGTTGAGCTTCATCTAGGTTGCGACCGATAAACACCAATTCGTTTTTGCGTTCTTCATCGGACTTCCAGGAACGATCGGCTCTGCCGTCAAACAGCATGTGAACGCCCTGAAATACAAAGCGCCGATCTTCGCCTGCGATCGTCAAAATGCCTTTCATCCGAAAAATATCGGGCCCCTGAGTCTGCAACAACCTGCCAAGCCATTCGTTGAGCTTGTTGCCGTCCAATTCGCCCGATTCTACGATCGCGACAGAACCCACGGTTTCGTCGTGCTCATGCGCTGTTTCGTTTAAAAACTCCGGGTCGATTTCTAAAACACGATTCAGGTCAAAAGCACCGATGCCCAAAAGCGCATCCATTTCCAGTTCAGCGTTGCGGGTGCGGTAGATTTTGGCAAGGGCATTCATGCTCCGAATCCGCCGCTCCAGTTCGTCTAGCTCGTCTGGCGTAACCAAATCAGTCTTGTTGAGTAGCACTATATCGGCGAAGGCAATTTGTTCCTGGGCCTCTTCAGCCTCCCAGTGCTGCCAGATGTGTTTGGCATCCACCACGGTCACAACTGAATCCAGGTTCGTTTGCGCCTGCACATCTTCATCCATGAAAAAGGTTTGAATTACGGGAGCCGGATCAGCCAAGCCCGTTGTTTCAATTACCAGATGATCAAATTTGTCGCGACGCTTCATCAAGTTGCCAATAATCCGAATCAGGTCGCCCCGCACGGTGCAACAGATGCAACCGTTATTCATCTCAAAAATTTCTTCATCCGCATTGATAATGAGTTGGTGATCAATCCCGACATCCCCAAACTCGTTGACAATCACCGCGACCTTTTTGCCATGTTCGTGGGTGAGAATGCGATTCAACAGGGTGGTTTTGCCTGCGCCTAAGTAGCCTGTGAGCAGGGTTACAGGAACCGAATCTACTGTTGCCATGCTGACCATAGTTTAGATGCTCACTATAAATTAAAACGATAATCATTATCTTTTTAATTACCACCAGCTGAGAAAGCTGACTGTTTGCAAACTTAATATTGTTTCTGAATTGATAATCCAATCTTGGACGGGCAAATTGCCCAAAGCCTAACCAATCGATCGCCAAGACCTGAAAGTGAGGGCTTGTCTTGAGGAAACAAATTTATTACATCGCCTCCCTACTCTAAAAAGAAAAACTTGGCTGACTCCTCATCCACTGGCGCACGGTTTTGATAGTACTCTGCTAACTCCGTTGGGCTAATCGCATTTTGCGTCGGGTTGTCAAAAAAAGCTTTCACTCTCATATAGCGACGCAGCCCTGTTGCTCCAGCATCGTCCCGTGTTGCTTCCTTAAAGTCTTCGGGAAAGGTTTCGCTCACCCTCAGCCACGCCTGTAGCAGAATTTCTTCAATCTCTGGACTTGGCGCTAAATCCATGAGCGTTTCCAATTTCTCCAAAATCTCAATGGTTTGGAGGATTTGCGGAGTTCGTTCGGCATCAGGATGAGCCATATCCAGGTTCCTATTTGGTAGAGAGGAAAGACGCGATCGCAAAAAACAATGCTGCCATCCAGACAAACTTTAGCGCACAGCAATTCTAAATTCAAAAACTAAGAAGAATCAGCAGTTTGAGCAGGTGGGGAGTCAGAGAGCATGAAATCGAGGAGATGCTGCCAACTTTCAAACCAAAGGTACTGGGTCAGCGCCAGAATATCC
>JAAUOZ010000061.1 GCA_012034655.1 Leptolyngbyaceae cyanobacterium CSU_1_3 | reverse complement strand
CTTGACAGACCATTAAGTAGGTAGGTGGAATTAAAACTTAAGACTCATCCCCTAACCCCTTCTCCCATTTTGGGAGAAGAGGAACCCATTTTTCTCCCCCTCGCCCGCTCTGGGAGAGGGGTCGGGGGTGAGGGCTAATGGTAGGCATCTGACATTTAATTAAGTCTGTCTACTTAGTGCAGTTCGGCGGAAATAATTCGCAGTTCAGTGAGGTTTGGGTGGGAAGCCTTAAAACTTCCAATTGAACGGCTTTACCAATTCTGTAGAACTGAGGAATTATCTTCGCTTTACTGCACTAGGGCGAGGGTAGAGTATTCGTGCAGGAGTTCTATTGAGCGAGAAGGTGACGGATATGTTTTGCTCTGTCCTGAACAGCAGGAACTTTGCCAAGGAGGCCAGGCAGAAGATTGTAGCTGAAGCCCTATGAGGGTCATGGACTGAATAGGTATGGTGATTTCAGTCCATCCTCATTTTCCTACTCTTACAATGAAACCACCCTGCCTCAGAGGAAGGTGGAGCGGAGTCGAAACCCGACATCTAGTTGGCTTTAATTTCACCCCGATACTTACTTGCCCCTTACGATATTCTTTCCTATTCTTTTTTTGGCTTCAACACCGATCCCATTGTGGATTTAAACGACTCAGTTGCATCTCTAAACGTTTGCGCGATCGGTTGTTGAGTATGCAGAAACACCCGCGCACAGTTGCGCCCTGGCATTCCTGAGATTGAGCCACCTGGGTGGGTTCCGGCTCCGGTGAGAAACAAACCTTCGATCGGCGTTTTATAGTTTGCCAACTCTGGTAAAGGTCGAAAGAATACCATTTGATCTAACGTCATATCAATATGGTAGTAGTTGCCCTTGAGCGCGCCCAGGCGTTCACCTAGCTCTGCTGGGCTTTCTACCCGTCGGGCCATAATTGCCTTTTTAAGATTGGGCGCATAGTCAGCTAACTTATCGAGAACACGATCGGCAACTTTATTTTTTAGGTCGTCCGTCCAACCTGTGCCATGCAATCCTGTTCCTTCCGCTCCTTCAATTTGATAGGGAGCAAAAAACTCAATCCATAGCGTATGGTTGCCTTCAGGAGCCATGGTTGGATCGAGCATCGTCGGCTGCACCACATACATCGAAGGGTCAGAATCGGGAATGCGCCCGATCGCCGGATCGGTGTGAGCCAGTTCCACATGCTTGACCGAATCAGCAATTAAAACCGATCCGATCGTATATTCGTCTCGATGGTTATAGCGCTCAAAACATAGGGGTTCTGACAGGGCACAGTCAATTTTGAGAATGGTTTCATTATTGTTGACGATCCGCCGCTCCAATCGTTCGCGCAGTTCCGGAGCAGCGGCATCAACATCACCTTGATCCATCAAACTGAGAAACAATCGTTTCGCATCAATATTAGAAATAACTGCTTTTTGAGCGCGATATTCGTGACCTGTGGACACCCGAACGCCAACGGCACGACCCTCATCAACAAGAATTTGTTTGACCTGTTGATCGGTTAGAATTTCGCCCCCCAAACTTTTGACAAGTTTCACCAATGCCCCCACCAGTGCGCCCGTTCCGCCTCTAGGTCGTGCCATCCCCGGATGGTGACGCATCGCCATCATCATCGCTCCGATCGCTAGATTCTTCTGAGATGGCGGCGCACCCAACTCACCCGCCAGCCTGGCCAAAGGCGCTTTCACAAATTCTTCGTCAAACCATTCGTTGAGAATATCTTCTGCACTGGTTAACATGGTTCGTACAAAGTCCAGCGCTTTGTTAGAAGACCCCACGACTGACAATAGATCTTTGATCTTAGGAATATTGTAGTTACCCAGAATATCAATTACAGACTTGGGCGGTGCATTAAACATTGGGCCCATTGCACTGATTGCCCGTTGCCAATAATCTACAAATTCTGCATACTTACGCGCATCACGATCGTTATATCGAGCAATCTCTGCACAGGTTTTCTCAACAGATTGATGAGCCAAAAAGTATTTACCATCTGGGTGCGGGCAAAAGACAACCGGGTCGCAATATAAATACTCCAAACCATATTTTTCAAGTTCCAGTTCTTCAACCACTGGGCCCAGGTGAATAAACTCGTGGTCGATCGCGCACAGATTAAATTTAAATCCTGGTGCTTCGGGAATTACTTCTTCAGTAGTGGCTGCCCCACCCGGAACCGATCGCTTCTCTAACAGCAGCACTGTATATCCCGCTTTCAACAAATAAGCGGCGCACACCAGACCATTATGACCTGCCCCAATAATCACCACATCGTAGCTTTTCATTGCGATCGCTCCACCTAGTAAAAGATTAAAAAGCTTACCTAGAAGTGTCTATATCTATACATCTCTATACAAGATGTACTCGGTCAATGCAAGGGTCTAACAGTCAATATAAACCTTCAAAATTGCTGTCAGAGTTATCTCCTTTATTCTTTGATGAGTTTATCCATAATCACCTACCTCTTCAGTCAGATTATCGCGTATCCGCAATCACTTTCTCCGTCAGTCGCGAGAAGGATGAACTACTGCTTTGCTTGCGCCATCCTAACGGTTGGATGAAACCCCGATCCACTATCGATAAATTGGAGAAACAAAAATGGTAATGACACTTGATGATACAAAGCGCATGGCGATCGCGATGAAACTCGCAGATATGAAAGCCTTGCTAGAACTTTTAATCTCTAACGAACAAACGCTAATTTCAGCAGTTAGCGATACGGAGATTGCCGATCGCTTCAGAAGTATGCTGGAGGACGATCGCAAAAATATAGGAGTTCTTGATACGGTGATGGTTCAGTATGGGGTTAAGTCTCAACCCAAAGACACAATCACTGAAATGATCAGCAAACTTGAAAAGTTGATGGCTGGCTCTGAATTGTCAACCTACGAAAAAGCATTTCAGCATGAGCTACTAAAACATCAGGTTGTAATGAGTGGATTGGTAGTTCACAAAGCAGCGCAAAAAAATTGGTGCAGATGTAGAAGCGGCCCTAGCTCCCCTCAACACCATCAACTTTGAAGAGCGTGCTCACCAAGAGCAACTCAAAGGTGTTCTAGAGGTTTTGGGAGTGCGTGAATTGACCGGAATGGAAGCCGATCAAGGTTTGTGGGCGCGAGTTCAAGATGCAGTGGCTGCGCTGAGCGGAGTTGCAGGTAGTGTAATCACTCAAACTTCTGACAAGTCTGACATGAACTTGCAAGATGTCATTCGGATGGATCACCAAAAAGTGAACACTCTGTTCATGGAAATTGAAAATACAAAAGATCCCCAGAAGCGTCAGGAGTTCTTTGGTCAAGTCTACAAAGACTTGATGGTTCATGCACTTGCCGAAGAAGAGGTCGCCTATCCCGCAGTGCTTGGGAGGTATCCTGAAAGCGACCTAAAGGAACTATATGATGAGCAAGCTGAAATGAAAGTGCTGTTAGATCAGATTCGATCGATGAGTCCTGCGTCAGATGAATTTATGAATGCAGTGCAGCGCTTGAGGGACATCGTTATGGATCATGTTCGTCAAGAAGAAAGTACCTATTTTTCTGCCATTCGTGACAATTTTAGCAGCGACGAAAGTGAGCATTTGGCCACTCAGTTTAAAGCTTGTAAGAGCAGGCTGCAAGACGAAATGGCAACGATGAAGTAGAGCAGACTGCATATGGCACTGTGAATCATATTGCATCGATCAGCTTCACGATCGCCAGGTCAGGGTTCGATCGTCCATGCAACTAGTTTTCGGGGATAGCAATTCTGGGGAGAGGCAGTAATGGCTCTCCTTTTTTATCGAGCCTTCTCCATGACTTGACACTACTGGATCAGGTTTGAGCATTATATTCAATAGGTTAAGCAGATATTAACTTCTGTTAATTTGAATTTTTATCTATTTACAGTTGCCTTTTCTAAAAATTGAGAGTGCTATTGTTGATTCAGACACAAAGAGGCAAACCACTCCAGTCTCTTAACCAACTACTTCTGGGACGTGTCTCCTTCCCGAAGTCCCTGCAACTCTCAAGAAGTACATATTGGCTAAATTTCTGAATCTAGTTTGTACTGTTGTCGCAAAGGAGGGAGTTAAAACCACTTTCATTATCTGTTGAGTTGCAGACCTGTAAACCATCTTTATTATCCTTGCGCTAGTTCTTCTAATATTCTTACAACAAACCTGACAGCTTCCGTCAGGTTTGTTGCGTTTAAATCTATCTTTTTGGTTGACATCAATCGCCCTATTTATACTAAGTTTCTTGTGGATTGCAGCAGCCTAAAAAAGAAGTTTGTTAAGCTACAAATGAAGGCGCAAAGTAAGGAATGTTATGACGGTTAGCTCCAAAGTCAATCTTCGATCGATTCCCTCCCAATCCGTCGTGTGGCACAAAATTCTAACCATCACTCTGGCGTTTTGGTTGAGTGCAAGTTTGTTTCTAGATTTGGTAGTCATGCCCAGTCTTTATGCTTCAGGCATGATGTCTCAGCCTGGGTTTGTGCCCGCAGGGTATGGTCTTTTTTGGACTTTTAATCGCATTGAGTTGGTCTGTGCGGCGGTGATTGTTACGGGTTTATTGGTGCAGCAACAGGTCTCAAATGCCAAACGCGGGGGTCTGGTGCTAGGGCTTTTAATGTTTTCCTCGGCGCTGATTTGCACCTACTTAATTACGCCTGAGATGGGGTCTTTGGGCATTCAGCTTGATTTATTTGAATCGACGATCGCAATACCTAATGGCATGAACCAACTCCACATCGGCTATTGGCTGCTAGAGACGATCAAGTTTGTCTCAGGTGGTGCGCTTCTGGGCTGGTATCTCGATCGTTCTTCAGAAGTGTCTTAAATGTTTGAGTCTAAGATGCGGTGAAACTCTAAATTGCCCTCAGTCTGACTGGGGGCTTTTTTGGGGTTCCGGTTCCAAAGCTTCTGACTCAGAGTTGAACCAGAGCAGCCGAATCGCTAAGATGGCAAACCCCATAGCCGCGATCGCCTTCGCTAGTCGAGTGGGCAATACCTGAGCCGTTCCTTCACCCACCAGCACCCCAATCAGGCTAGCCAGCACCAGCGCCGCAACCGTTCCCAAAAACACTGCCCTGGGATATTTGCAGTTGCTTCCACTGAGGGCGATCGCCGCAAGTTGGCTTTTGTCGCCCAACTCTGCCAAAAAAACGGTGATAAAGCTTAAGCCAAGAAGATGCCAGTCCATAAAAAAATTGAGGAATGAGGAGGGCTATAGACGGATCACATCCAGCAGGAGCAAGGCTGAAATCACGAGTAGCAGCGTGCCAGTTGCTCTCTCTAAGGTTTTGGGAGAAAGGCGGGTGTGGAGCCAGCGACCGACCAAAACGCCGATGAGGCTGGTTGCCACGAGGGCGGAGGCTGCCCCTGTGAAAACGACCCAGGGTGCGTGAGACTCAGCACTCATCAGGAGGGTTGCAAGCTGGGTTTTGTCGCCCAATTCTGCCAAAAAGATGGTGACAAAAGTAGAACCGAAAACGCCCCAAAAACTCCACCTTGAGTTTGGGGTGACACTGGGCAATGGTCTGTCTGGGGTGGGCCCTTCTAAAACTGACGACTCTTCCTCTACGAGGGTCTCTGCCTTCTGAAGATTGATCAGTTCAAGAATCGAAAGTTCTGTAAGGGCCATGAATGTCACTGGTTTTCATATTTGTTTCATTATCCAAGACTTTTTCACAGTTGGCAACTGTTCTCAAAGCCCGATCGCCCCATCGAAGCGCAGCATCTCTAAACTGCGATCGCCGTAGACCCCTTCGATTTGCTGGTGGCAACAGTCGATCGCGAAATCATTCAGTTCTTCTGGTTCGATGCCATACATTTCCTGAAAGCTGGCCGCTTCGACTCGGCAAAAGCGAGGCCGTTTTTCGTAGATGCGGCATTCGCGCTGCTCTGGGTCGTAGTGGATGCACCAGCCATCTGCACCGACCATGCTCAAATAAAGGTTAAGCTCTGGGGCTGAGAGATAGTCGGGCAGGTCGGGGCGATCGGTAGGATCGAGATGGCAGCAAGCGCCACACTGTTTTACGCAAATCCAGGTTGCCATAGGTTAAAGAAATGTTTTGCTCAGTCTAATAGTTTAGCGAGTCTGAGAAACTGAAGTGATGAGGAATGAGTAATCAGGGAGAAGTGGGGACAAGTTGAGTTTCTTTGAGTTTTGTAAATTTCCTTAAAATTGGGACGATCGACCGATAGAATATCAACTATTAGCGGCAAATTGTTCAGACGTTATCAAGGCTTGTTTGGGAGGGGTAGATGGAGTTTTTAAGCAATATCAACTTTGAGGCAATTGCTCAGTTGAGCTTGTTGGCAGCGATCGTGATTGCGGGGCCATTAGTGATTTTTGTCCTGGCGTTTCGAGGCGGCGACTTGTAGGGCGATTGAGTTCGATGCAGGCTTGATGTTATGAGTGAAGGAGACTTTGTTCTCTGAGGTGATTTCTAGTAAACCAATTACCCTCTGTCTGCGACTTCGTTCGGTCAGCTTGCGCTCTGAGCAAAGTCGCAGAGCAAAGGTCGGAAGGTAATATCTTTTCTAGAAATCCTCTAAACAACTCGGTAAAAGTTTTTCAGTTTTAAGAGAGAGTAGCTACAAAGCCCGGTTTCACGATCGGGCTTTTTTATGGGCAAATTTTGTCTTAAATCGCGTGATGTGCAGCTAAAGAAGGTGGATTGATGAATGCCGAGATTTTCGCCCTCATCCCTTAACCCTTGCTCCCAAGTTGGGAGTAGGAGAACCGGCCTCTTGCTTCCTCTCCCAAAGAGCCAGGGGACAAGAATTCTGGCTCCAATGCTTGAGAACATAGCCCTGACCCTGGTGCATCGTCAAGACTAAAAATTAGGGTTGCCGATCTCGCCGCATTGCCACGCGCTATGAAAAACGAGCAGAAAACTATACTGCGTCAGCCTATAGATTTTGGTTTAGAAGGGGTGTGGGGGCTGCGCCCAGCCAGGGGTTCCACCCCTGCACCCCGTCCAAAATTTTTAATTTTATGCCCTGACAAAGCATATCTTGCTAGGTTGGGGATGAGGGCGCAATTGCCCATGAGCCTATGAGTTAGTGATGATTTATGGAATTTTTTGTAGCATGATGTAGTATATGTAGTGATAAAGACGGTTTTTGAAACGTCACACCCCATCTACCTCAGCCAAACTTTGAAAAATTCATGGCTAAGTTTTTAGAGATCATCTACTACTTTCGCAACTACTGGAAGGTATCGCTGTTCAGCGTTGCAATGATGAGCCTGTTTGAGGTGATTGACCTATTCGTTCCTTACGCGATCGGTCAAATTCTCAACGTCCTTTCGGGTCAGATGCTCGATCGTCCTGTTCAAACTCTGGTGGCAACTGTCGCCCAACTGACAAACCGACCGATCGACAAATTCCTGTCGCTCGGCGTGCTGTTGGTGCTGGTTTGCATTGTCTCCGTGGGGCGGGCCCCCATCCAACCCTGGTTGGGGCCGTGGTTTGCTTGGGATACCGCCTTTCGTGCCCGACGCGAGCACGCCGAAAAAGCACTGAAAAAAGTTCTGACCTTGCCGATCGAGTTTTACGACGAAAACAACTCTGGACGCATTGCTGCCAGAGTTGCCAAAGGGCTATCAAACCACACCTGGACATACCCAGAAGTGACCAGTCAGCTATTGCCCAAATTCTTTCGGGTGATTGGCATTTTTGCCGTAATTTGGTTCATTGAGTGGCGCATTGCTCTGTTGTTATTGGTGTCTTTTATTGCCATTCTCACCTATAGCCTTTCGGGGCTTAAGAAACTCTCAGATCGTGAAGAACGGCTAGATAAATACATTGAAAACACCGAAAGTCGCACCTCTGAGATCATCACCAACATCAAAACGGTGAAGGCATTTGCCTCAGAAACTACCGAGCTAAAACGCCAACAGCAACGGCTCGATCGTGAATTCAAAGTCTTAGACTACCGAATTCACAAAGGCTATGTGATGTTGGGAATGTATGAACGAACGGTCGTTCAATCCTGTGTGTTTTTGGTGCTCGCAGTTACGGTGTTGGCTACCGTGCAGGGCAGAATTTCGCTAGGGCACTTCATCACAACGCTGACCGTTTCTAGCATGGCCTACGCCGAAGTCGAACCGATTAGCCAACTTGCTGAAGTGTTTGCCCGTCGCTATGCACCCATGACTCGCTTTCATGAATTTATGCAAACACCCGTCGGAACCGATGCCAGCAGCCTTGCCGAAAATCTGGCAGCAGTCCCCACGTACCAATTCACTGGCAAAGTCGAATTTTCTCATCTCACCTTTGGCTATGATCCTGCACAGCCCGTGCTCAGTGATGTGAGTCTGCTGATCGAACCCTACCAAACGATCGCCCTCGTCGGTCGCAGTGGTTCCGGCAAATCGACGTTGGTGAAACTGCTGTTTCGCTACTTTGAACCCAACCAGGGCGCGATTTTGATCGATGGGCAAGATATTCGTCGTCTGGATGTAACCGCCTATCGCAAACGACTGGCGATCGTTCACCAAGAAGTCGATATCTTCAACGGTACACTGCTCGACAATCTCACCTACGGCAACCCCCACGCTACCCTAGAACAGGTACGAGAAGCCTGTCGCATTGCCCAGGCAGATGAATTTATTCACCAAATGCCTGGCAAATATTCCACCGTGGTGGGTGAACGCGGCGTGCGATTATCGGGGGGTCAGCGTCAGCGAATTGGCATTGCTCGTGCGCTGATTGTTGACCCGGATGTGTTGATCTTTGACGAAGCGACTTCTAGCTTAGATTATGAGTCGGAGCGATCGATTCAACTAGCGATGCGATCGATTCTCGGTACGCGTACTCTAATCATCATTGCTCACCGTCTCAGCACGGTACGCGAAGCTGACAAAATCGTGGTCTTAGACAAAGGCAGCATTGTCGAAGTTGGCAATCACGAGCAGCTATTACATCACGGCGGCATTTACCAGCGATTGCATTCTCTGCAAGAAACGGGTGAATTGTTAGGTTAACGTGAATTCGAGGGCGCTCAAAGTGCCCTCATCCTCCCAGCCTCCTTCTCCCCACAGAGAAGGAGGAGCCAGACTTGGAAGTCTCTCGCTCACCCGAAGGCACAAAATCAAAACTGACAAACCACTAGGGTTTGAGGGCCGCCCGGAAGCTTTGCACAGTTGGGATGCGCTCATTGAAACCCCCTTAAAAAATTCTTGACAGACCACTACTCCCATTCTTCGGCTTCTGTGGCTTCTGCCCGTGCGATCGTTTCTCGCAAGGCTTGCCAATCTATTTGAGTACTTTTTCTATCTTGAATCAATGCGCCCTGATGTAAATGCAGCACACGATCGCTAAATTGTTTTGCTAGATCTAGCTGATGATTGGCCATAAAAATCGTCTGACCCAATTGAGACATTTCTAAGAGCACCTTGAGCAGGTGATGGCTGCGTCCGGCATCTAAACTAGCGGTCGGTTCATCAAGGAGCAAAATTTTGGGCTGAATGACCAACCCACGGGCGATCGCTACCCACTGCCGTTCTCCCAGAGATAGCTGAGACTCGGTGCGATCGAGCCAAGCTTGAGGAATCTGTAGTTTCTCTATCCACTCGGCAATTTTTGGCTCTGATGTAGTGGGCGGAATATTTCTGAGCTTGAGTGGGTAAGTCAAGGCTTCGCGGACGGTCATGCCAAACAGCTTGGTTTCTTGGTGTACCAGAGTAATCTGCTGACGGAGGGCAACAACTGAAACTTGAGAAAATGGTTGCCCCTCTAGATAAACCGTGCCCCGGAAGGGTTCGCTGAGGCGGTTGAGCAGTCGCAAAAGCGAAGTTTTGCCGCAGCCAGATGCGCCGACTAGAGAGAGGCGATCGCCCCGATTCACCTCAAAGGAAATATCCCGCAGTAGATACTGCACGGGTGGACTAGCTTTGGGGTGAGGAGTGAGCGATCGGGAGGCAAGACTGACCTGCTCGACTCGAAGTTGGGGCATGGCAATAAGGCATCAGGGGTTTGCGTAGTTTGCTTTAATTTCACCTACTTTAGTAGACTTCAGCGTGAGTTGGGCAACCCCTTTCTAGGGACGGAAGAGGGTCAGTATATTTCTGCCAGAACCTACTAGATGGGGATCAATTTCTGATTTTGCTGTTGTTTTAAGAGAGAGCCAAGAAATAAATGATCCATTGTCATTCTGAGCGAAACGCAGTGAAGCGAAGAATCTCCAGGTTTGCGATGAATTGGGATGCTTCACTACGCTGGCGCTTCGTTCAGCATGACAGGATCAATCATTCCTTGGGCTTCCCTAAGAGTCGTTGGGCTTCTCTCAGGTTGTTTCGGGCTGCTGCGTAGTTAGCATTTAAATCGATCGCCGACTGGAAGGCTTCGATCGCTTCTTTGAGCTTGCCTTGTCGCTGCAACGCAAGGCCTAAGCTGTTGTAGGTAGCAGTGTGGGCACTGCCAATTAGCCCCGATCGCTCCGGCAGATTTAAGGCAACTCGATAGTTTTTGATCGCTTCCTCGGTTTTGCCCTGCGCCAACAACACATCCCCCAAACTGGTGTAGATCCACGTTGAGGTGCTGTCAAGCTCGGCGGCGCGTCGCAGGGACGTTGTTGCCTCGGCAAATTTTCCTTGAGTGCGTAGAAGAATGCCTAGCCAGATGTGAGCATCAACTTTATCGGGGTTAAGTTTGAGGGTGCGCCGCAAATTGAGAATGGCTTCGTTTGTCTGGCCTTTTTGCTGCTGAGCCAGACTCATGCTGTAGTAGGCATCGTCAAAGGTCGGATCAAGCTGAATGGCTTGACGATAAGCCGTGATCGCCCGATCGAACTGCTCCGTGTCAGCCAATACGCCTCCCAACCCGGTGTAACCTAGGACATGCGAGCTTGTCGGGTTGCCAGGGCGATTGGGAAGGGTCAAAACTTTTTGAAAGGCGACAATTGCATCTCGCGATCGATTTTGCTTTGCCAGTTCGATGCCCAAGTTGTAATAGGCAAATGGATTGTCGGGAGCGAGTCGAATCACCTTGCGCCAGATTGCCTCTGCCTGGGTAGAATTGCCTGCGGCTGAGGCGGCTGACCCTTGCTCAAACAACTGGTCAACACTTTGAGCCTGTGCCCCAATGGGAGCTAGTACTAGCGAAAAAGACAACAGCGCTGCAAATAACTTAGACGATCGCATCATGGTTTTATCGTTAGCTCGATCGCCCAGATTCTGGCACAAAATTGAAGCTAATGCTGGCTTTTTAAGGAGAACTAAACTTTTCTGTCTAAACAGTAGGGGAAAGCGAGCAACCTGGCTGAATTTGAGTAACCAACTTGTGAGGAGCAATGAATCTGAGTTTCTGCATGATTGTCAAAAATGAAGAGGCCGCGTTGCCGCAATGCCTGGCTAGCGTTTGCGATGTGGTTGATGAAATGGTTGTGCTAGATACTGGCTCAACGGATGGCACGATCGCGATCGCACACCAATTCAATGCAAAGGTCTATTCTTTTGAGTGGGGCAACGACTTTTCGGCCGCACGCAATGAAGCTCTGCAATATGTGCGAGGCGACTGGGTTTTAGTGTTGGATGCAGATGAAGTTTTGGTTCCTGATATTGTTGCCGATTTGCAGCAAGCGATTTGCAGTGAGCAGCATCTTGTGATCAACCTGGTCAGACAGGAAGTGGGCGCGGCTCAATCGCCCTATTCAATGGTGTCGCGTCTGTTTCGACGACACCCAGAGGTTTACTTTACTCGCCCCTATCATGCAATGATCGATGATAGTGTTGATGCTTTGTTGCAGCGAGAATCTGATTGGCAAATTGGCTATCTCCCAGAGGTGGCGATCGTTCATGATGGCTATCGATCGGACGTGATTGCTGCAAAAAATAAGGTTGCCAAAGCTCGATCGATCATGGAAGGATTTCTCGCAAAACATCCCCATGATCCCTATGTGTGTAGCAAATTGGGTGCATTGTATGTTGAAATAGGCGAAACTCAAAAAGGCTTACTGCTACTAGAACGTGGGCTGCAATCTTCTCTATTGAATGCTCCACTTCTCTATGAACTTCACTATCACTTAGGCAGTGTCTATCATCAACATCAACCCCTGCAAGCCGAGCACCATTATCAAATTGCAGCACAACAGCCAATTTTGCCCAAACTTAAACTAGGTGCATTAAACAATTGGGGAAATCTGCTCAAAGAAAAAGGCAACTTGAGCCAGGCAAAAGTTCTATATCAACAAGTGCTAGAGATCGATCCGACGTTGGCGATCGCGCACAACAACTTGGCCATGACTTTCAAATCGCTGGGGCAGCTTACTTCGGCAATCGATCATTACCAAATTGCTATTGATCTACAACCTGACTATGCTGACGCACATCAAAATCTTGGTGTCGTCTTACTCAAAGTAGGTCAAGTTTCTGAAAGCCTAGCGGCCTTCCGAAGGGCGATCGATCTGCATGAACAACAGGGATCATCAGAGGGCGATCGGCTACGTCAAGGGCTGCAAGATATGGGGTTTTCTGTGTAGAGATAGAGATCAAAAACATTAGCGACTCGCAACCGACTGTACCAGCGGCTCAAACACAGGCAATAACTGCGATCGGCTCACCACCAACGTAGGAAAAGAGCGTTGGCTATAGTCTTGCCCCACTTCTAAAGGGAAAATCGGTTGTGATGTTAAAGGATGCCACACCGCGCCAGCCGCCTGCACGATCGCCCACACTGCGGCAATATCCCAAATCTTTGGCGTTGCCTCTACCCCGCCCAACGTTGCCCCAGCCGCCACCGTCAGCAAATTGTAAGTCGCCACGCCTAACATGCGCGCTTTGGCAGGAAAAGGCTGCCTGAGCACCGACACACTTCGCGCACAGAGATTAAAGAAATGATTGCTCGTCAATTCATCTTGACTGGCGTGAATAGGCTTCTGGTTGAGAAAGGCTCCCTCTGGCATTTCTAGCCCAGATGCCCCCCGCCAATAGCCATAAAACGACTGCCTCAAGGGTGGAAAATGCACATAGCCAAACACTGGAACTCCTTGATAGAGCAACCCCAAGGAGACTCCCCACAGGGGCAACCCTCTGGCAAAGTTGGTTGTGCCATCTAAGGGATCGACAACCCAGCACCAGTCTGTACCCGGAAAGATATGTTCTACCTCTTCACTCAACACGCCGTGGGTGGAGAATGTTTGCGCGATCGCATCTCGCAAGGTTTGGTCAGCCCAGCGATCGGACTGTGTTACCAAACTGCCATCCGATTTTTCAGAGGCTTGCACCTGCCCAAAATCTTCTAGAAGCTTTGCCCCAACCGAGTGTGAGGTCGCTTGAGCAAAATCGAGAATCTGTGTCCAAAAGCTCATGAATTGTTGCAATGAGAAACGGGTGCTGATTTCTCAGTTTAGGCGATGGGTAACTTTGATGGGCAACTTTTCAGAACTTCAGGTTTCCTCTAGGATCGTGGATTCAATAGCCTGTAAAACTTGTGAGCGTCTTCTGCCCTCTCGTGAAACGGGGCGAAGCCCCCTCCCCAACCCTTCGCCCTTTTTGGGAGAAGGGAGCCAGTCTCTTATTCCCTCTCCCATCGGGAGAGGGCTAGGGTGAGGGCGAGACGCTGCACTTTATTTAATTCGCATTCCTAGTTGCAATTTTGCAAAAGCCTCTGATTTTGGGCTTGGTGTCAAATTCAATTGTCAGATCCAATTGCCAATCAGGACGTAGGCAGACCAAAAATAAGGAGAACTATAGTCTGGGTCGCGCAAGACCTTCAATTGGGCACGACGCAGCGCCTCAGCCTTAGAAATGCCCGTTTTAGGAGTTTGGGACAATTCATCATAGAACTGACCCATAAGCGTTGCAGATGAGGTGTCATTGACGCGCCATAGAGTTGCGATCGTACTTCTTGCCCCCGATCGCACAGCAACACCTGCCAAGCCTAGCGCCGATCGAGCATCCCCAGCCGCCGTTTCGCAAGCACTCAACACCAACAGTTCGAGGGAGCCGTTGCGTCGTGATAGTTCAATAGTCTTAAGGATGCTGCTGAGTTGATTGACTTTGATTTTGCCATCCCAGGTGAGAATAAAGGTGTCGCTGGCTTGAGAGCCAAATTGACCGTGGGTCGCGAGATGTACGATCGGGTAAGGAGCCGCAGCGATCGTCGTTTGAAAGGCAGAACTGGTAAACTTTTGATTAAACAAAAGCTGACTAGGCATCTCAGACTGAATTTTATTGACTTCATCTTTGACCGAGGGCAGAGCCGAAAAGCCGGGAGGACGGGCTTCGGTCAACCCGGCAACCAGCACACCCAATCGATCGGGACGCAGCGATCGTGGTGACAGCAGTTGTAAACCGGGGGCGAGGGCAATGCTGTATTGTTCAATTAAAAACGCTTGACCATCGTGCAGTGCAGACATCGGCACGCTTCGCAAGGCTCCATCCAAAATGAAGACCAGTGTTTCAACTTTGCTGGCAGCTAAATCTGCGGCTTCAGGGCGAATCAACAAATCATACATTTTCTGAAGTTTGGGCAGGGTCAACTTTTGGGTGGTGGGTTGATCGATGTCTTCGCGCAGTCGAGTGGCGATCGCTTCAACTTGGGCACGATCGATGGCTGTTTTGTAATAGCGTAAACTGCTGGAACCGTTGCTAGATGGCAAACTGACAATAAGCGCCAGTTGATCTTCTAGAACAATGGGATAGATAATGGCCGCCCGTTGATCGACTTGATCAATTTGTTGGGGATTGGCATTGAGACAAGCCTCTCGAAAGAAGTTATCAAGCTCGACTAGCTGCAAATCTTCGAGCACCGATCGGGCCGTTTTTAAGCGATCGACTTGAATGGAGGTTAATAACAATTCTACCAATTGGCGATGAATTGGCTCAACGGCATCGCGAAATGAGAATTGAACATCAGGGCTTGCCGCCGCCAGATCGGCTCGGAGCGACTTGATTGAGGCAACGGCTTCTTGGTAGGCTGCGATCGCGCCTTCGGTTTTGCCTTGTGCTTTGAGAACGCGGCCGAGTTGCCACTGCCACCGATAGGCAATATCACCCGCATTGATTGGTTGGGCAAGTTGCAGTGCTTGTTGGGTTAACTTTTCTGCATCTGACCATTGTTGAGTTTGTTCGTAAAGGCTACCTAAACTGCCCACTGCATAGGATTGTGTGCGCGGGTCGCCCAGATCCTGGGCGTGTTGCACGGCGACGGCCAGTAGTTGGGCGATCGGTTTGGGGTCAGCCCCCTTGAGTTGCATGATGGTTTGCGCCAGATTAATGCGAGCATCAATTTCAACTCGACTGGGGGGAAGTGCTGAAATTTGTGATTGCAGGGTTGGCAAGAGCGATTGTGCTTTCTCTGGCTGATCGTTGACCCACAGACTTAGTTGATTGACTTGAGCCTGAATGCTCAGCAGCGTTGTGGGAGCGGTAGCAGCTTGTTCGTAGAACTGGAGGGCAACAGATCGATCGCCCGATGCCCGCGCCGTATTGCCCAAACTGAGTTGAGACAATGCGATCGTATCGGGTAGTTGCAGGTGTGTGGCGATCGCTAAACTGCGCTGCAAAACCAGAGTCGCCTGGGGGAGATTGCCGATCACTCGGAGGGATTCTCCTAGGGCTTGTAGGGCTGTTGCAGTTTCGGCAGAGACGGGTACAGATTGCAATTGCGTGGTGAGTTGTTTGGGGGTGGCAGTGGCCCGAGTCGGCAGGTCTAGAGCGGTGTCGAGTAGCGCGATCGCCCGGCGGTAAAGCCCCAAATTTTGGAATGCCTGGGCTTGATTGGTTTGGCTGGTGAGGGCACGATCTCGTTTGCCTGCCTGTTGATATAAAGTAGCGGCTTGTTCCCAAGCTTTGAGGGCTGCTTCAGATTGCCCCCGTGCCAGCTTCAAGCCCCCCAGAATATCGAAGGACTGAGCCAGTGCGATCGCCCGTCTGGGTGTGTTTGCAGGGCTGGTTTGTAGAATAGAAAGACTTTCGTCGATCGCCTGACTTGCCTGGTTCCATTGTCCGAGTTGTTGGTAGGCGAGGGATAGATTGCTGAGACTGAGCGCCTGCCGAACCCGATCGCCAGCGTTTTTGTAGGCTTGGGCGGCTTGTTGAAATTGGGTTGCAGCTTCTGTAAATTGACGATCGCTATAGTGTGTTTGAGCTTGTTGATCTAGTGATAACGCACTTGATAGCGATGCGGTTGCAGGTTGTATTAATCCCGGTGTCACGCATAGCAAGATGACGATCGCCATTTGCATCACAAAGCGAATCATTCGTCTGTTGTTTTGGCGTTTGCTCATAAGACTCCTGATGGTTGAAGTTTGGATGCAGGGACACGGGGGAACGATCGATCGAGGAGTGGGTGTGACTTCGGGAGCCTGGGCAACCAGGATGATCCCCCTCTGCTGTTTTGATCCAGCCTTGGGCTTCGATGATGGGGGGTTGGCTTCGCCACTCTGCGCGAGCAGGAGGAGGGGTTTTCGCCCCGATGCGCGAGAGGGATGAAGGAGAATTGGGGTAGCTTGCTGTAGTTGGGTCGAGGGTGGCGAGAGGGCTTAGGATGGGTGTGCCTGTGAGAGGGTCGATCGGGCTGGGTGGCAGGTTGCCGCGGCCGGTGATGTTAAACTCTCCGATCGGGCGATCGGCGGTTCTGTTGGCACAGGTTTGGGCGATCTGATTGCTGGCATCGATCGGGGTGGTGGGCAGTTCGAGTAATCCTTGAGCGGGCTGAACATCGGGCTGATTAATGGCCACTTCTCCCTGCACTCCCAGTTGAGAACTGGCCGTAATATCACTTTCGGGCGTGGGTTGCGATCGAGACTGAATGCCAAAAATTCCCTCAGCCTGAATGCGAACATTGCCCCCGCTGCCAGTAAAGGCATTGGCACGAATGTCGCTATTTTCGCGGGCAGAGGCAACGATCGCCGAGGTATTGATCGTAATGTTGCCGCCGTTGCCCCCGGCTTGAGCCGTCCCCGCACTGGTCGAGAGGAAACTGCCGTTGCGGAGGACGATCGCATCCGTCACATCTAGACGAATGTTGCCACCATTGGTGCTGGTAGTTTCTGCTGAAATGAAGCCCCGATCAACAGATAGAGCCTCTGCTGCTAAACGAATGTTGCCTGCCTGACCAATGCCCTGGCTGCCCACAAAAATTCCTGCACCGTTTTCGATTCTGATCGTCTTGGGGTTCACGATCGTGATATTGCCAGCGCTACCCGTCCCATTTTTTTCCGTTTCAGAACTGATCGCACTGCGTTGCCCCTTCGGAGAAACCCCTGACAACAAGAGCCGATCGCGAACTTGCAGCGTGACATTTCCAGCTTGCCCTTGGGCATTGGTACTCGCTGCCACCACGCCGCCATTGGTGACAGCCACCGAGTTCGCCATAATGTCGATGTTGCCCGCGTTTCCCTTGCTTTCTGATGTGGCCACACTCACGATGCCAACCAAACTGCCCGACTGGCTTGCTCCATTGAGATCTAACCAATTTGTCTGGATTGTGATGTTGCCCGCATTGCCCTGCCCTGAGGTTGCTGAGGAAATCAATCCACCGTTTGCCAAAACCAAGGAACCAGAAGTGAGTTGAATATTGCCTCCCTGTCCTACTCCGCCTGGCAGCATAGAACTTGCAATGCCTGTAAATCTCTGATTTTCCCCCCCCTCCAAAACGATGTGATCCTGCACTTTGATGGTGATGTTGCCCGCGTTGCCTTGCCCGGCAGACACTGCCAGCAAATTTCCGCCGTTGGTCAACACGAGCGATCGACCTGTGATGTTTATATCACCTGCACTGCCGATGCTTGCTGAACCGTTAAGTTTAGAGATACTGGTTGTCAGAGAACTATCATCCAACTCTATGCCGTCTCGCGCCTCAATCGTCAGATTGCCTGCGCTGCCTTGCCCGCTGCTGGTGGCGAGCAGTTGAGAACGATTTGTGAGTTTGAGCGATCCAGTAGTGATGCGAACGTCTCCACCGCGCCCCACTCCCTTCAGATCAGACCGTGAGCCACCGTCTAACACATCGCTAGAAATCAAGCCGTTGTCTAGAAAGATCGAGTCACGGGCATAAATGACCACATCTCCGGCATTCCCCTGACGACTCGTGTTCGATAAAATCGCTCCATAGACTGGGAGCGTATTTTGGGTGGGGGCTTTCTCAATCACCAGAGCATTAGTCTCGATCACAATTGACCCAGCATTACCCTGCCCGTTGGTGTTACTGGTAATGGAAGATCCTTCACTCAGCGACAAAACCGCCGTCCGAACAACAATGTTGCCTCCCTGACCCACCCCTCGCCGAGTAACGGAACTGTCAATTCCCCCGATCGCATTCACCAAACTGACGCGATCGCTGGCTTCGATCACAATATTGCCTGCGTTGCCCTGCCCACGGGTGAAGGAATTGATCGAAGCACCATCGGCGATCGTCAGCGTTTGAGTATTGATGCGAATCTGCCCCGCATTGCCCTGCCCCTTCGCCTCCACCGCCGCAAAAATTCCACTAGGGTTAAAGCCGCCATTCCCATCGGGCGCGCTTCCCAAAAAGTAATGTCACGGGCCTTGAGAATCACATCGCCGCCATTCCCTTGCCCAGAGACGCTGCTAATCAGCTGCGTGCCTTGGGTCAGAGACAGCGAGTCTGTGGTCAGGCGAATATTGCCCCCGTTGCCGCGCCCACCTTCTTTAATGCCACTATTCATCAAGCTGAGAAATTCGTCACTATCCGCGCCTTGCAGCACGATGCGATCGCGAGCTTCGACCACAATATTGCCCGCGTTGCCCGTGCCGGATGTGTCGGTAAATAGTTGCGTCCCACGACTCAGCAACAGTGAACCTGTTTGAATTTGTAGATTGCCCGCATTGCCCAAGCCCCCCGATCGCACGATATTAGCCAACACAGACTGTTGCGCCAACACTTGCTCGGTTACATTCAGAACAATGTCTCCTGCTTGGCTATCGATCGCCCCTGCATTTTCTTCAATGCCTGCCCGCAGCCGAGCATTGATCAGCGTCAAATTGCGAGCCGACACAACAATTGCTCCGCCATTGCCGGAGGCTACATTGGCGATCGCACCGTTGGTAAACGTCACATCTCCCCGCGCCTCTGTAGGAACATTCAATTTGATCTCGTTGCCATCCGTCGCTAGCCCGACAATATTGGGAACCCCGGCCCTATTGGGAGATGCGATCGCTGCCAGATCAATGCGCCCGCCCAGAGCATTCACACCGCCACCCTCAAAATTAATCGCACCGCCCGCCAGCACAAGACTTTGACCCTGGGGCACTTGCAACCCCCGCAATGGGATGCCATTTGGAGTTGTGCCCAGGGGAGTCTGCGATCGATTCACAATACTGCTTGCCTGAAGCTGGTTGAACCACAAAGCCGAAGGATTGACCGTCAACAAGGGTGGTGCTTGGCGATCGGCAGTGCTAAAAACGCCCTGTTCTCCAAATTGCAATGCATTGGCAGTGGTTGCCAAAAACGATCCGCCCAGATCAAGTCGAGCATTTTGACCAAACAAAATACCATTAGGATTGAGCAAAAACAAATTTGCCGCGCCCTCGACTCCCAACGTCCCCAGAATGTTAGAAGGGTTGCTCCCTGTAACCCGTGTGAGAATGTTTTGGATGTCGACATCGGTTCGCAAAAACAATCGCTGCCCGTCGGCAACATTGAAGTCTTGAAAGCTGTGAAAAAGATTGTTGCCGCGAATTGCACCACCATTGATGCGATCGCCGATTTCTCCTTTGATTGTGACATTGTTGACAAGCTGCGATCCCTCCGTATTCAGGGAATTGTCTGGAATAATTTGAGCGATCGCCACCGGATGATCGAGCATCACAATACTGCCAACTATCAGCAAGCGTCGAATGAAGGGTTGAATCATTGGAGATAGGGAGGAGGAATAAGGGAGAAGGGAGGAGGATTAGTGAGCGCTTGCCGAAATACCTTCCTGGGCACACAAGTTTGCTACATAGGTCTGGCGCTGTTTGGCAAAGGTTGCCGACGGATTTTCAACCCTCTGCAAAACCTGAAGTGCATCTGACCAGAGTTCACGATCGGCAAAATAGTTGGCCTGGTCGATCGCTTGTTCTTCCTGAGACCTGCGACTGACCCGTGCAGATTGTTCTAACTTTTGCAAATCGGCTTTGATCTGCTCTCGTTCTGAGGTTGCCATCACTTCAAACTTGTACCAGACTTGACTGTCCGATCGATAGGTTTGCGATGACTTGTCACCCACAATTTGCCACCGATACAATTTCCCTGGCTGCAAAGGTTCACCGTTGTAAACAACTTCTTGCTGGGGTGCATTCACTGCCTGCATCCACAACACTTTTCTAGTCTCATAATCGCTCAAGCTTACCCGAACAATTCCTTGACCTTGCCAAATAAAGGTGGGTCGATCGTGCCAGAGGGTCATCGTTTTGAGTAAGCCAGGAGAAACGGGGCAGGCATTACTCCGAGATACTAACCGAGTCCGAGGGCGACGTTGCCAAAAGGCAAATCGCGACCCTGAAGCCTGGGCTATCCCCTGAGAAAAAAACTGAGAAAAAAACTGAGAATCAGGTTGATGAATACTAGATCCTGGAAGATTAATTGCTGTCAATATTGCTGAAACGATCGTAAAACCTGTGAGCGATCGACGTAAATTAATCATGATTTTCTCTCCTTGTTTGGGGTAAAACATATGCTAAAAATACCAGAGAAGGAAACAACCAGGGAAACGATAGCGCGACAGAAATATAAAGCTGAAGACCGATAGCGCCATACACTATAGGAATTCCAATTAACATACTGCTTACCTGTAAATGATGCGCCAAACTCCATCGTGCCGAATGCCGCCTGAGCAGAAGCGCGATCGCCTTGCCAATCAGTGCCGTCAACGCTATCATCCACGCATCGGGAATGGGAAGAATCAGATGACGGCTTAATAGGTGATGGGTCATATAGGCCAGCGTTTCGCCCCCCGTTAGCCAGGGTTGACCCGTCCAAAAGTGTGTTGCAGAGGGAGACGCAAAGCGATCGGGCTGACCATTGGCAATCCCCATGCGTTCGTCACTCCCGGCGGCCACCCACACCACTTGCTGAGACAACAACGGCAACGTCACACTCGAATCGAGCAACTGCCAGGCAGAGATGCGCTCATAGACACGATCGGGCGGCAGTGAAAAATCGATCATCGGTCGCAGCGAGAAGGGCGGCTGCCCTCTCAGCAGGCTGGATAACGTCCCCTTCTGAGGTGCGTTTTTGTTCGATGTGGTCGAGCAGTTGGGTTCGCAGTTTGCCAGAAGGCGCATCAACCCCTGGCTGGGGCAGTTCGGTGATTTCTTGCCGAGCCGCCTGCACCAGAGCCATGAGATAGGCGATCGGGCAAGCCTCTCGACAGTCGCGATCGGGCAGTTCGACAAAGAAAGGATCGGCATCGACATAACCTTGCAGCGTCCAATTGGGGCGAGTAATTTGAGTCGCATCGCTCACACTCAGTTCGCCAGTTGGTTCTAAAATTGCCGCAAACGTCAGCCACATGTGCTGATTGATCGCTCGTCGCACCGCCGCCGCCAAATCTTTGTCACCCGTAGGCGGATCTTTTTGGGGCGCATCCAGCAATAGATCAATTCCTACGACTGCTGCGTTGGCAGTGCGAAGTCGATCGACAATCGTAGCCAGATAGCCGCGATCGATCGGGTTCACTTGCATGACCCCAGCCCGCGCAAGAGATGCCGTATCGATCTGCACCAACACCACCGAAGGAGGCTGGTGAGAAGGGATTTGCGCCGTCACCCGTCGATAGACCGCCTGGCTAAACATTCGCCCATCTTGCAACCAGTTTTGCACGCCAGGAATCGCAGTTAGTAACAAACTTACACCCAGAGCGATCGCTTCTAGGGATGTCGGAAGGGAATGGCGGAGGCGCTGTTTCCAGGGACGCGCAGCAATACGAAAGAGAACTGATCCAGGATGGCAAAATAACGATGGCACGATCGACGCAGACGGGTATGTGTGACTCTTTTCCATTCGCAAAAATTGCCGCGCTGACATCATTGACTCATACACATCCAAATGTCTGCTCAACCCCTGAAGGAACCGCACGAGAAACTCTTGGGCAACACGATTGTGAATGGGTTCACGCATGACGACGACTTGACTAAATCCCAGATCAATTAACGATTCTGCAATGCTTAAACCACTACAGGAATTGAAGATGGCGACCTGCAAACCGCGCTTTTTGGCAGCCATCAGTTGCGGTGTAATTTCGCTCACCGCAATCGAAACACCCGGTGCAATGCCCAATTCGCCACCCGTCATGGTGGTTTCATTGCTGTGACCTGCAAAAAACAAGACATCCCAACCTTGAGGATCGGCGATCGCCTCCGTCACCTGTTGAATGACCTGGGCCGGCGTTTGGGCTGGCTGCCATCCTACAAACTGCACCTCAGCAATCGGAAGTAACGATCGTACTGCTTCTCGATCTTCTTTAAAGTTGAGTCCTGTATCGTCGCCCAAAACAGCCAGAATGCGGGTGCGTCCCTGGCGAGGCTTGCCCTGCTGCGTCCCCGTTGCCGTCACAATATTGAGCGGGGCACGAATCAGTTGAATGGCCCCTGGGGTGGCGAATTCTGCGCCCATTTCCCAAGCTTCCCAGGGGAATCGGTCTAGCTCGATCGGCGCACAGGTGAGAAAAACTTGAATCGCCGCTGGGGTGTTGGGCTGAGATTTGGCTAAGTCTTGACTTGCCGCAGCAATGCGCGCCCGAATTTCATAGAGTTCTGCACTGCGTAACCAGCGATGAAATTCATAGATCATCTTGGTTTCAGCGTTGACCAGTTCGGCGTGCCAATCGACCACGATCGCGGCTATTCCTCCGCCGACACTACGCCCCCGCATTTGCTCAGACTGATAGAAGTTGAGATATGCCTGTCGCCAATCTTGATAGAGGGCAGTCAGCCCAGTGGGATAGTTCACCTGAACGGTCAGGTTCTGGCCATGTCCCCACGTTAAATCAAAGAGGCAGATTTGCTCAACTTTCTGAACTTTCAGGTGAAACGTATTGACGTGCAGTTTCATAATTCAGTCGTGGGTTCTATAGATACTAGTTCGGCGACACTGTTACTTATGCAATGACGGGCAGTTTTGGTGTTAGGAAACCGTTTCAAACCCAAAGGGGGGTAGTTCAAAGACAGTTTCTTGATTGGCGGTCACTGTCACCCAAAAATGCTCACTGCGATCGCCCACGACCTGGGCATACAACAGTCCGCGATCGACCTGATCTAAAGATTGGGCAAATAATGGTTGCATTTCGTCCCTGACTTCTAATTGCAAGCTAGTGGGCATCTGAGCGTCTAAGTCACCCCCCAGTGCAATGAGCAGCATCCATTCCGACGATTCTGACAGCAGCCATGTTAGGGCATATAGGCGCAGACTGGTTTGCTGCGATCGCAACACTCGATAGGCTCCCCGCGCCGAGGGGGGAATCTGCACACCTTGCTGTTCTAGGCTCAAACGAATGGTGTCAAAGTCTTCTCGCAGCGATCGCATCGCCGGAGATGGCATCAACTGCCAGCCCAATTCTTGAGCAACGCTATCGATCTGATTGCGAAGCCAAAGCCCAACATTAATCGCCTGTGGGGGAGGAGAAACATAGAGTGAGTTGACCAAATCAGGATTGCTCAGCAGCGTCATGCCTTCTTCGACAGTCAAAATTTCCCAGGCAGGCTGCTGATAGAATTGCGATCGCAGCGAAGCTAATTTCTGCCGTAGGGCCACACTAGGCTGGGTGACATCCATTGCAGCAAGACGAATAGAATCAGGTTGTAAGCAACGCAAATTGAGCAGCAGCGCCTGGGGATCGAGATTAAACCAATCGAATGGTAAGGCATAGGTCCAATCGCGATCGATGTGTAGTGAAGTCTGATGTTGACGATAGTGTTCATAGGTAAAAAAGCCAGTCACCGCCACTTGCTCTTCTTCTTCAAGCACTTGCATCAGCACATAGAAATGAGCCGCAAAATCGGGCAAATTGAGGGCGGCGATCGGCACATTCACTTGGTCATCTAACAAACTACCGACGGTAATGAGGCAAACTTTGAATGCGCCAACTTGTATATTGCATCCCACAGACAGCAAATTTGCTAAAGAGGGTTGCCAAATCGAAGCGCCTGATTGGGACTGTGAGTTTTGCTGCACCATTAAATCAGGGTCCCGCTCACCTAGCCATTGCTCAAACCCCAGCACACCCAAGGCAGAAAGATAAACCTGCCAGCGCTGGTCACTGAGATAAATCGATCGACTCAGAGAAACTGCCTGTTGAATATGTTCGGGTGCGAGTTGGGTGGGGGTTGTGTTGAGCGATCGCCAGTCGAGCAGGTCAGGAAAACCAGGCAGGGGAACGGGTTGGTCAATCATAGGTGAGACTTCCTCAAAGCGAGATGGTGGCAGAGACGACGAGCGAATAAACTGCGGAGCGGCTGATTGCGAACAGGAGACCTGGCTTCCGATTCGGCTTCTTCGATCACACTGGTCAGTTGTTCATTTAAGATCAAGTCCACTTGTTGATCTAAGCGTTGCAACCGATCGACATCAGTGTAGAGTTTGGCGCGATCGAGCACTCGATCGCGCAGCATCAGTAGAGAGGTTTGACGAATATCTGTCCTTAAATCATTAAGCTTTAGTAACCGAGTGACTTCATATTGTTTTTTGAAGCCAATTTGAGGTGCAATGTCACCCATTGCTTGCCCCTGGCAATGAAATAGAGCTAAAGCAGTCACAAATAAATGATCAGATGGGGTACGCTTTTTTTGCAAAATCGCAATTGCCCTAGAAATTACGTCTGCGATCGCCCGATCTAACGACTCTAGAAACTGAGACTGATAGAATTTGAGAAATTCAATTTGTTCTTCATCTTCTTGATCAGGCTGAATACGATCGATCATCGGCTGAATGTCTGACTGATCGTAGGATATAGATGCCACCAAACCACCTTGAGCCGCAATGCGATAGCTTCTAAGTCTATGGGCGATCGTCGTTAGCTGACGGCTGATTGCTTCTGGTGTCAAAGTGTGCCCGGTGCGGCTGTGTAAATCTTTGGAGATGCGACTCAATTGGTCTGGGGTAGGCGGCTGGCAGGGTCTGACCTTGGTCAATCGCTGTTGCAGTCGATCGTGGCGGTAGACCGCATGAAAACTCTGGAGCAATTCACCCAGTTCTTCAACTTCAACCGTTGCAAAGTGATAGGTCTCCGCCAAAATGCGCCGTAGCTGCTTGGCAGTCGTATCGTTGAGAATCGCCCAATCGCTGATCAGATAGACACCCTGCTGAAGCAAAAACTGCTTGAGGTCTGGATGTTGTTTTACCTGGCGGCTCACCCAGGCTTTCAACGATCCCTTGTCAGGGTTGAAGGTTTGCAGAATCGTGGCTGACAGCGATCGATAGTCCCTAGTTTGTCCTAGCTGACCGTCATCATCCAACACAAAGCACAATAGATCTGAAGTAGTAAAGCCATTTAGACTACCAAATGTTGCACTCAGCCTTCGACAAACCTGCTCAATTTGGTGTGAAAGATAACACCGTAGGCAGAGTTGGGCTAGGCTCGATTCGTGGGTATTGTTAGGCTCTTGGCTGTGTTGCCAAAGCTGGCGCACAACGATCGCATCGGGCACTTCGCCCTGCTCGATCCAGTCTGGGAAGTGCTGATGGAAGTAGGTTTTTGCGCTGATAATCATCTCAACTCGCCGTTTGCCTGCGAAATCGAGCTTGACGAGTTGCCAATATTTCGAGACGGAATTCACGGAATTCACAGTGCTTTTTCCCACCCAAAGTTAGCTCTTTCATCTTTTCATCTCCTAGGCTGAAAGTCATGGGTAGGGCTAGAAATTCCCACAACTTTTTCCCTCTAGATCTGGTGAGTTAGAGCTTATGCAAAATTCGAGAAAATCACGAAAAATCAGACAAAAAACCTGGATAGAAAGACATTCGCCCTTTCTACCCAGGAGACCCAGCTTTTTTCCGTCGCTTACGTTGCTGCCGATCGGTGATGATCTGGCGCACCTGGTTCGGCGTTAAATCGGGGTTGGCACTCAGCATCAATGCCGCTACCCCTGCCACATAGGGGGCTGCCATCGAAGTGCCATTCAAAGACTCGTAACCATCGCCAGGAACCGTCGAGAGAATGTCTACACCGGGCGCAACCACATACCGCATCGCAGAATCTTGACCTGCCTGGTTCGAGAAATCTGCCATATCATAGCCGCGATCGATCGCCCCAACGGCAATGCCATAGTCGGTCGCCAGATGAGCCGGATAGGATGGTTCAGCCTCCCCTGAGTTTCCGGCAGCCATGACGACGATCGCGCCGCGCTGGGTGGCATACTGAATGGCAGTCTCGATCGCCGCAGAATAGCCACCACCTAAGCTGAGGTTGATCACATTTGCACCATTGTTTGCTGCATAGATGATGCCATTTGCAATGTCGCCATAGCTACCGAAGCCATTCTCGTCGAGTACGCGCACCGGCATAATTTTCGCATTGTAGGCGACACCTGTAACCCCAAATCGGTTTCTCTCAGCCGCAATGATGCCTGCAACATGGGTTCCATGAGAGTCTAGATCCATAGGATTGTAGTCAGAATCGACAAAATTCCAACCAATGATGTCATCTACATAGCCATTGCGATCGTCATCAATGCCATTGCCAAAAATCTCACCTTCATTCACCCAAATGTTGTCATCTAAATCGATGTGGGTATAGTCAACCCCCGTATCAACCACTGCCACCACAATATCTTTTCCGGTGAACCCCTTAGCCCAAACTTCGGGAGCCTGGATCATATCAAGCCCCCAATTTCTTCCTCCCAGGTTAGCCACATCCCTAAAGGTAGATCGCCCGATCGATTGAGCAACTGCCGCCGCCGCATCCACCAAGCCATAGCCATAAACAGGGCTAAATTGCCTTGCCTGGGCAGCGATCGGGGCTTCTAGCTCTACATTTAATTCATAGCTTCCTGTGGCAAAAGCATCCTGGCTGGTGGCTCTGAGGAGATAAGAAACACCGCCCTCTAAGGTGAAGTTCACTTGAGCAGTTCCACTATAGTTATCTCCACTATAGTTATCTCCACTATAGTTATCTTCGCTATAGCTATCTCCACTCATTAACACCTTGCCCGTCGTGTAATCTACGATTTGCAGATAGGTATTGAACTGATTAGAGCGTAAGCTGATCTGAGCCTGACCTGCGATCGGGCTTTTTAGCAAATAATCATCTTTGTATGTAAATTGGCGAGTCGGGTTCTTAATATCCGTGGTGTCTAGAGTGCCTGCTATACCTGAGTTATGGGAATGAGAATGTGTAGCCGATTGATCTAAAAATAGGTTAGAAACGTTAGTCTTGAGATGTTTTAAGAACGACGATCGCGTATTTTCTGAGGACTCTAATTGGCTATAAGATGGTAAGAAACCTTGAGCAGTTAGAGGAGATGAGAAGCGATCGACGTTGCGAGCAAACGCAGCCTGGGTTTGATTGTCAAGCAGATTGTAGGTACGATCGTCTGAGATGCGGGGCATAATTTTATCCTCAGCTTTTGGGTGCTACTACTGAATAGTTCTCGCCTCAAGAGACCTATGCAAGGATGCAAATTGACTCAGTGCTTCTTGGTGCTATTACCTAAATAGTTCTTGCCTCAAAAGACATATGCAAAAATTTAAACTGACTGATTAGAACCTTTGCACGAATACTCTACCCTCACCCTAGCCCTCTCCCCCAGGCGAGGAGACAAGAATTCTCGCTCCCTTCTCCGCAGGGAGAAGGGCTGGGGATGAGGGCTGCCCGGATTCAGGCAGAAGCAGGTCTATTAGGATTACAGATCAATCAGGATGAAACATGCTATGGGGGTAGTGCCCCCTGCCTACCCTTGTATCGGGCAACCACGGGGAGATTGCCTATTTTCTGGCGGAGGGCAACCACGGGAGGATTGCCCCTACCAATCATCCCTCTATTCAGCAACGCCAATTGATCATCCCTCCCAAAACCCACAAGAATTCTGCACAATAGTCTTATGGTTGAAATCATCCTGGTTTTAGCGATCGGGCTAGCCCCGCCCCTCCTATCTTTCATTTTCCTGCGCCAGGCTGAGGCACGGGCACAAATTCGTCTGAGAGCCGCCCTGAGAGCCGCCGAACAGCGGCAATTTCAGCGACTCCTCGCTTTGCCTGCCGACTATCGCCGAGTCGAAGGCGTGGGTGCTTTGATTGGAGACTTCACCTGTCGATATAACGCCCGCTCTGCTCATCTGCGCTGTGCTGTGAACCCCTTTGGCCCTTGCAAAGAATGTCCTTACTATGAACCCATTTCATCCTTTACAGACTCCCCATAGCGGCTACCACTGGGATGGGAGCCAGCGACGTTTTTTGAGGGCTGGATTACCGCGTGACCTTACCAGAGTGGGGGCAGACGTTTGCATTTATGTATTCGATCGAAGACCCCAGAGGAAATCAACCTTACAGTGGTGGCGCAGCGCAAATTTTGGGTGTGGATGATGAATATCTCTGTCGAACCTTTCCTGATGTCAGCCAGTTTTGGGCAGCCCCAGACTCCCTCAGCCTGGGGCATTGGCGACGAAACCCTGGCCGCTTCTCTGATTTGTCACCGGGTTATCTTCCGCCCGATCGCTTTGACGAAACCCTCTCCGAAGGCTATCAGGCAACTGCAACCTGGCATCAAGGCAAACTCCACGAACCCAACGGAAATTCTGCACAGTGGCAATATGCGATCGAGCCAGTCTATGGGTGGGCGAGTTCTGGGAGCACTCAACAATCAACCGCTGGCTGGCTGTCGTCGCTGCAAATCTTTGAACCTGGATGGCAGATCCTCATGGCCCACGGATGGGCCACAGGTTGGATCGAATGGAACAAGCGACGGTATGAATTTGTAAACGCACCCGCCTACAGTGAGAAAAATTGGGGTGGTGCATTTCCGCAGAAGTGGTTTTGGCTCAACTGCAACTGCTTTGAAGGCGAACCAGACTTAGCATTAACGGCAGGCGGCGGCCGCGAGGTGTGCTGTGGTGGATGGAATCAGTCGCAATGATTGGTATTCACCACCGGGGGAAATTCTACGAGTTTGCACCCTGGAATGCTGAAGTCAGTTGGGATATTCAACCCTGGGGCGATTGGCGGATGGAGGCAAAAAATGCCCAATATACCGTCATCGTCACCGGAATCACCCACCTACCCGGAACGCCGCTTCGCGCACCAACGGCCAAAGGTTTGGTCTTTGTCTGTCGCGATACGATGCAAGGCAAAGTGAATGTAGAAATGTACGATCGTCGCTCCGATCGCTCTATTCTCAAAGCAACCAGCAACCTCTGCGGACTCGAAACAGGTGGCCAACAATGGAATGGAAGTTGGAGCGATCGCTGCGGTTGGAGCCTATGATTATTCTGGTGATGGGAGTGTCTGGGTCAGGCAAAACAACGATCGGGCAACAGTTGGCAAACTCACTGCACTGGGAATTTAGAGATGCTGACAGCTTCCACTCGCCCGACAATGTTGAAAAAATGCGGCAGGGCATTCCGCTGACCGAAGCAGATAGAGCACCTTGGCTACAAGCCCTGCAAACAGCGATCGTTCATTGGTTAGAAGCCGATCAAAACCGGGTGCTGGCCTGTTCGGCATTGAGAGCCAGCTATCGTCAATATTTAATGGTAGACAGCGATCGGGTCAAGCTCATTTATTTATATGGCTCTTTTGATCTGATTCAAAAACGGTTGCGATCGCGCCACAATCACTACATGAGTGACCAACTTCTAGAGAGTCAGTTTGCAACCCTTGAGGAGCCAACCGATGCCCTTCAGATTGACATTAATCAACCCATTGAGGCGATTGTGGAAGCAATTCGAGCAACCCTATTGCCGCTTGGATGAAGAATGGGAAAAACCCTGAAATTAACGTTCCACGACGGGACTTTTGCCCACACCCCAGGAAGAAGGCAATGTACCAACATTCAGGGCCCGGCCGGGCCCCTACCAAAATTTGCTCGATCGTCGCCCTAACTTCCCCCTTCTCTTGCACTAGTAGTCCGTCGTAACTACTCAGGAGGGTAACTGAAGGCGTGAAATGCCCATAAAATGGATATCGTGTTTAGCACCCTGAGAACAAATGATACTTTGCGAAGGTCAAAGAGAAGTAATAGCAGCACAGGGCGTATTG
>JAAUOZ010000332.1 GCA_012034655.1 Leptolyngbyaceae cyanobacterium CSU_1_3 | reverse complement strand
GACAGACCACTATACCGCGTCAGCCTATAGATTTTGGTTTAGAAGGGGGTGTGGGGGCTGCGCCCCAGCCAGGGGTTCCACCCCTGCACCCCGTCCAAAATCTTTAATTTTATGCCCTGACAAAGTATAGCTCTCCTCACGATTTTCCTCACAATTTTTGAGGAGAAGCACAAATTCTAAACCCCGATCGCGGCTCTTTTCTTGCCCATGTCTTCAGGATTGCACCATCCAGACTCATTTCGCCCCATCCGACGGCTACCCTTGGGGTGGTCGGTGCTCGATCGCTACATCACCACCCAACTTACGTCTCCTTTTTTGTTTGGCGTGGCGGCGTTTTCTTCGATTTTGGTATCCGTGGGAGCCTTGTTTGACCTGATTCGCAAGGTGACAGAAGCAGGGTTGCCCTTTTCGCTGGCCTTTCAGGTGTTTTTGCTCAAAATGCCCTACTTTGCAAGTTTGGCGTTTCCCATGTCTACGCTGCTAGCTACGCTGATGGTTTACAGTCGGCTCTCAACCGATAGCGAATTAATTGCCCTGCGGAGTGCAGGCATTAGCGTCTATCGATTGATTGCCCCTGCGATCGTCCTCAGCTTATTGGTGACGGGGCTAACCTTTGGGTTTAATGAAGCGATCGTCCCGGCGGCAAACTACCAGGCAGCGCGAACGCTCGATCAAGCCCTCAAAGAAGACCGCCCCAACTTCAAAGAGAAGAATATTCTTGTGCAGCAGTTTCGCAATCCCAGACAGGCATCGGGCGAAACAGAGCAGGTTTTAGATCGAATTTTCTATGCTCGTCAATTTGATGGCAAACAGATGAAAGGTCTGACCGTTCTAGATTTTTCTCAGGATGGGCTAAACCAGATCGTCGCCGCCGAAGCAGCAACCTGGAACCCAATTGACAACGTTTGGGACTTTTCTAATGGAACCATCTACGTGATCGCCCCCAACGGTTCCTACCGCAACATTCTCAAATTTGAGCGCCAACAAATCCAACTGCCACGCACCCCACTCGATTTTGCCAATCGCAAACAAGACTCGGCAGAGATGAATATTGGCGAGCTTCGCGACTCGTTGGATATTGTCACCCAAAGTGGCGACCAAAAAGAAGGGCAGAGAATTCGACTTCGCATCCAGCAGAAGATTGCTTTTCCGTTTGTCTGTCTGGTTTTTGGGCTAACCGGAGCCACGTTAGGCACAAGCCCTCGCCGTAGAAGTGGCAGAGGCACAAGCTTTGCCCTCAGCGTGGTGATTATCTTTACCTATTATCTGCTGTCTTTTGTGTGCGATTCTTTGGGCTTGTTGCAAGTGCTGTCTCCTTACGTGGCTGCCTGGTTGCCCACTGCCCTGGGAATGACCGCCGCCGGATTTTTATTATTTCGTGCGGCTCGTTAAAATTAAAGGTGAATAGGGTGACTATACCGCCAAGGAAATTTTGCCGAGTTGCCTGAAAATTTTGGATTTTAGAGTTCATCCAAAGTCCAAAATAGATCCTCAGCCGCCAGATTGAATTTGGCGAACCCCGATCGATCAACCCCCCGTAAAATGCCTATTTCCCTGCCCCTCATCCCCTAACAAGCCATGCGTCGTCCTCCTACTCCGATCGCTACTCGCTATTTACTGGCTCGGCTTCGTCCACTGACTCGACCTGTGTTTTGGGGCCCTGCGATCGTGCTGATGTTGATGGTGCTGTTTACGTGGGAGTTGTGGACACGACCCGAATTTTTGAGCTATCTCGGCATCAGCGACACTCCAGCGGTAGACGAAGAGGCGCTGACCGCAGAAGATCGAGCGATCGGGGCAGATATCGACACGTTGCCTCTGTTGCTCAACGATGTCGGCATTTCGGCAAGTGCGGCAAATTCTGATCAGCCCAACTCCACCAAGCCCGGAACGCCCCAGTCTACCAGCCTGGCAACCTTGCAAAGCATTCCGATCGCAGGTTCCACGGCAACTAGCCAACCCCAGGCAACTTCGGGGCTTTTTGCCAGCCTCAACCCCTCCTTACAATCGTTTGGGCTGCCCAATGTTTCTAGCAATCTCACCAGCGACCTAACTGGGGATCAGTCAGCAAGGGCAAACCCAAGCCAAACCCCCTTTGGGGCTGCCACTCAGCAGCAAATTTTTGCCGCTCAAACTTTTGCTACTAACAATGCCCTCAATCTTTCTGCCCCACCCTCTAGCCCACTGCCTCAAAGTCCACTGCCTCAAAGTCCCTTGCAGGCTGCGCTAGAAAAATTCGCCATTGCACCCAACCCAGCAGCCCCTCCCGAAAGCCGTCCACCGCTGACTCCTTCTAGCTTTACGACCGTGCCAGATGCCCCGATCGAAGGCACAACGACCCTGGGCAGCTTTGGCATAACTGCAACGCCTTCCAGCAAGACCAATTCGACAGCCAACTCCTTTACAAGTTTGGTCGAAGGGTCGCAGCCGCTCTCTGGATCGCAGAGTAGCCTGTCGGGAGTAGCGCCGCCAATCAACCCCTCCATTACTCCTAACGCCATTCCCATCAATCCTGTACAACCCTCGCTGCCTGTTCAGGGGTTGGGCGCTGCACCGGATGCTTTCGCCCCGCAGTCTTCTACTGATGTGATTCCCCCCAGCAACTTGCCCCTGTCGGTTCCGCGTCCAATTCCCGGTCGCTTTATTGGCGGGGGGCAAATCAACACCTTTTCTAATCCCTGATCGCGATTGAGAGGGTAACTTTTGAGCGCGTAACTTTTGAGCGCGTAACTTGGTTTGCTCAGAAGCGGCGAATGATTGCGTCGGCAAACTCAGAGCATTTTAAGGGTGGCTCGACGGGCGGTTCCATCATGCGGGCTAGATCGTAGGTAACTTCCCGGTTTTCGATCGCGGCTCCCAGTCCTTTCTTGATCAAGTCTGCCGCTTCTTGCCAGCCCATAAACTCCAACATCATTACGCCAGAGAGCAAGACAGAACCAGGGTTGACGCGATCGAGTCCTGCATGTTTGGGGGCGGTTCCGTGGGTGGCTTCAAAAATGGCAGAAGAATCGCCGATGTTTGCCCCAGGGCCCATGCCCAAGCCGCCGACGATCGCCGCTGCCGCATCCGATAGGTAATCGCCATTGAGGTTCATCGTTGCCAAAATCGAGTACTCATCGGGTCGAGTCTGAATCTGCTGAAAAATGCTGTCGGCAATGCGATCGTTGACCATCACCTTCCCCTGCCATTGGCCGTTGCCGTGGGTCTCCCAAATCGTGTCCAAAACAGACTTTACTTCTTCACAGATGGCTGCTTGCTTTTCAGCCGTCAGCCCATCAAAACCGGGATCAATCTGACGGGCATTGTCTTCCAGGGAAAGATCGGGAGTACGCTCTTGGTTAGACAAGATCCACGATTCGCGCTCTGTCACACAGTCGGCTCGAAATTCTGTTGTCGCCAACTCATAGCCCCAATCGCGAAATGCCCCTTCGGTGTACTTCATGATGTTGCCCTTGTGTACCAGCGTCACCATCTGCTTAGATTTGGGCAAGCGGAGGGCATGTTGCATGGCTCGACGCACCAGACGCTGAGACCCTTTCTTGCTGATGGGCTTGATGCCGATCCCAGAGTCAAGCGGAATCTGCTTTTTGCCATGCTCTGGCGTACCAGGAATTAGCTCTTCGTTTAGCAGTTTGATCAAGCGATCGCCCATCTCACTGCCCTGTTTCCACTCGATGCCTAAATAAATATCCTCCGTGTTTTCTCGGTAGATAATCACATCCAGTTTTTCGGGAGTTTTGTGGGGCGAAGGCGTGCCTGCGTAATATTTGCAGGGTCGCACACAGGCGTAGAGATCAAAGATTTGGCGGAGGGCCACATTAAGGGAGCGAATTCCACCGCCGATCGGGGTCGTCAACGGCCCCTTGATCGCCACTCCATACTCGCGAATTGCCGTCAGCGTGTCTTCGGGCAAATACTCATAAGTTCCATACTGCTCACAGGCTTCATCACCTGCATAGACCTTAAACCAGGTAATTTTGCGAGCCTCTCCGTAGGCAGCCTGCACCGCCGCATCAAACACTTTCTCAGCGGCCGGCCACAGATCGATCCCCGTGCCATCGCCACGAATGAACGGAATAATGGGGTTGTCGGGCACGATCGGTTCGCCATCCTTGAAGGTAATTGCGGAACCAGTGGTCGGAGGAATAATTTTTTCGTACATATTTTGTGTACAGATACGTTGTGTACAGAGTGTTTTCGAGCAGAACGTTGATGGGAGCGCGATCGTGGGAGGTTCTCAGAACACTCCAATTTCAGCAAACGCATCTCCGCAGAATTCAAGCAGTCGAGTACGATAAGTGGGTCGATCGCTGCTTTGGTAGGCTACCAGACTTTTTGAGGTCGGGGTAGAGACTTTAGATGCTATTCTTTCATCGATTCTTGATCCCAACTTGCGGGTTATCTAGAACCATCACAGAGTTCTAAAATACGATGAAGTGGTAGTAGCAATTTATATTCAAACCGCTGCGTCCCCATTTCCAGTCGTGTTGCTCTACGATCTAGATCACTGAATCTAGGTGATTTCGACTCATCCTGTAAACTCACACTAATCGTTCGATTTACCAAGGCTAAACCTAAATGATGTACGTCTTTACTGGCTACCCGGAGACGTGAATGAAAAAAATTTTAGTGGTTGACGATGATACAACGCTGCGGACAGCCTTAATTCGCTATCTCGAAAAACGAGGGTATCTGGTTCGCGATGCCGCTTCTGGGATCGAAGGCTTAGCAAGCTTTGAGCACGATCAGCCCGACCTGATTGTTTCTGATGTGTTGATGCCAGAAATGGATGGGTACGAGTTTTGCCGTCGGCTGAGAGCCACGCGATCGGGGCAACTGATCCCGTTCATCTTTCTATCGAGCAAAGGAGAAGTAGAGGATCGGGTGCAGGGTCATTCGATCGGGGCAGACGATTATCTGATCAAGCCCTTCGAGCCGAGAGAACTGCTAGCCAAAATAGAGGCCCAGCTAGAACGATCGCGCCGCATGAACTCCGAGATTATT
>JAAUOZ010000331.1 GCA_012034655.1 Leptolyngbyaceae cyanobacterium CSU_1_3 | reverse complement strand
CCTGTTCCTACAGCAATTAAAATCACGTAAATGGGTTTCATGATTAGTTCCTTGTAATCGTAGATGTTGATAAATTTGCATGGTCGAGCTTTAACTTGAGGCGCGATCCTTGAATCGCTGTTCCCAAATTTGCCGTTGTTCTGGCGTAAGAATCCGATCTACCGATTGGATATTAGCGATGATAGGTTGACCGAGCAGATCTGAAGCAATTCGCTCGGTGATGGAGGCGGGTAGTATGGCAAATGCAGCGAGTCGAGCAAAGATTCCGACTGGATTGGTCTGGAACTCTTGGGTCAATTCTGCTTGCAGTTTGGCATCAGCAGCCTGCATTTGCGCTTCTTGCTGGGGAGTAAGAGGGAACGCCCGCCTTTCTAAACGCCTGTTTTGTTTCCTCCCAAAACCGAGCCTGTTCATCCGGATTGGGGGCTGTTGTAGTGATTTGAAGGGGGCTGTCTGTTTCTGTGGTTGTCGGTTGATAGCGATCGCCATTTTGCCAGATTTGACTTTCCCAGATCGGTTTTTGCTCTGGCGTTAGGGCATTCAACACTCTGTCGCGGTACGCCAATATAGACATCCCCAAGCGCCGATCCAATCCTGTGGTTCTCATCAGCGCTTCACCCTGGGGTTGGGGCAAAGTGGCTGCTGCGATCAGTTGCGCGATCGTTGCCATTGGATTGTCTTGAAAGAGGGGGCGCATATCTGCCCTGAGTTGATTCACAGCTTGGCGAATTGTGGTTTCTTGCTGTGGGGTGAGATTAATTCCAGCATTAACGAATCGTTGCTTCATTTCCTGCCATTCTTGGGCTTCTTGCGCGGGGGTAATTTCATCCATTTTGAACTCTGTTTTATTAGTGCTAGATAAGGACTGCTTCATGCTGTCGATTGTTCGAGCCACTGCGAAACTAACGCTTCCAAGACTTGTCAGCACGATCGCGCCTGCCAGCACAGCAATCAATTTGTTGTGTTTCATTGATTCCTCTATCAGGTTGTAGAAGTTCTGTTCCACGCGCACGCTGTGGCTCTGTAATCATTTGAGATCTATCACTTGTGCGCGGTGCGGTGTTGCTTGCGATCGCTCCTTTGAACTTTGTTACAGTCCAGATTCAGTCATCTAATTTCTACCGCGAAAAGTTGCCTCCACATTCTGGTCCCATTGCGCCAACTGTCGCCGATTTAATGTCGTTCTCACTACTGCTTCATATTTTGCGTACTTGGTTACCCAAGCAGGTTTTATACTTCCATTTTCAAAACACGCATTGGGACCTGAATTGTCCATTACCCAACTGAAATAAGATACATAGGCATCCTCGATCGTTTGCTTCTGCTGTTGATTCAGCGGGATGTCACGAAAATCGGTTCTCAGTATCTCTTCAAACTGAGCAGGAACGCAAACTCGGCTGACGAAATTCTGAAATCTACCAGAGGGTTGGGCAGTCGCAATGTTAGCTGTCCCAACACCTACTAGAACTACTGCAACTGCGAAAATTGCCGAAAATTGATTGCGTTTCATGAGTTTCACCTTCAGTAATTTTGTAGTTTTCTTGTCCGCTCAGGACTCCTCAAATCTACGAGTTAGCAAGGGTGAAACACATGAGGCGCAAGCCCTAACTTTGGTTTGGGACTTTAGACCTAAGCGCCGTTCAAAATAGGGCTTCAGCCCCAGGCATCAACAAATTGCTGCGTGATACAAATTAGGTAGAACTCTCGATCGACTCAACCCATGAAAGCGCTATCCCTACATCCCCACCCCTTTCGTCTGCTGTTGCACCTAGAGTGGATTCTGCTTGGTTTGTCTGCTTTCAAGCTCTTTGGGTTTCCCGGCTGGGGGCGACCCGTGTTCTGGAACAACGGAGAAATTTACAGCACGATCGCCACTCAAACCCCGCAGATGCTCGGATTTGCCATTCTCTTGGCAGTCTTCGGGGCTATGGGGCTATGGCTCCCGACGGTGCGATGGGGCAAGCTGCTGTATCTGGCGATCGCCTTCACGCTGATCGGCACGATCGCCCAGATTCAGGGCTGGGGACTTGAAAGCCTATCACCCCTGCTGATTGTGGTAGTGCTGAGAAGCTGCCTGTTGTTTGGGCAAGTGGGCAAGTGGACGATTGCTGGGCTGGCGTGGCTGGTGTATCCATTCACGCTGGCTCCGTTCCTAGCGCTTTGGGTTGTCGTGCAACTTGCCAAAGATAATTTAGAGAGTGTGACCATTCCAGGACTCACGATCTTGCCCGATGGCGGCGCGCGGCTGAACCTCAGCTTCAATCCTGAGCAGGTGCAGCAGTTTGCGACCTACATGCAAAACACGATGCTCTACTATCTAGCCGATGCCCTGCTTTCATTTGGATTAATTCTGATTTTCGTGATGCTGCTGGTCAATTCTTTAGTCAACGAACGGCAAGGACGACGCAAGCTTGCCCTGGCACATGCCCAACTCTACCAATATTCTGTGCGAATCGAAGATCATGCCACGTTGCAAGAACGAACTCGCATCGCCCGCGAAATTCACGACTCGCTTGGACATTTGCTGACGGCTCAAAGTGTAGTTCTAGAAAATACAGCGCTCTCGCTAAAAACGAACTCCCAAGAAGCCACAGCTTTTTTAGAAGACAGCAAGCGATTGGGCGCAGAAGCAAGGCGAGAGCTAAGGCAAGCGATCTTGATGTTGCGCTCCGATCCGCTCAAAGGGAAACCGTTTGAGACTGCGATCGCCGATCTCACTACAGAATTTAGTCACACTACAGGCATCGAACCCATTCTTGAAATAAACCTTCCGATCCAGTTTCCCGATCGCTATCAGGTTGCAATATACCGTATTTTAGAAGAGGCACTGACCAACATTCAGAAACATAGTGAAGCCACCCAGGTCACAATCAAATTAGCGATTCAAGCTGAAGCCACTGATGGCGCAACCCCGACTTTATCGGCGCAAATTGCGGATAATGGTAAAGGATTTAGCCTACACCAAAACCAAACTGGATTTGGCTTGCAGGGAATGAAAGAACGAGCCGAAAGCCTGGGTGGAACCCTGCAAATCGCGACTGAATCCGGATGCCGAGTTACTGTTTCATTGCCGCTGCTAGGAGCAACTCTATGATTCGTCTGGTGCTGGCTGAAGATCAAACCATTATTCGCCAGGGCTTGCATCGGCTGCTCGATTCCCATGCCGATCTGCAAGTAGTCGGAGAAGCCGAAAATGGTCAGCAAGCGGTTAATCAAGTTGCTATTCTTCAGCCCGATCTGGTTTTGATGGATGTGCGAATGCCCGTAATGGATGGAGTCACTGCCACACAGTCGATCTGCGATCGCTTTCCTCAAGTCAAAGTGCTAGTCCTGACCACCTTTGATGACGAACACTACGTCGAAAAACTCATGCAATTGGGGGCGATCGGCTATCTGCTCAAAGACACCCCATCAGACGAACTTGCCGATGCGATTCGCTCCGCCCACAGAGGCTACACTCAAATGAGTCCAGGACTCTTCAAAAAAGTGTTTTCCCAGCGTTCGGTCGTACCCACAGATTCTGTGAGTTCATCAAGAATTGAATTAACCGAGCTAACACCGAGAGAACGTGAAGTGCTGAATTTAATCGCAACGGGCGCTAGTAATCGTGAGATTGCTGAAATTCTCTGCATTACCGAAAAGACAGTGAAAAATCATGTTTCCATATCTTAAGTCGGTTGAACTTGCGCGATCGCACTCAAGCTGCTGTCTTCGCTAATTCTGCGATCGCCCGTAAAATGTATAAGAATTTTGAGGTTAATGAATGATGCAAATGACTTTAGTAGGTGTAGTCAGCCCAAGATATTAGGGAAGCAAGATAGTGGTTAGGAAGCACAGATGGCGATGGTATTGCCAGATTGTTGCAAATGCAGCCCAACAATTCAAATGCAGCGGACGGGCTAAAGTCTGTTGGTTGTGTCTCAAAGGTTACTAGCCGACGCTGATTTGAGCCGTTAGATTTTTAATGTTTACTTAATAAATAATCTCTTACCCTTTACCCAAACAAAAAAATAAATTTTATTTTTCAGTCACCAATTCCCGATAATCCAGCTAAATCGCCGAATTCTTCGACAAAGCGATCGCATAAAATAGATTCTCGAATTCGTTGGGTAAAACGCACTAGTTCGGTAATATTGTGCAAAGAAAGCAAGATATAACCGAGCATTTCTCGCGACTTGACTAAATGGTTAAGATATGCACGACTGAAATTCGCACAAGTGTAACAGGGACAAGTCGGGTCGAGAGGCGTAAAATCTTCGCGAAATTGGGCATTTTTGAGATTAAAACGCTCGCCCCCAACCATTGCCGTTCCATGACGACCGAAACGAGTCGGAATTACGCAGTCAAATAAATCTATGCCAGATGCGATCGCCACTGCCATTTCTCGATAAGTCCCTACTCCCATTAAATAGCGTGGCTTTTCTGACGGCAATAACGGGGCAGTCATCCGCACAATTTCGTGAATGAGTTGCGGTTCTTCCCCCACGCTGACCCCACCAATAGCATATCCAGGTAAATCCAACTTAACTAAAGATTCAGCCGCTTTATGGCGTAAATCTGGATAAATTCCTCCTTGAACGATGCCAAATAACGCTTGATCTTGCGATCGCTGATGGGCGCTGATACAACGTTCTAACCAGCGATACGTCCGTTCTGTCGCCGCTGCCACATGGGCGTGTGAAGCTTGCGCGGGAGGACATTCATCGAATGCCATAATAACATCTGCTCCCAAAGCATTCTGAATTTGAATCGATCGCTCTGGCGTTATTTCGATAATTCGTCCGTCTCTGGGAGAGCGAAAGGTTACGCCAGATTCGCTAATTTTGCGCAATTCACTCAAGCTAAATACTTGAAAGCCTCCCGAATCAGTCAGAATCGGACCTTTCCACGCCATAAATTCGTGCAATCCTCCCGCCTTTTCCACAATGCTTTCTCCAGGTTGCAGATGAAGGTGATAGGTATTAGCAAGAATCATCTGTGCCCCAGTGGTCTGTATCTGCGCTGGAGTCAATCCCTTAACC
>JAAUOZ010000060.1 GCA_012034655.1 Leptolyngbyaceae cyanobacterium CSU_1_3 | reverse complement strand
AAATGCGTGAAACTTGCACAATGCAGAAGAAAATTTTCTTCTGCATTGTGCAAGAGGTGGCTGAAATTTTCAAGTCCTCTGAATTATTTGTTGGTCACGCTAGGTAAGGAGCAGTTGCTTTGGGTTGGCGACGCGAGAGGGAGAGTGCAATTTGAGGAGATCGAGTAAATTTCTCAAATCTCTTCCCAAGAATCTGTCGAGTGTGTTATTCTTATTTACGGCGTGAGAACGCAATGGGGGTCGCTAGCTCAGCGGTAGAGCATTCGGCTTTTAACCGACTGGTCTCGGGTTCGAATCCCGGGCGACCCATTTTTAACTTTGATCTAGTTCAAACTATCGAACTCAAATAGTTCAAGCTATCCAACTCAAAGCGATCGTGCGAAATGCAGAATTCGTACTGTTGCCCAGAGTCTCAGGGTAGGTCTAGGCTTCTGCCCCTCCCTTAGATTTTGCATCACACAATTTGCATCACACAATTTGCATCACATAATCGGCAACGCCCCAAAGCGAATGGGAGCATCCCAACTGTGCAAATTGTTGGGAGCATCCCAACTGTGTAAATTGTTGGGAGCATCCCAACTGTGTAAATTGTTGGAGCATCCCAACTGTGTAAATTGTTGGGAGCATCCCAACTGTGCAAACTGTGCAAAATTTCCGAGCTGCCCCCATCCCCTAGCCCTTCTCTCAATTAATTTTGGGAGAAGGGGCTGAAGATTCGAGCGATCGCCGTTGAGGCGAGGTTCAACTTTCTCGATCCCAATCCTGCTAACCTCAATGAAGAACCCTTTTCAGATCAAAAAGGGAAAGACTCTTTCACGCCCCTAACATTCCCTATGACTTACCCTGATGTCATTGCTCCCCACGGTGGGCAACTGATCAACCGCATCGCCAACCCCGCCCAGCAAGCAGAATTTTTATCAAAAGCAGATCATTTACCTAGAGTGCAATTGGACGATCGTGCCGCCTCAGATCTAGTGCTGATTGCCATTGGTGGCTTCAGCCCCTTGGCTGGGTTTATGGAGCAAGCCGACTACGATCGCGTCGTCAACGAAATGCATCTGGAAAACGGGCTACCCTGGGCGATCCCGGTGACGTTGCCCGTGAGCGAAGACGTGGCTGCACCCCTCAAAGAAGGCAACCTGGTGCGTCTGGATGATGCTCAGGGTCGCTTTATGGGAGTGCTCGAACTAACGCAGAAATATACCTACGACAAACTGCACGAAGCCCTACACGTCTACCGCACCAACGAAGAAAAACATCCCGGTGTGGCAGTGGTTTATCAACAGGGATCTGTGTATCTGGCAGGGCCCATTTGGCTGCTACAACGAGACACACATCCTTATTTTCCGACTTACCAAATTGACCCGATCGAGTCACGAACGCTGTTTCGAGAAAAAGGCTGGAAAACGATCGTCGCCTTCCAAACTCGCAACCCCATTCACCGTGCCCACGAATACATCCAAAAATGTGCCTTAGAAACGGTAGATGGCCTGTTTTTGCATCCCTTAGTCGGCGTAACCAAAGACGACGACATTTCTGCCGACATTCGGATGCGCTGTTACGAGATCATGCTGGAACATTATTTTCCTAAAGATCGAGTTATTCTGGCAATCAATCCGGCGGCTATGCGCTATGCGGGCCCGCGTGAAGCGGTGTTTCATGCCATTTTGAGAAAGAATTATGGTTGTACTCACTTTATTGTCGGACGCGATCATGCTGGCGTTGGTGACTATTATGGAACCTATGACGCGCAGTATATTTTTGACGAGTTTGCTCCGGGTGCATTAGGCATCACTCCTATGAAGTTTGAACATGCCTTCTACTGCAAGCGTACCCAAGGAATGGCCACCACCAAAACCAGCCCCAGTTTGCCAGAGGAGCGGGTTCACTTGTCGGGTACAAAAGTGCGAGAAATGTTGCGCCGAGGGGAGTTGCCGCCTCCAGAGTTTTCTCGTCCGGAGGTTGCTAGAGAGTTGGCGCGAGCTATGAAGGTTCCGACGGAGGTTTGGGGAGACGGAATTTAAGCGGAACGATCGTCGGGGCAATCCTCCTGGGGTTGCCCGACGATCTAGGGTCGAAGGGCACGTTTTAAAGCGGTTTGGGAACCATGCCCAATCGATCGAGCAGTGCTTCGTCGTGCGATCGTTCTGGGTTGGGAGCCGTCAGCAAGACTGACCCCGTAAAGATCGAATTCGCCCCTGCCATAAAGCAAAGTGCCTGCAATTCATCACTCATTTGAGTCCGCCCTGCCGTCAGCCGCACCATTGAGCGAGGAAAAAGAATCCGCGTTGTGGCAATCACCCGTACCAGATCGATCGGGTCAACAGGTGGCGCATTTTCTAAGGGCGTGCCGACGATCGGAATCAGACAATTAATCGGAATCGATTCTGGAACGGGATCAAGACCCGACAGCGCTGCTAAGAAATCCAGCCGATCTTGCGTCGATTCGCCCATGCCCAAAATGCCGCCACAGCAGACCGAGATACCGGCCTCACTGACCGTGCGAATCGTTTCGAGCCGATCTTGATACGTCCGTGTGGTGATCACTTTGCTGTAGTAGCTGGGCGATGTGTCTAAATTGTGGTTATAAGCGGTCAGCCCTGCTTCCTTAAGCTGCTTTGCCTGGTGGGGTTTGAGCATTCCCAACGTGCAGCAGACCTCCAGATCTAGAGCGGCAACCTGGCGCACCATTTCTAGAACTCGATCGAATGCGGCCCCATCTCGCACCTCTCGCCAGGCTGCCCCCATACAAAAACGAGTCGATCCGGCAGCTTTTGCCATCTTCGCCTCTGCCACTACTTCATCAATCTTCATCAACGGTTCGGGCTGCAACTCTGTCTGGTGATGCACACTCTGAGAGCAATAGCCGCAATCTTCAGGGCAGGCCCCGGTCTTGATGTTGCCCAACGTACAGAGTTGAATGGCCCGCGGATCATGATGTTGCCGATGGGTTTTCTGCGCCTCAAACAGCAGATCTGGTAAAGGTTGGTGATAAATCTGAGCAATACGATCGATGGAAGTCATCATGGCAACGTCAGAAAAGTAAACCCGGAATGCTGAACCAGAACGCAAGATTTTGTCATCTTTCTCACGCAGCAGGTCGAAGACCTTACTCATCCCTAGCTCTCCAGATTACCAGCCCATTGGCGATCGAATCATGCAGAAATTCTGATCTCTGCCCAGACGATGCTCTGGTAATGGCAAGTGATACAATGCGACCACTATGACCTGGCTTTCACCCTCCTACCGCTTGAATAGACCTGTTCGATCTGTGATCACTGTCACCGAATTATTATGGGCTTTAATAGGGCTGTTGCTGACGATCGGCGGCACGTTGCTCAAAGCTTCGATTACCGGGATGCCCTGGACATGGAGTTCACAGGCGGTTCCCCTCCATTTTTTGGGGGTGAGCTATCAGATTGGAGCCGTCTTGTTGATTGGCTGCTTGGGCGGAAAAAATGCAGCCGTGATGTCGCAAATCGCTTACATTGCTCTCGGATTGGTGGGTTTCCCGGTGTTCGATCGCGGCGGCGGGTTGAGCTATCTGAGAGAACCCAGTTTTGGCTATCTGTTGGGCTTTGTTCCGGGTGCTTGGGTCTGTGGATATTTTGCCTTTAGAACCCCTCCGCGACTTGAATCGCTAGCATTTAGCAATCTGTGCGGTTTAGTGGTCATTCATCTGACTGGCATTGTCTATTTGATTTTTGCCTACCTCCTCAAGTGGGTTGATGCAGACAAATATCCTTTCTTTAAGTCGCTCTTCAGCTTCTCGGTCAATTTGCTTCCTGGGCAGTTTGCGGTTCTCTGTGCGGTGACGGTGTTGGCGTTTGTGATGCGCCGTTTGATGTTTTATTAACGAATGGCCTATTTCTAATGACTTGAAGATTTGATGCTAAAAACCGTTTTTTTGGATTGCCGCGATCGTAGGTTTGTTGCTCGATCGATTCACCAAGCTTTGGGTCGTGAAGACGATGGCTTTGGGTCAGACGATCCCGCTTGTTTTGGGTGTATTTCACTTTACATATGTGGTCAACAAGGGGGCAGCATTTAGCTTGTTCCAGGGCAGTGGGTGGCTGCGGTGGCTGTCGCTGGGGGTGAGTCTTGGGCTGATGGCAATGGCGTGGTTTGGCCCCAGATTGATGCGTTGGGAACAGTTGGGCTATGGTTTTGTTCTCAGTGGGGCATTGGGAAATGGCATCGATCGCTTTGTTCTCGGCCATGTGATTGATTTTTTAGATTTTCGCCTGATTAATTTTCCAGTTTTTAACCTGGCAGATGTCTTCATTAATGTTGGAATTGTTTGCTTATTAATTGCAACTTTTCAAAAGCCGAGCAGTAATTAATTGACAGGATGGAAGTCAAGCAAACCAGATGCCGGGCTTCGACTGTGCTCAACCTTTCTCGATCGGAGATTTTGAGCTTTGAGTATACGCGATGTACAACTAAATTTGGGCATCGAGAAGATCCCCTAGAGTCAGGGTGACAATAGTAAGTTGACGGAATTATTTAATCCACATTCCTAAGAATCCAGCGAAATCATAGCTTCATTCAGCAACGCCGAATTTTGCTGCTCACGATCGCTCTTTCTCTGTGTGCGTTTAGTCTACCGATTCGTTGAGCAATGCCTGAAAACGATCGTCGCTGCGAACCTCATCAAAATCAGCATCAGTTTTTGCCATCTCACGATATTCGAGGTCGAGGTCGATCGCTTGCTTGAGATTAGTAATTGCTAACTCAACCTGACCCTGCAACCCATAACAACAGGCTTTGTTGTAGAAAGCACCGGCATCATTTGGGTTGTACTTCAGGGCTTGGTCATAGCTAGCGATCGCTTCTTCGTAGCGTTGTAAATTACCTAGTGCAATGCCACGATTGTACCAAGCTATATCGTTGTCTGGTTTGTACTTCAGGGCTTGGTCAAGGCTGGCGATCGCCGCCTCATATTTTGCAGATGCATAGAAGAGACTGGCTTGTTCAAAAAACAGCCGTGCTTTGCGCTCAGGGGTTTGTCCTGGTTCTTCAATCCAGCACTTAATTTCTGCAATCCTGCCATCTCTTTCTGGTTGTGCCCAATTGAGATACTCATCGAAGTTTGATTCTTGCACAAGCCGCAAAGACTCTTGTTCTAGTAGCTCTGGATCGATCGGAAACTCATATACACCCGATCGCCAATCAAAAAAGTCTGGCGCACGATTTGCTAAATAGGTCAGTGCAAATAATGGCAGCAGAAACACAAAGCAAACGGTTGGAAAATCATCTCGAAATTGCTCACGTCGTAAATTGAGATTGCCTAATAACTTAGGAACCGCCTTCCAACTGTAGTTGTAAATATCTTCGCTACTCCAGCCGCTTTCCTCTCGTTTTTGACGCTCATAGCTTAGCAGCGAATATTCTAACCCTTGAACAAATAGCGTATCCACCTCGCTATGTTCTTGCAGATAATCGGCTGCCCGTTGGTAAAAATTACCATCCTCAATGGCTTCCTTAAACGCCAAAACTCCGATCTTTTTTAGGGGTAAATCTCGCTCAATTTGCTGAACCAATTGAGCGCCCTGAGCGGGAGAGCAACGCACAAACAGCAGCCCAAACCCACGCCGCCGCCGCAGCGATCGCTGCAACGCCTGATATTCCTCCTCTGGCGTGTTTGTCACCTCATCCCACTTAAGCGGTTCCTGGCTCATAGATTTAGTTTCGCAAGGGCTGCCTGAAACTGCGAACTCTCCTTCAGCAACGGATGGACATCATGCCAGCGCTGCATCTCTCCGTTTCCATTCACATAGCCATACTCTAGCAAACATCGACTAAACAGCAGCCTGCGATAATCGCCATCGTTGGGAATCTGCTTTGTTTTCGACACCTCCGCCAACCGTGCCCAGTGCAAATCATCCACCGTTTGCTGAAACTGAATGCGATTGCGAACGATCGCTTGCCGAACCGCACTAAAAGAAAGAGGCAACACATCGATCCAATCCATTGCCGATTGCATAAGCTGCATGATTTCTCGCATATGCCCACCACTCATCAAGCACAAATGTTCAAGCGTTTGGGCATTGTCAAAAACCTGTGTTTCCAAGTCTAAACTGGCATCAAACTGCTGCACTCGTCGGCTAATCAACTCCTTAAATTTCTCTAACCCTGGTGCATAAATGCTGCCATCTCGCTGTCGCAACATCAACATCGGCAACACCTGACAATTGCCATAGTTATCTCGCAAAGGCGACGCTTGATTAGAGTAAACCAGCGAAATCGGAACTGTGTAGATCACATGGCAGTTGAGTCTGCGAAGTTGCCCACTGCGATCGATAAAAATCTCATCATGATTGGTACGCCCTTCTCCACGCGGCGACGGCACAATGCGATCGAGATTATCCGCAATCACCACCAGCTTTTTGGTTGCAAATTTCTGGGTGGCCTCTGTGATGAACTCATTCAGCGCTTCGATCAGCGAGATAGAGTGAATATCAATCTGTTCACGAATCTTCTGGCGTGTGCTAGGAACTTGCCGTAGCGTTGCTGTTAGCTTTGCAAATTGTGAAACCTGCTGTTCAACTTTCAAATCCTCAAACTTGATCTCGGTCAATGCCAGATCGGTGAGCGATCGCCAACGAGACTTAAGCCAATTGGTCAACGGTGAAGGATTTGCCTGATTTTGCAGGTTCTCAAGAATGTGGCGGACGCAAGAGAGCAACACATCGGTGTATTGAGCATCCTCCTCATCAATGTCATCATCTGCCGCAAAGTAGACAACTTTGATTCCTTTACTTTCTAAATCTGCTCTCAGCCGCAGCAGTTCGGTTGACTTTCCGACTCCGCGATGCCCGGTGTAGATTTGGCAAGTCGGCTTATTCGATCGCTCAATTTTCTTGCCCAGTTCGCTCAGAATATTGTCGTTGCCTCGCACTGCATGACAGTCTACATAGAACGGATCGCCTGGCGGAAGTGGACGAAATGGATCAAACGCATTGTAAATATCGTCTAATATTTTCACATTCATTGACTTTGGTTGCTCCACGATCGCTGCCTTCCACTTCGCCACATCAACTTTACACGTAATTTCAGCATCCAGAAAACGTGTCGTGCTGAGCGAAGTCGAAGCACTCAATCGCTCTTGCCTAGAACTCTCCTTTGATCAGGCTTCTAGACTCTAAAGTCGCCGCGCCCTTAACGGGGAATGGAAGGGCCTGAGCGCAGAACATTGTGGAGCACCTGTAGAAGCTCTGTTAGTGTGTAAGGCTTTGGTAGCAGGGTAGTGATACCTGCTTGTTCTAGCTCGGTGAGTCTACGAGTAGAAATCAGTCCACTTGTGGCAATCACTTTCAGGGTGGGGTTGATGATTTGTAATGCTTGAATCGTCGTCACGCCGTCGATTCCGGGCATCATCAAATCCATTAATACCACTGCGATCGCAGCTTGATGTTCAGCATAAAGCTGAATCGCACTTGCCCCATCATTGGCCGTGAGCGTTCTATAGTTGCAGTCTTCTAGTAAGGTTTTTGCACTTTCTCGAATTGCTGCTTCATCATCGACAATAAAAACCAATTCTCCCTGCCCTTGCAAGCGTTCTGTTGCTTCGGCCTCTCGCAAGGGAGCCGCCTCTATCGTGGGCAAATAGACTGTAAACTGGCTGCCCTCTCCCTCTTTGCTAGAGACAGTAAAAAACCCACCATGATTTTTGGCAATGCCCATCACCGTTGATAGCCCAAGCCCAGTCCCTTGTCCCACTTCTTTTGGTTGTGAAGAATGGATCAAAAAATGCGATCGATCAATTCTGAAGGAATGCCAATTCCTGTATCTGAAACGGAGATTGCAACATACGATCCCGGATGGGCATCTAAAATTGTGCCAGCATAGGTTTCCTTGATCGATCGATTTTCCGCCACGATCGTCAAAGTGCCGCCCTCAGGCATCGCATCCCGCGCATTCACACACAGATTCATCAGCACTTGATGCAATTGGGTTGCATCGGCTGAAATGAGCCAGATGCTAGGGGCAATATGAACCGTTGCCTCGATCGATTTTGGGAACGTGCTTTTGATGATGCTCATGATTTCGGGCAATAAATGAGCCACTTGCATCGGCGCACGTTTTCCATCATCTCCCCGTGCAAACAATAGAATTTGCTTGACCAAATCGGCGGCCCGCTTGGCGTTATCTTCTAACATTTGGAGTATCTGCTGACTGCGATCGTCTAACGTCGAAAGTCGTCGCGGCAGCAATTGAGACACCGCTAAAATCGGTGTCAAAATATTGTTGAGATCATGGGCAATCCCACTGGCAAGGGTTCCCAGATTTTCCAGGCGTTGGGTACGCAAAAACTGAGCTTCGAGACGTTTGGCTTCGGTGATGTCAGTGTCTACGCTAAGAATCGCTTTTGGCTTGCCCCACTCATCTCGTACCAACGTCCACCGACTTAAAACAAGCACCTCTTTTCCAGCTTTCGTCAGCTTGCGTATTTCTCCTTGCCACTCACCCTGCTGCAAAACGGTATGCGATGCAGTGTGGAATGAAACTTTTGGAGCCATTAGAATAGAGGCGTTTTGCCCGATCATTTCTTCCGCTTGCCATCCGTAGATGCGCTCTGCGCCAGTGTTCCAAAATTGAACCTGATGTTCTAAATCTTGAACCAAAATCGCATCGGTGGCAACATTGAGCAACATGGCTTGCTCTCGAATTTTTCGCTCAGCCGCTTTCAGATCGCTAATATCCCGCCCCTCTGGAACCAGCATGATCACATTTCCAGCCTCATCTAAGACGGGGCTAAGCGAAAAGTCGATGCTGATGGGGCTATCATCGGCCATCAGATGTTTCGCCTCAAAGCGGACAAATTGACCTGTGGCAGCTTGCTGTATCGCCTGCTTGAGTTGAATTTGAGCATCCGGCGAGTCTCTCCACCACGGTGTCTGCCAGAAAATTGACCGATCACATCCTCAGGAGCGGCTGCGATCGCCCTTAAAGAAGCTCGATTGGCTTCGAGCACAATGCCTTCAGGGGTGAGTAGCCCCATAAACTGAAAGGTGTTATCAAATATTGCTTTCAGCTTCTGCTGGCTCCGATGGAACGACTCTTCGGCACGCTTACGATCGGTGATATCTTCGTCCGTCCCAACATACCCAATCACCTCACCCGTAGCAGACCGAAGTGCTGCCGCTCTTGCCCGCACCCAGCGAACTTCTTTTTGAGGCGTTAAGAACCGAAACTCTTGAGAAAAATCGCGCACCTCTTGAATGCTACGATTCCACTCGCTGAATACAGCTTCTCGGTCTTCTGGATGGATTGCCCTCGCCCAGCCTTCACCTGCACTTTCTAGTAGCGTCAACCCAGTAATTTGTTGCCAGCGACTGTTGGTATAGAGGCAACGTCCTTCTAGGTTGGTTTGAAACACCCCAATGGGTAGCGAGTCGCTCAGAGAACGAAATCCAGCTTCACTGTCTTGAAGAATAATTTCCGCCTGTTGGCGCTGGCTGATCTCCTGTTGCAACCGTAGATTGGATTGAGATAATTCAGCAGTGCGCTCTGCCACCCGTTGTTCTAACTGATCATTGGCTTGACGCAATGCTGCTTCTGCTTGTTTGCGATCGCGATCGATGTAGTCGAGCAATGTTGCGTTTTGTGCAATTAAGACCGTGAAAACGACGATCGCCGCGATCGTGCCGATGGTCATGGCAAAGCGAGGATGATAGCCTGCCCGATCGCCCCAGACAATCACACCACCGAGGACAATGGCAAGCACAATCACTCTAGGAAGCACTCTCCGCAACATTAAGCTTCCTCTACGATCGTCGGTGAGTCTTTGCATCAACCCCTTGTCTGGATAGAGACAAAGCATCCCCACACACAGAGCCAAGAATCCGACGGAGGTCGGGAATGCCATTTTCATCACGGAGGGTGCAACACCCTCCAAGATTTGAACCCCGTAGATGTGCCCAATGAAGGCTTGCAAGGCAATCAACGCACAGAAGAGAGCAATCCCTTGAACAATGACAAGCCGACGATGCTGGGGCTTTTGGCTCAAGATCAACAACCCACTGCCAAGCAGCAGAAAGTTGACTGCGGCTAGAATTCCCATTTGTCCGGGGTGCACCGCTCCAACGGCATTAGGCGAGGCTTGAGGCAAGAGTGGATCGATGCCCAGGTTCCAGCCAAAAAATTGATATTGGCTAAGGGTCAGACCTCCCAAGAGGGCAACCATACCAGCGAGGACTGCGGCAAGCCCAGAAGCATTCAGAAGCCAAATTTTTTTCTGGGCTACCTCCGCTTTCTGCCCCTCTGCTGCTGTCCGTTTGCGATGAATGTTTAACAGTGCTAATGCATTGCCCGACAGTAGAAAGCCAAACCCAACAGTTGCCCTGGCAGGCAGAGGTGCTGCTGTAAGGCTTCCCCTCAAAATGTCAATGTCATAGTTCCATCCCAGCAGAATGAGGCAACCAACCAGGGCGACGATCGTACTTGCGACGCTAACCGTAAACTGAAATGTGAAGCGAGTAACCATCTCTCTTACGCAAACCATCATCTATCTCTAATGAAGGATGAACGCATTTCCGACTTGATAGAAGCTTTTCTTCGGCAATTTCTAATAGGACTTAGGCAATGCTCTCGGAAGCCTCACCTCTAGCTCCTTTCCCTAGAGAGAGAAGAACAAGATTTCTAGCTCCCCTTCTCTCGTGGTGGCAGAAGGGATGAGGGATGAGGGCAATTCATCCCTTCCTTCAGCAATGCCTCATTCTTTTCGTTTCTGTTTTAGATCGATCTCATAGCTGCTCATCAAGCTCGGTCGATCGCCGACGAGACAAATTTCCGGGGCGACGTTTGCGATGAGAGTGAGGGGGGCGAGAATCGCGGACATCAGACCTCACTCGCCTTCTGGGCAGATCGTCATCCTCGAACTCGTTGACAGATTGCCTGCTGCGGGGTTCTTGGTACTCACCGTCTTCAGGGCGATCGTCCCGCTCTAATCGACGACTCACAGCTTCAAATTCATCCCGTCGCAGGTAGGGGTAGTCACTCACCCAAATGCCATTGCGTGGCAGAAAAACATCGGTAATTTTGACGATTCGGCTCAGATCAGATCGATTAGAGAGCACCATCAGTTCTACCGTGTCGCCAGGTGCGATCGCTTGGTGTTCACGTTTGAGGGATGCCTGGATGCGCGTGTCAAACCCTGACTCATCCTCAATTTCAAGGTTAATTTTACGCTCCCGGTTTTCAACGATTACCAGGTCGCCTCTGCTGTTGACATTTTCTTCTTGCCCAATCAACTCATCGGTGATGTAAACGTCTACAATTCTGCCTCGCAGAAACCCTGCAAATTTGTTTTTCCGATACGAGATATTTTGCAGACTCGCTTCTAACACCGGACTCCACAGCCAGTAAGTCATTGCAAACAACCCCAAAAAGAAGCGAACGGATCTCAGTTCTTCGATCGGCAGCAGCCAGCCAATAAACAAAATGCTGGCCAGGGCAGAAATCGAGATCAGAACCCGCCTCAGAAAATCAGGAAACTTACCCCAGGCATGTTTATACTGAGCGCCCGTGGCAACCAGGGGAATGAGTTGTTCAAACTTTTGACGACTTAAAGGAATCAGCATAGGTGCAGTGTTGTAGAACCTGGCTTGATAAGATTAGCCTAATCTCATTTTGGACGCTAAGTTTTGAATTGGGCAGGGGCAAGCCACCGATCGCCCACAAAATTTTTCTACGAACCTGCGTGATCGATGCTTTAGTGCTTTTTCGACGAATGGAGAGCGAAATTTTACGGATTCTTTTTGTCTTTGCAAGTTTCAATGTATACAAAGTCAAGTACTTCTCATGAGGGGATTTGGCTGCCCGTGATTGAGAATGGTATCAAATCTGAGGAACGCACTCAGGAAGAACTAGCCAACTAGGGGGCAACTAAGTTGGTTCGGTTTTTCCAAATGAAAAGCGGCCTTACAGGTAGACTGCCTGATCCTGGGGGCTTTTAGGGATCAGGCAATTTTTTTGGAATTTTTTTAGCTTGCTGCGATCGACCTGACTTCTCATACCATTTTGGTCTAAGGTCTTCCATCCGACTAGGCTCAAATACATAGCATGAGGCAGGAACCTTCTTGAGTTTTGGTGACTTCGATGCGGGCCGAGAAGGCTTCTTTGAAGTAGGGCATGTGAGTAACCGTAAGAATGCAAGCAAAGTCAGGGGCGATCGCATTAATGGCGGCAATGAGACGATCGCAGCCTTCTTGATCCTGCGTGCCAAACCCTTCATCGACGATCAGCATTTGTAGCGCTGTGCCCGATCGCTGGGCTAACAATCTTGCTAATGCTAATCGAATGGCAAAGTTGACGCGAAACGCCTCGCCGCCAGAATAGGTTTCGTAGGGGCGAGTGCCGCGAGTGTCTGCGATCAGAATATCCAATGTCTCCGAGGGTTTTGCATTCTGGGTTTTGGATTTAGAACTACGGTTACGCTGGGTGACAAACTGGACGTGTAGCTGGTTGGCACTGAGACGAGACAAAATTTGATTGGTGGTTGCCTCTAGCTGGGGCAACACATTTTCAATCATCAGTGCCTGAATGCCGTTTTTGCCAAATGCCTGAGCAAGCTCTTGGTAGACACGAGTTTGCTGACGAGCGGTTTGGAGTTGGGCCTTGAGTTCTGAGTTTTGGGTGCTCAGTTGTTCTTGCTGCTGTTCTTGTTGTTGCAGACGGCCAAATCGAGCAAACTGTTCGTCTAGTTTGCGGCGTTGTTGTTGAATGTGTTGCTCTAGGGTTTGAATTTCGGTGGCTCGATCGGGCATTTGCTCTAACTGAGTTACCAATCGCGAATTTGTTGGCTGACAATTTGCAGATCGCTAAGCCGGGTTTGCAAGGTGTGCCCCAACTCTTGTAAACGCTGATGTAGCTGGGGAAATTGCTGTTGAGCTTGGGCAAGTTCTTGATAGCGCAGTTGCCAGGGTTGGGCTTGTCGAAGGGCAGTGCGGAGGGCGTTGTGTGAGTCGAGGTTGTAGCCGATCGTGGCAATTTGTCGATCGCACGCTTGCAAGCCAGAGTTTGTTTCCTGGGCCAGGGCTGTCATAAATTGTTCTAGCTGGGCCATTTGGGTGTTGAGTTCTGGCAGGCGTGCATCAATTTGAGCTTGTCGCCGCTGGGCCTGTTTGACCTCGGCCAGTTTGATCTCGGCCCACCGCCAACGATCGACCGCTCCCCGTGCCAGGGCGTGATCTTTTTCGTCATATTGAATTTGTTGCAGACTGCGATCTAGCAACTGCAATTCTTCTTGAAATTCGGTGGCATAGTCGCCTGATTGCAGCTTTGCCTCTAGCTGGGTGGCTTCTGCGGTCAGGTGATCTAGGTTTTTTGCCCATCGGCGGTGACTTGAATTTGCTCTTGTAGTTGTCCGCGTCGTTCTAGAACGGTTCCATACTGCGCCAGCTTTTCATCTAGTTCGCGATATTCTCCCCGCAGCACTTGAATTTCTCGCTCAGACACCGCCAACTGCTCACGAATCACCCAGATTTGATCTAATACCTCCTGCTGTTGTTGCTGATGTTTTGCAAGCACCAGGTTCCAGTGATGCTCATCAAGGGGGCGATCGCACAACGGGCACGGCGGATAATCTGACGATTGCAGACTGAAGCTTTGTAGAGGCTTAAGCTGAATGGCAACCTGAGTGTCCGATCGCGGTTCCAATTGGCTTTCTGATCGGGGTGCGTCACGATCGAAATTGAGACTTAGAAGCTCATAACTTTCTTCTTTGCACACGTCTTGCCTCAAGAGACGAATTTTGTGATCTAAATCTGCTAGTTGCGCTTCGTGGTCGCGCTGGTGGGCTTGAAGTCGCTCCATAAAGCTGCGGCGTTCCAGTCCTTTTTCGCGCACTTGTTCCTGATAGATGCGTAATCTTTGTAATTCTTCGATGCGATCGGCAACCTCGACGGCGGCTTTTTGCAGTTTGGGCTGTCGCTGCTGCTGGGTCTGAAGTTGCTGTGCAGAAGCACGGACTTCATCTAAGCGAGCCGTCAGACGGGTAGCGGCACGATCGACCTGGTTTTGTAACTGTTGTCGGCGTTGCATCAACGGTGCAGCCTGCATTTGCAGTTGATCTAGCTGGCTGAGTTGCAGCTTGGCTTGCTTGAGTTGTTCGATTCCAGCTTCGACATCGGCAGATTTGCTCAATGTGCGTTGAATTTCTTGCGCTTGTTGTTTGAGGGTTGCAATTTGTGCGGTTAGGGTATGCTGTTGGGCTTGTAGTTCTCTCAGTTTTTCTGATTGTTGTTGGTGATATTGTTGGCGTTTGGCTTGGGCGATTTGGTGAGCCTGAAACTTAGTTGACAGAGTTTCTTCCTGCGATTGTAAGGTTTTCCATTGGTGATATCCAGCGACGATCGTACTTTCCTGTTGCAGAATTGATTCTAATGTTTTCTGCTGATGGTCGGTTTGTGAAAATTCTTGCTGGAGGCGTTGGCAATCTTGATAGAGATTGCGTTGTTGTTGTTGTTGCCAGACCAATTGTTGTTGCCAGGTTTGACGTTGGTGCTGCCTGGCTTGTAGCGTTTGCAATTGTTCGGTTTTTGCGGTTTGTTGCTGTTGCAGACGGGCCAGCGTTTGCTCTAACTCAAGACGTTCTTGAGCGATCGCGTCTCGCTGCTGAAGTTGGTTCTGGATGGCAATTAGATTTCTCTCTAGCAGTTCCATTTGCCCTTTAAATCGGCGCGATTTGTCCTTCGCTTGGTCGGCCAATTCGTCATAGCGTTGTAGCTTGAGCAGGTCTGCGAGAATCTGTTTGCGCTCGCCTGGGCGCTTGAGCATAAACTCGTCCGCCCGCCCCTGTCTGAGATAGGCAGAATTGACGAAGGTTTCGTAGTCGAGTTTGAGATGCTCTAAGATTAGCTGCTGGGTGGCGCGGATGCCCTTTTCGGTAAGAGAACGAAAAGACAGCGAAGCCGCAGAAGTGGAGGTGTCTGAATGAACCATTCCCTGGGCAATTTGGAATTCTAGGGCGACTCCTTGTCCGCGTTGGCGGGTGCGAATGACGCGATAGGTTTGCTGGTGGATGGTAAAAATAAAATCGACCTGAGCTTCTTTTGTGCCGATATGAATCACATCATCTTCGGCAGCCGCTCGACTTTCTCCCCAGATTGCCCACGAGATGGCTTCTAGCAGCGAAGATTTGCCTGCCCCATTTGAGCCGCATACACAAGCTGTGTGCAGTCCTCTAAAGTCTAGGGTGGCTGCACGATAGCTCAAAAAGTTCTGGAGAGTAAGCTGCTGTGGGATCATAGAAAACGATCGCCCTAGATTTGAGTTTGGGCTGGAAGCTAAAACCCATTGCCCAAGCTGATTGCAATCGGCTCAGGCTAAATTGAGGACTGTTGCCTCTTCTGCCCTCCTCTGGCAGGCAAGCGAACAACCCAGTACCAATCAGTACCAATCAGTACAAAATACCAATCAGTACAAACGCACGAAAGTACACTCGCACTGTGTTGTGGTTGTAATTATTGTAGTGTAGTCGCTAAAAGCGCCAATCTGTAAAGGATTTCCGATTTTAACGATCGCCCCCGCTAGAATCGCGACTTGACGAAGCTGGTCAATCGCTCTAACCCCCGCTCGATCGTCGTCATGCTGGTCGCGTAGGATAGGCGAATGTGATCGTCTGCTGCAAAGGCAACACCGGGGATAGCGGCAACATTTTGTTCGCTCAGTAGGGCATCACAAAATTCTAGGGAAGACAATCCTAGTTTGCTGATGTTGACAAACACATAGAACGCGCCGTTGGGTTTCACACAGGTTAAACCGGGGATCGCGTGAATCAGTTCCATAATGGCCGACCGACGTTCGGCAAACGACAGGCGCATCTGTTCGACGCAATCTTGCGATCCTTCTAGGGCAGCGATCGCCCCATATTGAGCAAACGTACAAACGTTGGAGGTGCTGTGTCCCTGAATTGTGGCGGTTGCCTGGATCAACTCCACTGGCGCGGCCAGGTAGCCGACCCGCCAGCCCGTCATGGAGTAGGCTTTGGCAAAACCGCTACTGATGATCGTGCGATCGAACACGTCCCGACTGACCGCCCCAATGCTCAAATGCTCTGCGCCATCGTAGAGCAGCTTTTCATAAATTTCATCGGAGACAACGAGGATCTCTTTCTCGACGACAACTTGGGCGATCGCCCTCACTTCGTCGGGCGTGTAGACCATCCCCGTTGGGTTAGAGGGCGAGTTGAGCACCAACAGCCGAGTCTGCGGCGTAATCGCTTGCTCTAACTGGGCTGGCGTGATTTTATATTGACTATCTGCCGTCGTCTGCACAATCACAGGCGTTCCTCCGGCCAGCTTGACCATTTCGGGGTAACTCACCCAAAACGGGGCTGGAATGATCACCTCGTCGCCCGCCCCAATCAGCGCCATCATCAAATTATAGAGAGAATGTTTACCGCCGTTGGTGACAATGATATTCTCGGCCTTGTAGGAAAGATGGTTGTCGGTTTGCAGCTTGTGGGCGATCGCCGCTCTGAGCAACGGCTCCCCAGCGGCCGGGCCATAGCGAGTTTTGCCCTGCTGAAGCGCTACTTCGGCCGCCCGCTTGATGTGGTCTGGCGTATCAAAATCAGGTTCTCCAGCACTAAAGCTGCAAACATCGATTCCGTCACGCTTCATTGCCTTTGCTTTTGCATCGATCGCTAAGGTCAAAGAAGGGGTGATTTGCCCCACACGCGCTGCCAATTTCATGTCCAAACCTCAAGAAGTTACTGCGTTTTGCGTCCTAGTGTGCTAGAGAAAATTACGAGAAGTGCTTCTCTCCTTGCATGAGTTTACGCCGCAGAAACTTGCTCTTCTTGAGTCACAGACAGAGATTGTCTGACTCTAGTTTGGCGCTAATGCAAGAAGTCTTTTATGAAGTGTAAGCCGAGAAGGGAAACTTAGCAGACTTACGAACGTAGCAGATCACTGGTTTAAGTCTCAAGTTTGTAACTGTGACAGGTTTCTGTGTGTTCTAAGTTGCTAAGTTTCCGCAGGAATCTCGTCAATGGTCTATTAGGGGAAATCAAGCCCCATATAGATGACCTCCGAATTTTATTCTGTAATCAGGTATACCCCAAAATTTAGGAGTCGGCTTACGCTTGTCAAGCGATCGTGACATCTGGCGACAGATAGACATCTTGAATCTGGTGGAAGAGTTTTACGCCTTCCTCAAAGGGGCGCTGGAACGTTTTGCGACCCGAAATTAAACCCGTGCCCCCAGCGCGTTTGTTGATTACGGCCGTCCGAATTGCTTCTGCCCAATCATTTTTGCCCGATGCGCCCCCAGAGTTAATTAGCCCGGCGCGCCCAGAATAACAGTTGAGCACTTGATAGCGAGTCAGATCGATCGGGTGAGGGGTGGCCAGATCAGCATAGAGGCGCGGGTCGGTTTTGCCGTAGCTGTGCCCCGTGGCTCTGGCAACGGCTCCATAGCCACCATTCACCTCTGGCAATTTTTGCTTGATGATGTCTGCTTGAATGGTGACACCCAGATGGTTTGCCTGTCCTGTTAGGTCTGCTGCCAGGTGATAGTCTTTATCTTGCTTGAAGGCAGAGTTTCGCAGATAGCACCAGAGAATTGTTGCCATGCCCAATTCATGGGCGCGGGCAAAGGCACGGCTGACTTCTTGAATTTGGCGGGTCGATTCGGGTGAGCCAAAATAAATGGTTGCGCCGACTGCCACCGATCCCAGGTTCCAGGCTTGCTCAACCGACGCAAACATCACCTGATCAAACTGATTGGGATGGGTCAGCAATTCGTTGTGGTTGAGCTTAGTGATGAAAGGGATGCGGTGAGCATATTTGCGCGAAACGCTGCCCAAAACGCCCAGGGTTGTGGCTACTGCATTACAGCCAGACTCGATCGCAAGTCTGAGAATATTTTCGCTGTCGAAGTAGATCGGGTTGGGCGCAAACGAAGCCCCCGCAGAATGTTCGATGCCTTGGTCTACGGGCAAAATCGACAGATAGCCCGTATTTGCCAAGCGCCCAGATGAGTAAAGCTGTTGCAGGCTGCGAAGCACTTGGGGAGATCGATCGCTGATTGCAAAAATGCGATCGACAAAATCCGTCCCTGGCAAATGTAGCAAATCTTGAGAAATCTTCGCCTTGTGGGTGAGCAAATTTTCTGCTTCGTCCCCTAACCAAGACTCGATCGACTGAGGTGCAGATAGTGTAGCGGTCATTCCACAAAACCTGAATAAGGAATAAAGGATGTCGGGATGAACCCCTCCAGCCCACCTTTAATTTAGCGTTTGTGCAACAGTTGATTTAGGGGGCAACCCTCCTATGGCTGCCCGAAAATTTAGCATTACACCCAAAGATTTAGCCTGATATCAGCATCAGATTTGTGGGGCGCGATCGCCCCATCAAGATGCCTTCACTGAAGTAGAACTTTGGCGAGATTTTTTGTGTTGAGCGATCGCCCCGCGAAACCCTAGAACCACCAGAATATTAGAAAGAGTCAGAAAGGATTCGGCGCTGCCGTGGAGCCAGTCTACATTAGCCAATTCTGCGCCATATTTGACTTTGGCATAGATGCCTGCGGGAATTGTCACCGCCACAAATACCAGAGTCATATAGAAACCGATGAGGGCGAGTCGAGGGGTGGTGGGCGATCGGGTCAAGAACCAGAGAAACCCCAAATAGGGAAACAGAGACAGCCCAAAGAGTGTTTCTTTACTCATCTTTCAAATTCTCGGCTTTCAAAGTTTGCGATCGCGATGATTTCCAGATCCACCAGCCAGCAATCATTAACGTGACATTACCTACCAGAGTCATGGCGGCTTGCAGAGTGACGACCCAATTGAGCGACGGCAGATTATCGAAGAAATGCCACGTACAGGCACACATCGCACTGATCAGCGCTGGCAACATCCCAAAGGAGAGCGATCGCCAGGCTAGGTTGCCACTCACTTCGGCGTAGCGCCAAATTAACCAGATGGCGGCAATCCATTCGACCACGCTAGAAACGTGAATTACCCAGGTAGGAAGCGAAAGAGCGTGCATGAAGAATTTTAGAGTTTAGATTTTGGAGGGGCAACGATCGCGCATTCTATAAGATCTATAGTCTAGGGCTAGGGCGTGCTTTAAAACTCGTGAGTTGAGTGATTTTGCGCTTCGACCCAAACTCTAAAATCCAAATTCTAAAATCTGATGCGAGCAGTTTTGTGCGGCTACTACGGGATGGGAAATGGCGGAGACGAAGCGCTGTTGGCTTCGCTGTTGCAAATGTTGCCCGACGACGTGACCCCGATCGTGCTGTCGGGCAATCCTGACCAAACCCGCGATCGCTATGGCGTAGAATGCTGCGATCGCACATCTCCTTTAGCCGTCTTCAAAGCGCTGCGTCGAGCGGATGCCCTAATCTGGGGTGGCGGTAGTTTGATGCAAGATGCAACGAGTGCCCTGAGTCCGATTTATTACGCGGGATTGATGAAACTCTCCCAGTGGATGGGCTTGACGACGATCGCCTGGGCACAGGGGGTTGGCCCACTCAATCGCCCCCTGACGCGCTGGCTGGCAAAGCAGGCTTTCTCATCCTGTGATGGGGTAAGTGTGCGCGATCGTGGCTCCGCGGCCCTGTTGAGCGAGTGGCAGGTTCCGTTTGTGCTGGCTCCCGATCCCGTTTGGGCGATGGAGTCAGAACCCGTCCCTGGGTTGTGGAATCTGCCTGCACCACGGGTTGCCGTCAATCTGCGTACCCATCGCCTGCTGACCCCCGATCGTTTGGCTCTGTTGACCCGCGCCCTGATCGACTTTCAAAAGGCGACCCAAACCTACTTGATTTTGCTGCCCTTCCAAAAAAGCCAGGATTTGGCGATCGCCCAAGCTATTCAGCCGCAGCTTCCCGGAGTCAGCAAGATTCTCATGCTCGAAGATCCCCAGACCTTGAAGGGCGTGTTTCGCGGGGTGGAGATGGCGATCGCCATGCGCTTTCATGGGCTGATTATGGCCGCAGAAGAAGGCTGTCGCTGTTTTGCGCTCAGTTACGATCCCAAGGTCAGCCAACTTATGACCGATCTCGACCTTTCCGGCTGGGAACTGTCTCAACTGCCAACCCAAGCAAACCAGATCAGCCAGACGTGGATAGAGTTTTACGCCAACGGCGATGCCCTATCAGCCGACCAAATTGGGTCACTGGTCGATCGTGCTCTGATGCATCGGGATGTTTTGCAAGTGGGGCTAAAGAAAAAAGAAAAAGCAAAAAGGGCTTGATCCGGTAGATTTATGTGATAAAAGTTTTGTTGACCATTTTGTTGATTATCATCATGTGCAACTTGGGCAGTCATTCCTCCAGGTCTGGTCTGAGAGTTATTAACCCGGTAATGTTTGCTCTGACCAATTTGGAGGTTGGGCTTCGACTGCGCTCAGCCTCAACGGCTCCGTGAATTAAGCAGAGCCGAAGCTCAGCCCCCTTGCTCCTGTCGGATCATCTTGAGTTGCCAAGTAGTTGCCAAGTTAATAATAGGGTCTGAGATTTTTGAACGATCGCCCCCATGACAGAAAAATTAAGACAAAAATTAAACAGTTGGATCGATTCTCTCGAACTGTCGGTATAACTAAGTCTGAATTTCAAGTCTGAATTTCAAGCCTAAATTTCTGCATCTGAGCCTCAGACCCCAATCAAGCGGTTTGATTTGAGGAACTTCCCTTATCTAGCTAGGAACTAACGAGTGATGAACGAAGCCCAAAATTCAAACAATCGCCCCGATTGGTTAGAGTACGACGATGCTCCAAATATCCCTCTGCAAAACGACGACCCCACGATCGCGCCTGAACCGTCTGCGATCGTGGAAATTTTAGAACCAGAGGGTTCAGCGTTAGAGACCGGCTCAGAAACTATTGAAGCTATCGACGTGCAAATTCCAGCGCAGACAGAGTGGGAAACAGTGAATTTTCCCCATGCGCTCAGGGTGGATGACATTCCCCGTGCCGTCGATCCGCTCAAAGAGCTAGAAAAAACCCTAGAAAAAGCTAGCCAGCGCATTTTAGAACTCGAACGCCAGCAGGCAACCACGATCGCCCACGCTCAGACCCTCGAACAGCAGCAATCCGTTGCAGTGGGCTGCATTCGCGAACTAGAGCAGCGCAACACTCACCTGACCACTCAAAATTCTCGCCTCGAAGAAGCCCTCGAACAGTCGCGCAAAGCCATTCGTCTCGAACGCCGACGCTGGAAAACGCAAATGCTGACGCAGATCGCCCAGGCTGAAGAGAAAACCCAGACCCAGGAGGCGATCGTCGCCCAAAAAGATCAAGACACCCTCAACCTTCAAGCCTCTCTATCTCGCACGTTTCAAGAACTAGAACTGTCTCACCAAACCGCCCAAAAGCAGCAAATTCTCGTTGAAACGCTGACGACCCAACTCGAAGCCAGCCAAGAGCAAGTTGCCCAGCTAGAACGAGAATGCGCCCTGACTCAGCAACGCTACGACGATCAGATTCTCACTATTAGACAGGCAGAAAATTCTTGCCGAGACCTACGATCGCGCCTCCACCGTCAACAACGCTACACCATGCAGTTTAAGGCGGCACTTGAAAAATGTTTGGATGTGCCAGTTAGTCAGTCTCAGCTTGAGATCAACGAAACTGTAGCCGAAAAAGGCGAAGAGATGCCTGTACCTGTGCTTGCTCCCAAAGCCTCCCCGGTTCGCCCTTGGTCTGCCAGCCCCGGCTTTTTAGAAGCCGATGATGCCTACTCGGTGGTGATTACACCACCCGCCGCCTGGGAAGTTCCGCCGCCACTAGACGCACCAGAGGAGCCTGCATTCACACGGTCTAGCAGCGTGTCTAACTCGCCTTCTCAAGCACTCTATGAAGACGTGGAGAACACCCTGGAGGCTAACACCCTGGAGGCTAACACCCTGGAGACCCTAGAAGACCCATCACCCGTCCAGGTTCAACCGACTCCGGTAAGCTATACGATCGCCAAATCTGCCAAAGATTCTGACCCTCAGAAACCAGAATCGCCCCACTGGGACGTTCAGCTATTCAATCCTTCCAGCCCGACCGATCAGGTAACAGATCAGACGATCGAGGCTCACCCTGAATCCGCGATTTCTGAATCAGACCTAGAGCAAAAATTAGAGGCAGCCCTTCAGAAGTTTGAAGCGTCTCAGGCAACCGAAGCGATCGCAGAAATTTCTGAAGAGAATATTGCCCTCGATCGCGCCAATGAGTCTCCTGTTGATTGCGCTGAGGGTGAGCCAATGCCTCCAGACATAGGTGCTCTAGGTATAGGTGCTCTAGGCATAGGTGTTCCAGACATAGGTGTTCCAGACATAGGTGTTTCAGACACAGGTGCTCTAGACATAGGTGCTCTAGACACAGGTGCTCTAGACACAGGTGCTCTCTGGGATGATCTGCCGCCTTCCCCAGACGAAACCGTGACGGATGAACATGCGACCCAGTTCTCAGACGAGCCTGACTCCAAAATTGCAGAATCTGCGCCCGTCGAATCTGGTGCAATTGCCAAAGAACGTACGATTGTTCAGGTAGAATCTTTCATTACCCCATTCGATCAGATAATTCTCGACCACTTTGCGTTGACTGGAGGGGAGACATCGCCCTTCATCACCCTCCAAGCAAACCCCAATGATGCTGAAGCCTCCCCCAACGAGCAACCCCAGACCGTTTCCTCAGGCTTGCCTTTCACAGCAAATGCTCCTTCTCCGGTGGTCTACCCTTGCGATCGACCAAAAAGCGAGACTCTCTGGCCGCCGTCGAGCTACCCAACTTTCCGCGTCGATCGTAAAAGCATCTGACCTGATAGGCAAAAGCCCAGTCGTCAAACTGGCGTTAACAGGACTCAGATGCCCACAACATACCGTTTACGGTTGGTGTGGGAGCGTCACCCGACCCTCTACACCTCTAGTGGTTTGTCAGTTTTGATTTTGGGCCTTCGGGTGAGGATTGTTGTTTTGTGAGTTTTTAACTCACAAAATCTAAGTCTTAAAATCTAAGTCTTGACAGACCCCTACAATACGACCCAAATTCTTTTGGTCTCAACCTCTGAGCAACATGAATCCGGTGATTGCTAGCCCAAAACAGATCAGCCAAAATCTCTGCTGTTGGAGGGCTTTCAGCATTTTTTTAAGATCTTGGATTTCTGCTTTTAGCTGCATTTCCATTGCTTTGCTGCGTTCTGCTGCGATCGCAATTTGTGTTTGTTGGCGATCGTGTGCTTGACTGGCGGCTAGAAATTGACGCTCCGATTCGCTGAGAGTTTTGCCGATCGACCAGGAAACTCCGTTTTGTAAGGCCTGTCCCCGCAATAGCCACGAGCTATCTCCTGTGGGTGAAGTTGACGACGTTTGTGACGTTTGTGACGTTTGTGACGTTTGCCAGGCTTGCAATGCTTGCGAATAGGGGCAGAGCCGACCCATTTGCTTCTCAACCCACTCTAGGCTAAAGATCTGCTTGTAGATCAAGTTTCTGACCTTCAACCCTCCGCCCGATCGCTCCACCAAGCCAGACAACAAAAGCTCAACGTGCTCAGAAACCTCTGTTGCTTTCTCGCCATTGACCAAAACTTTCTCATACAACTCCAACAGCAACTCTGCCCGTTGACTCTGCATTAATCGATCGCGAATCGTTCGCAAATGTTCTGGGTTGTCTTGAAACTCCCAATCGTGAAGAATGTGCGATCGTACCAACTGCTCGACCCAAAACCCCTCACTACCCGTAGGCAGCGACAAAACCCCTCTTACCGAAGATTCGCTAGCTTGAATGACTAGCTGACAGAGCTTTTGGGTGAGGAAGGGTTGCCCGCCCGTCCAGGTGAGAATCGCGCGAAGAACCGCTTGTGGCGTGTTCACTTTGGCAATGAGACCATTTGCAAGAGCACTGGCTTCGTGTTCTTGAAAGCCTTGCAGTTCGATCGCTCGACCGATATTAAAAGGGGTTCGTCCTTGATCGCAAATCAGATCTGATGGGGTTGTCACTCCCATGAGCACCCATGTTAACCGCCGATAAGCTTCATGGTCTGCGCGCCGATCGTAGCAGTAGCGAATTAGCGCAAAAAAATCATTCGCGCCAAACTTGAGGTTGAGAACACTGTCAATTTCGTCGATGAAGATCACGATCGGGCGAGCAATTTGCGCCAACAAAACTGTTTCCAGAAACTCACCCAAACGACTGGGCAGCGATAGATGAGCCTGATCACGCCACCAGTCAGCAATTGAAATTTTGAGCCGAAAGCTATTTGCTAGAGCGGCAGCCAGGGAGGCATACCATTGCTCTGGGGTTGCTTGCTGTGTGCCGATCAGCGTCATATCAATCACGCCACAGCAAATCTCTGCGGCTTGCAATCGCTGCATCGTGCGAACGCGCAAGCTCGACTTTCCCATCTGCCGAGCATTGAAGACATAAGATAATTCCCCTATCTTCAGGGCTTCGTAGAGGTCAAGGTCGGCTTGTCGTACTACATAACTAGGAGCATTTTTTTTGAGACTTCCGCCGACTTGATATTCGTAGTTGATCATCTGGCGATGACAAAGTTACAGAAATTTCTGAAGCAAAAAATTGAGAAAAAACCGCTCTGTCTGAAGGCGATCGCGATGCCCCTTTTCCTCTGCTTGTTTTCGCTCTGTGATGTCTTTCACCGTGCCTTCGTAGAAGATGATATTTCCGAGCGCGTCTTTTACCACCCGCACATCTTCCGAAATCCAAATCATGCTGCCATCTTTGCAATAAACCTGCGACTCAAAATCTTTCATTGAGCCATATTGCTGAAGATATTGAACAAATTCCGATCGTCGCCGAGTTCTCACATAAAACGACTCTGAAATGTGTGTGATGGCGCTAATCAGGTCTTCGGGCGAGTCATAACCCAGCATTTGCGTCAGCGATCGATTGACCTGCAAGAAACGCCCATCGGGTGTAGATTGAAACATGCCATTCACACCATTCTCAAAAGCATTGCGATAGTGTTCTTCTACCTGTTGGCGCTCCTGTATTTCTTGCTGAAGGCGGATGTTTTGCTCTTCGAGCCTTTTTTGTAATTTCTGTAGGTTAAGCTGATGCTCAATTCTGGCGAAAACTTCTTCCACCTGAAAGGGCTTCGTGACATAATCGACCCCTCCGACCCCAAAGGCTTTGACCTTGTCGAACCCATCCGCCATTGCGCTGATAAAAATCACGGGAATTTTGCGCGTCAGTGGATCAGTTTTCAGGCGTTCACAGACCTCGTAGCCGTCAATGCCTGACATCATAATATCGAGCAAAATCAGATCTGGCTGAATGTCGTGGGCCCGATTGAGCGCGATGCCGCCATCGATCGCGCTACAGACTTCATAGCCCTGCTGAGTCAGCGCATCAGACAAAAACCTCAGCACATCGGCGGTGTCATCAACGACCAAAATTGTAGCCTGGGGAGGCGTGCTCTGCCATTTGAAGCCAAGGAGACGAAAAATTGCCTGCTCTGCGTCTCTGAGGGCTGGCAGATGCTTTGCTCCTCGACTGCTCAGTGCTTCGTGCTGCAAAACCAGTCGTTCTAATTTACGAACAGCAACCCTCATTTCATAATCAGTTGCGTCTGAGTATAGCCCTAAACTCAACTCATTTAAGGAATCGACTCGAATCGTAGACGCTAAGCCAGGGGTCAGACGATCGAGGTTTTGGTACAACAGTTTGCGAATGTAGTAAACCGTGATGGGTGAGAGGCGAATCGTTTCTGACTGAGCGTTTGGAGTTTCTGGGTCAATATTATGAGTGAGCATGGGAAATTCCGCATTTTATGAAAATTGGGCTTTTGTGAATAGAGCCATCGGATGGGTAGTGCCTGGCAAAATGAAGACGGATTGAGTCTGAGGTCGGCAAGGGGTAGATCTAAGCTCCGTACTGCATTAATGGAGGGTTGATGCTTTGCAAAAGGGCACGGAAATAATTGAAACGCTACTGATAGACTAAGAACTCCTTGAAGATTATTGAAGCATTCTTTGCCGATTTTCAGAAATCCTTTTATTTTTTCGTCGTGAATTTTTTATTTTGGGTCTCTGGTTAGACTGAGCACTCGATCGAACTGAAAACGGTTTACCCAGTCTCTCAACGCCAGTGCCAGCGATTGATGCTCTGCTGGAATTTGTTCGATTAGCCGCAGACATCGATCGGCGTTGAGGCGAGCGGCGGCTTGATGCAAGCTCGAAATCCAGGTGTCTGACATCATGCTGAGCCGGGCTTTGAGGGTCTGGTCGGGCTGAGGGGTGTTGAGGCGATCGAGGGATAAAGTCGGTAGACTGACCGTAGACTGGGACTGATCAAACTGGGTTGGCAACTCAACGCTGAATAACGTCCCTTCCCCTAAAACACTGCGAACCGTAATTTGCCCCCCCATCAGTTGCACAAACTGGCGAGTAATCGTTAACCCCAACCCTGTACCCTTCTTCGATTTTCGCCCCGATTCGGCCTGGACGAACGCCTCAAAAATCTGATCAATTTCCCCTGGGGCGATGCCGAGTCCGGTGTCGGCGACCTCAAAGTGGAGCCGATGGGAAACAGAGGAGGTGAGCGGGGAAGATTCCACTAGCGTTTGATGGGTTGATCCCCAAGCCTTCAACTGCACGCTTCCTACTTCGGTAAACTTGACTGCATTGCTGAGCAAATTGATTAAAATTTGGCGGAGTTTACTCTCATCGGTTTGCACAAGTTGCGGCAAGCTAGAAGATCGATCGATCCCCAACTGGATTTTTTTCGACCTTGCTTGCATCTGAAACATGTCTTCCAAGCTCTGAAACAGATCGGGTAGATTGACGATTCCCAGGTGCAGTTTGGCTGCCCCGACCTCAATTTTTGATAGCTCCAACACGTTGTTGATCAGATCCATCAAGTGCTGAACACTGCGCTCGATCGTTCCCAAGCGTTCTCTCTGTTTGCTACTGAGCGATTTATCGTAGCGCATCAGTTCACTACAGCCGAGAATGATTGCCAGGGGAGTGCGAAGTTCGTGATTGACGTTGGACAGAAAGGTGCTTTTGGCTAGGTTGGCTGCTTCTGCGGATTCTTTTGCCCGTTGAAGCTCCGCCGATCGCTGCTTGCGGGCGGTGATGTCTCGCAACGACCCCACCATGCGAAACGGACGGCCTTGCCCATCCCATTGGGCCGTGCCCCGCGACTCACACCACTTGTAGCTGCCATCTTTACAGCGCATTCGCAACTCGACGATATAATCAGGCGACCGTCGCTTTAGATAAGCTTGTTGGGCAATGAGCACCATCTCTACATCATCGGGGTGGATGCGATCGATCCATTCTTCGTAGTCGATCGTGAAATCGTTTGGGGTGTAGCCAATAATTTCGTACCATTGCCTAGAGCGAAAAACTTGATTGGTCAGAAGGTTCCAGTCCCAAATGCCATCGTGGTTTGCATCTAGCACCAGTTGCAATTGTTCTTCGCTGTCTCGGAGAGCCTGCTCTGATTGTTTGCGATCGGTGATATCCATGATCACTCCCAGCATTCGCACGGGTCGCCCTTCGGCATTGGGGACGGCTCGCCCCTTGCCCAGCATCCAGCGAATGCTGCCATCGGGATGCACCACGCGATATTCTTGAGAATAGTCGGTCTGAGTGCTCAGTGCCTCGTCTTTGGCCTGCTCAATATGGGCCAGATCGTCTGGATGAACCCGATCGCGCCAGAGTTGTTGGCTCACCCGTTCTTGGCTAGGAACCAGACCCAAAAGGTGAAAGTGAGTTTCGTTCCATACGGTGGTGTTTGTGGCGATGTGCCAGTCCCAACTGCCAATGTGGGCAAATTCTAGAGCGAGGCGACGCTGTTCTTCACTTCTTTGCAGGGCGGCTTCGATATGTTTGCGATCGGTGATGTCGTGGCTGACCACCGTTACGACCCAGCAGTCTGCCGCCCAATCTCGCCGAGACGCATAGGTTCCCGAAATCCAGATCAAAGCACCGCTGGGGTGATGAAAGCGGTACTCTACGGTGACTGTGCGTTCGGCAAAAAAGTCTTGAAACAGAGGCATCAAAATCGCGACGCGATCGTCCACATGCACCCGCGACATCCAACTATATTTGTCAAGCCTTGCCTCCTGAAGCTCATACCCAAAGATGACTTGCGACCCCGCCGAGCAATATTCATATTCCCAATCGTAGTTGGCAAACAGCCGAAAACTGGCGATCGCGGCTCCTACGCTGTTGAGAATATCGTTGAGTTTAGTCTGCGATTGCTGCAAGGCTGCTTCAATTTTCTGCTGGGGGGTGACGTTCAAACTCGTGCCCACAATGCGATAAATCTGAGACTGCTGATCACGAATTGGGGTCAGTGTCGTCAGCCACCACATTTCTTGTCCCTGGAAGGGCAGATACTCCTCGTAGGTGATGCTGTCGCCCAGGGTCAGGCATTCTTGATAATGCTGTCTGACTATTTGTGCAAACTGTGGATTATGAATCTGCTGAGGCGTTTTGCCCTGAGCGGCGATCGTCGAAATCCCTGTGACTCTCTCGCAAGTTGGGTTAAAGCCTGCATAATAGAACTCTCCTTCCTTGACATCGATGACAAAAATTGACTGCCCCACCCTTCATAGATGCTGCGTAAAAAGGCTTCTCTCTCCCGCAGGGCTAAATTTGACGGTTTGCAATCGCCAACTTGAACGGCCGTCAACAAGATGCCCTGGGCGATCGGTTCTGCTGAGAGCGACACCCAGCAAGCTTCCTGTTTTTGGGTCAAGAGTTGAAATTCTTGCCGCTCGATCGCACTAGAAGTTTCCACACTCTGCTGAAAACGATGCCGATCGTCGAGTCTGCTCCAGAGGCTCAATTCATCCGCCGTTTTGCCTAAGATTTCTTCTGCTCGGTATTTTGTCAACTCACAAAAGCTCTGGTTCACCTGCACAAAACGAGCCTCTGCTAACTGAACGATCGCCATTGCTGCTGGGCTAGAGCAAAATGCCTTGATGAATTTTTCTTCAGAGGCAGACAGTGCCAATTCGAGTTGCTGCCGCGATCGCTGCTCTGCCTGCAACAAACCAGACTGCACCTCCAACTGCTGGGTCAATTTCAGGACTTCTTGGTTCAGCGTCATGCCAATTTCTAGGGACTAGATTCAAATTTGAGCATAAAACAAAAGCCAAGGGGATACAGCAGTTTTCTTACAGAATTAGACGGAAGCATGAGAGCAGACTGGCTTCAGTCGCCGGATCAAACGCCACGCGAACCCCTAAAGACAAGGGGTAGAGGGCAGACGATACTCTGTGTCTTGGTGCGCTTTGCGCCATGCCTCTGCTTTTTGGCGAACTAATTCACGCTCTTGATTAGACATTTTTGTCAAATTGAAGAGAATTTGCCCCATACGGTGATTTTTCTTGAGAGATTCGAGGTGACGATCGAGAAAATCCCAATAGAAAAAATTGAACGGGCAAGCATTCTCGCCGGTGCGATCGCGGCGGTCATAAAAGCATGTCTTGCAGTAATCGCTCATATTGTTGACATAATTTGCAGAAGCGGCGTAGGGCTTTGAGGCTATCATTCCACCATCTGCAAACTGACCCATCCCAATGACGTTGGTCTGCATGACCCAATCGTAACCGTCAATAAATGCCGCATGAAACCATTCTTCGACTTCTTGAGGTGAAACTCCAGCAATCATTGCAAAGTTGCTCAACACCATGAGTCGCTGAATATGGTGAGCATAGCCGATTTCTTTGACCTGAGTGATCACCTGATGCAGGCAATTCATTTTGGTGTCGCCTGTCCAATAAAAAGCCGGGAGCGGCTGCGAATGATTGAAGAAATTGCGCGTTGAATAATCTTTGCCCATATGCAAATAAATGCCATGCATATACTCTCGCCAACCCAGAATTTGCCTGACAAAGCCTTCGATACTATTGAGTTGCCACGCCGCCTGATTGTTGTCATAAGCTTGCTCTGCCGCTTCGAGCACTTCTAAGGGATGGAGCAAGCCGATATTCAAATAAGGAGACAACATGGCATGCCACATGGTCTGTTCTCCTGTCACCATCGCATCCTGGTAGGGGCCAAACTCCGACAGACGGGTCTGAATGAAAAAATCGAGCACCTGAAGCGCCTGATCGCGAGTCACTGCCCAGCGAAATGGCTCGATCGACCAATATTTCTGGCTGGCCTGTAGCTCAGGAGCCTGCTTGACCCAAGCGATAACTTCCTGGGTGGTCTGATCTGGCTCAAACCAAATGGCTTCGGGCAGGTTGAGTTTGCCCTTGGGTGGCTTGCGATTTTCTTTGTCAAAGTTCCAGCGACCGCCGATCGGTTGATCTCCGACCATCAGCACATTAAATCGCTTGCGTCCTTCTCGATAAAAATCCTCCATTACCAGGCGCTTGCGAGTGTTTGCCCACTCCAAAATGCCTCATCTTGCCAGATAAATCGGTTGCTAGGCGTGAAGGTGATTTTTGCAAGGCAGAGCAAGGCGCTGGATCAGATGCATGAAGGGGCGATCGGTGGGGGTCATCACCCGCAGTTCACTAATCTTGTGGTGCTTGATCCAGGCAACCAGAGGCGTGTTGAAGTCTACAGACTGCTTGTAGGTGACGTTCCAGCCTGTGGCCCGCAGGTCTTGGGCAAAGTGGCGCATGGCAGACCAGACCAGCACCAATTTTTGCAAGTGATAGGGTAATGCTTGACCCTGATGGAGCGACTCAATCAAGATTACGGGCGATTTTGAAGCCTGACAGCTTGCTAGCGCCGATTGCCCTGCCCAAAGCTGATCGCCCAACACCCAAACACCGATCGTCATTTCTTTGCCCTCTCAATTTTCAGATATTCTGAATAGATATACTGTGTCAGCCTATAGATTTTGGTTTAGAAGGGGTGTGGGGGCG
>JAAUOZ010000059.1 GCA_012034655.1 Leptolyngbyaceae cyanobacterium CSU_1_3 | reverse complement strand
CGGAATCATCAGCACTCCGAACCAGCCTACGTATAGGCGGTTGTCGGTGGAGGTGACCCACTCGCAAAACTGTGACCACAGGTTCTCGCTTTCGCGTCTCTGTATTGTTGTTGTCATGGTTTATAAGTGCTTTGTGTTAGTTGTGGGCGGTTTCCCGACCCACTTCTATATATTAGGGGAATTATTTAATTTTGTAAAGTAGTCTGTAGATATTGCTCTCATTTTTGTAAATAATTGTTTATAAAAATGGACGCATTCAAGCACCCTCAAGGTTTTGATGCACGATTGCTCCTTCTTAGAATTCAAATTTGTCGGTAAGAAGTTTATTAAGATTCACCAATCTTCAGGTTCGATAACGCTTGTTTGATGTCAATGCTCAGAAAACGATCGATCGCCAGGTAAATCCAAGCGTGAGAGCGTTGCATATCCTGACAAATTTTTTCAAACCCCAGAACTCTTCGGATTTCCTCATAAACAGGATGAACACTAAGAGCATACAAATCGCAAAGCTCCGGAAAATCGGACTGCATTTGGATCAATGTTGCCTGTGTATCTTCTAAAAGCTTGTGAATTGAGTCTCCACTGATGAAGGATGAGTCAATCACCCAGGCGCGAATGAAGACGGATGTGCAGTTGGGATCTCCGATTGTTGCTAGCTTAAATGGATCGATCGGGGTATCTGTCGTTAAATAAAAGCTTTTGCTAGGGGGTTGAAAGAAATTGAACTCTGACTCACTATTAACTGGGTAAAGGACGGAAGCACCGACCACATTGAGATTGTCCGATCGCCGCATGACTCGCATCCCCGCTGGGTTTTCTTGGGCCCAAGTTCTTAAGACTCTGGCAGTTTTGGCGATCATTGTTCCATTGCGAACTAGCTCGGTGTAGCTGCGAGCAATCAAGGTTGCAACCGGAATAGCATCGGTTCGCGGGTTGAAGTGATCCATCCATAGCTCGATCGGCTCTGTAACTTTGAGCAGCGTCAGTTCTGGAAGGGAGCGAATTTGTAGATATAACGTTTGCCCATCATATTGTTTCTCGATCAGCCCTAGGGCGGAAAGTCGATCAATCATCATGCCGGCCGCCCGATCGCTGCCTCTATCTTTGTTGCCGTAAAACAGTTCTGAGGCTTCTCGATGAGTGCAAGCAATCAAACCGTCTGGAGGTTCTAGGTGAAGAATGGGGTTTGGGAGATGCCCCTCTAGCTCTTGGCGCTGCTTGAGTAGGAGGTACGCCCAGAGCTTCACGAAGTATTCTGCTCGACGACGAGTTAGACCGCCTCGATATTGCAGCATCTCAGCGTAGGCGCGTTGGCGCTCATGGGAAAATAAGGTGTCTAGCTGTTCTGGGTTCATAAATTGGAACCGTGGGAAAAGATGAGATCGATCGAAACAACCTGATCGGGTGAAGCGTTTTGGGAAGAAATAAGCGAAACTCAGACCAAATGTTTTCTAATCTAGCCGCTAACACTAACGCTGGTTCAGTTCTTGGGAACTTTATTGACGGTTACTCTTGAGCAACGATTTTTTGTAAGCGTGCTCTGAGCACTGTAATGATTTGACTGGAGCAGCAGCTCTTCCCTCAAGCTTGGTCATAAGACACTACCCCGGTCTAGGTTTCTATTCCGGTCGATGTTGGGCTGAGAGAGAATATTGCCTGATTCATTATTCCTTGATTGAGTGACGTGCACAATTCAAGGATGACTAAATTTCATGTCGCTTCACCTTGGTTCATTACTGTTCAGACTCTTCTACATTACTTCGGTCTTCTCTAGAGCGCTACAGTGTGCTCATTGCATGTTCGCGATCGCAGGCAGCACAATGGCTTCAGTGCTTTAAGATTCTGCTCTATGACAACCCCCCTAGTTTCAGCGTTTCCCAAAGTTCAACCCTCCTCCGGTTCTTCGGTAGGCTACCGCACTCAGCGGCGGGCCTCTGGTCTTTCTGCTTCTTACATGCGAAACAAGTCAGCGGTTGAGGGTCATTTAGACAATGCGTCAACCTCTAAAAACAGCAACAGCCTTGGCTGTTTCTTGACTTCGCTATTAGAGTCGGTGCAGGGAGGTTTGTTGGTGATGACCCAAAACCTGCTCCCGGTCTACACAAATCGGCGAGCAAAGGAAATCTGTGAGCAGATATCGAACGGCAAAGGAGACGCAGGGCGTGGCTTACCGGCGGTCATTATCCAATCTTGCCAGCGGTTTTTGAGAGAAGGTGCTGTAAACTGTGAGCCGCTAGTTGTTGAGTATCAGACTCCTCAGAGGCAGACCATTCGCTTGCAGATTCGCTGGTTAGATCCCAGTCTAGAGAGCGACTGCGCCCATGAGCAGAGTCGGCCTTATGTTTTAATTCTGCTAGAAAATTGCCATACTGCTCTTGAAGCCGAACTGCGCCTTGATTGCCAAAAGTATGAGTTGACCGATCGAGAAGCAGAGATTTGGATGCTGCTCCGAAAGGAATATACCTATCAAGAAATTGCTGAACTACTCAATATCAGCTTAAATACAGTCAAGACTCACGTAAAAAACGTTTACGCAAAGCGCAAAAGTTCTTCAGAACAAGGGAAGGTTTGGTACTCTAGATAGAAAACCTTGGTTTGGGCGGGAGCTTGCTATCTGTAGACTCACTCGCTTTTGGGCTTTGAGCAGCTTTGAGTCGGAGATTTTTGATGAGCGTAGTGAGTCAAGCCTGTGACACCATCCTCTTCTCGAATCGTAACTTACAGTCCTGCTTACACACTGGTTCCTACCTATGAGTGTTTCAACCAATGTGCTTACTGTAATTTTAGGGCTGAACCTGGCACGAGTCCCTGGCTAACTTTGGCTGATGCTGAGAAAACTTTAACAGCATTACAGGGTCATGGTGTGATTGAAATGCTGGTGTTGAGCGGCGAAGTTCATCCTCTAAGTGGGCGAAGATCATCCTGGTTTCAACATATTTATACACTCTGTGAGCTTGCTATTTCTTTGGGGTTTCTTCCCCATGCAAATGTTGGGCCGCTCAGCTTTGAGGAAATGAAGCGGCTGAGGTTGGTTAATGTATCCATGGGTTTGATGCTTGAGCAGTTGACCCCGGATCTATTGAAAACAGTGCATCGTCATGCGCCAAGTAAACTGCCAGAGGTGCGCTTGCAGCAGTTGGCTTGGGCAGGTGAATTGAAAATTCCGTTTACAACGGGGTTGCTCCTAGGATTGGGTGAGACCAAGCGCGATCGTCAAGAGAGTCTGATGGCGATCGCTCAAATTCAAGAACAGTGGGGGCATATTCAAGAGGTGATTTTGCAGCCCTACCGCCCTGGGCAGCAGGAAGCTCTTTTGGGAGAAGCCTTTCAGGTGGAGGAACTACTAGAAACGATCGACATGGCGCGGCAAATTTTGCCAGAGGCGATCGCGATTCAAGTTCCTCCAAACCTGGTGCAAGATCCCCAAATGCTCATTGCATGTTTAGAGATGGGTGCTAGGGATGTAGGGGGTATCAGTCCGCGTGATGAGGTCAACCCAGATTATCCTCATCCCCATATTCAGGAGATGCTAATCACTCTTAATCAGGCAGGGTGGGAATTTTTGCCTCGGTTGCCTGTGTATCCTCAGTATGATGATTGGTTGCCTGCTGGACTTAGAGAGCGAGTGCAAGATTATCGCTTTGACCTGAGCAACTTAACCTGAGCAACTTAACCTGAGCAACTTAAGATTTGGAGACAGGTTTAGGATAGGAAGGGTTTTGCATCTCTATCGCTTCAAACTTGAGCCGGCTCGATCGCACCTAAAAACTCACGCACTTTTTGAAGGTAAGTTGGCGCATCTTCAAGCATGGGAAAATGAGCAGTATCGGGCAAGACAAAATGCTCAATCTTAGTGTTTTGAGCGGCCGCCTGGCGACCCATCTCAGCCGGAATAATAATGTCATACTGCCCAGAAACTAGGAGAGTTGGCACGGTGATCCGGGCAAATTCTTGAGGCATCACTTCCGTTGCTTTTTGGCTGACACAGGTGAAAATTGTCCCCAAGGCTGCGTCATAATCTGCCATCAGGAAGTCATCCAAGAAGGCACGACTGATCTCGCTGGGCAGAGATCGATGAAGAAACCGCTGCATAAACAGCCGATCTACATAGGGCAAGTTGTATAACCATTTCGGACGGAACTTGACGACATAGCCACCAAACTTGTAGAAGGCATTAAATGCTTTCTCATCGTATTCAAAAGTGCCGCTACAGGTGAGAATTGCTCGCTCTACTCGTTCTGCGTAGAGGTTGAGGAAGAATGTTGCGATCGAGGCTCCCATTGAATGAGCGTTCAGATAAACTCGCTGTAATTTCAGGATATCTAGCAATTCTGCTAGGTCTTCGGCATAGGTTTCCAGTTCGTAGCTAAGTTCTGCTGCACTGGCGGGCGGGCTGGCAAGAGGCGATTTTTTATCGTTAGTGCGCGATCTCCCAAAACCCCGCATATCGTAGAGCAAGCAATCGAATATATCCGAGAGGGATTTCGCTGTGCTCTCCCAATAGCGACATGACCCACCCCATCCGTGCAAAAACACCATCACAGGCTTTCCAGAAGGATTGGATTCTCCCGATTGGGTGAGCCACTCGTAGTAGTGGTTAAAGCCTTTTACCGAAACGTATGACATTTGAAGATTGAGGTCTGAGCAGTGGGTTCTAAGGCGATCTCTAAAAAAGATTTTACCTTCCGACCTTTGCCCTTCGACTTCGATCAGGGTGCAAGCTGGCTGAGCAAAGTCGAAGACAGCGGGTAAGTTCTTTGCTGAAAATCTCCTAAGGAGCGTGAATTAAATAACTTGTGAATTTGATTGCCTGGGTTCGCCCTCATCCCCTCACCCCTGCTCCCAAGTTGGGAGAGGGGCAGGGGGTGAGAGCAAATCCGAAGCCTTACAGTTTATTTAATTCTCATTCCTAAGTTTGGCTTTGAGTCACTCAAAATCTTGAACTCAAAACTCACGCTCTATCTTAAGCTGATTCTGGCTTTGGTAGAGAAGAAGGGTGCATTAAGAGTTCTGCGGTCGATCGTTTCTCGACCATTTCGCGAGTGATCGTGCAGCGAGTCACATCCTTGCGAGACGGTAACTCATACATCACATCCAGCATCAATTCTTCGACAATACTACGAAGGGCACGAGCACCCGTCTTACGGCGATAGGCCTCTTGAGCAATGGCTCTAACTGCCTCTTGCTTAAACTCAAGCTGCACGTTGTCCATCTTCAGAAGTTTTTGGAACTGCTTTACTAGGGCGTTGCGAGGCTCGGTCAAAATTTCGGTCAGCGCGTCTTCGTCTAGAGGGTCAACGACTGCCATCACAGGAATCCGGCCGATAAATTCTGGAATCATGCCAAACTTCACTAGGTCATCAGGTTCCAAGTGCTTCAAGATATCAGCAGCACGTTTTTCTCTAGTGGTCTGGCTTTCTGTACCGCCCTGAACAAACCCCATCGATCGCTTACCGATACGCTGTTCAACAGCCTTATCCAATCCAACGAATGCGCCCCCGCAGATAAACAAAATATTGCTGGTGTCAATTTGAATGCAATCTTGATAGGGATGCTTTCGCCCTCCTTGAGGAGGAACATTGGCGACAGTTCCCTCTAGCATTTTCAGGAGAGCTTGCTGAACGCCTTCGCCGGAGACATCGCGAGTAATGGAAGGGTTTTCGCTCTTGCGAGCAATCTTATCGATTTCATCAATATAGATAATGCCTCGCTGCGCTTCTTCAACATCTAGATCGGCAACCTGAAGAAGACGTAGCAAAATATTCTCGACATCTTCACCCACATAGCCGGCCTCGGTGAGAGTCGTTGCATCAGCAACCGCAAAGGGAACGTCTAATATTTCTGCCAGGGTTTGGGCTAGCAGGGTTTTGCCGCAGCCTGTTGGGCCAATCAGTAAGATATTAGACTTCTGCAACTCGACACTATCATCAGGCGACGCTTTGCCATTGCCCTTTGACTGCGTAAAACTGAGGCGCTTGTAGTGATTATAAACTGCCACTGACAGGACTTTTTTAGCCTCATCTTGGCCGATGACGTGCTCATCTAGATACTTTTTGATTTCCCTCGGCTTGGGGATTTGGCTTAGAGAGAGATTTGCCGATCGAGTTCGGCGCTTCTCAGGAGACTGCTCCTTGCGGGGCACAGGTTGAGGAACCGAACTCGAATCGAACAACTCCTCATCTAAAATTTCATTACACAAATCTACACATTCATCGCAAATATACACACCTGGCCCAGCAATGAGCTTGCGAACTTGCTCTTGAGACTTGCCACAAAAGGAACATTTTAGATGGGAGTCGTATTTAGACATACCTGCCTCTTAACCTATTGGAGCAACAGACAAATCCGGTTTAGGGAGATTCTGTCGAGTGATCACTTGATCGATTAGTCTGTAGTCTTTTGCTTCTTGAGCGGACATAAAGAAGTCACGTTCGGTGTCAGCTTCAATCCTCTCAAAAGGCTGGTCTGTATGTTCAGCCAATAGTTCATTCAGCTTGCGCTTATGATAGAGGATTTCTTTGGCCTGGATCTCAATATCAACGGCTTGCCCTTGAGCACCCCCCAAAGGCTGGTGAATCATGATCCGTGAACTGGGTAAGGACATGCGCTTTCCTTTGGTTCCTCCCGAAAGGAGGAACGCGCCCATACTAGCAGCTAAACCAAAGCAGATGGTAACAACATCGCAGCGGACTTGCTGCATAGTGTCGTAGATGGCCATGCCTGCCGTCACTGAGCCGCCCGGAGAGTTGATGTAGAGTTGGATGTCTTTTTCGGGATCTTCAGCTTCAAGGAAGAGAAGCTGGGCCACGATCGAGTCTGCTACTGCATCGTCCACCGGTGTTCCTAAAAAGATAATCCGTTCTCGGAGTAGGCGAGAGTAAATATCAAACGCCCGTTCACCTCGCCCTGACTGTTCTACAACCATCGGGACGACGTTGCTTGGGGCTTGGGATACTACGTCCAAGAAGCTCAAGTTATGAATTGAGTAATTGGGAGATTTTGAGTCAAACATAGAGGCAGGACGCTGAAGGCTTTGGGATTCTGAGCGCTGGCAATGAGTTTTGGGCGATCGCCTTTAGAATCTGGCTCAGGCTCTGCCCACATTATGCCTTAACTAACCTGAGACTGGGCTGTTCCTGCTGAAAGACTTGGGGAGTTGAAGGTCTATCAGCAGTTCAATTCAGTCTCAGGCGGTAGTTTAACGCAAGATTAAGCGTTATTCCACCTCTGGAGACGTTTCTTCAACGACTTCCTCAGCTTTAACCTCGATCGTGTCAGGATCTATGGGGTTTTCTGCGTCATCTACCTCAGTTTCAAGGTCTTCGTCTTTTTTCAACGTTCCTTCGGGCACTAATTCAACCGAATTATGAGCCTCTAACCAGGTGAGAATCTTTTCCTTTAGCAAATCTTCAGCAACGGCGCTGTGGAGACGATCGCGATTTACATCCCGACCTTCGAGATCAGCCAAAACTTCTTGAACTCGCTCGTTGACTTCTGTGTCGGTGGTGGTGATTGCCTCTTGCTTGGCGACTTCTCCTAGGGCCAGGGTGCGTTTGATGCGCTCGATCGCGTCTGGGCGGGATCGATCTTTGAGCATGGGCAGCGTTTCTTGATTGAGGAAGCGTTTGATGTCAACGCCTTGCTGTTGTAGCTGCATAGCAGTCTGAGTCACCATAAACTCGACTTCTCGCTCGATCAGCGTTTCAGGCAGTTCAGCCTCGACCTGATTGAGCAACTCATCTAAAATCGCTTGCTCTTTGTTAGATTTTGTCTTTTGCTCTGCTTCTTCGGTGAAGCGCTTCTCCAAAGATTCGCGCAGGTCTGCGATCGTCTGAAAGTCTCCACCACTTGCGTCTTGAGCAAAATCATCGTCTAGGGCGGGCAATTCCTTTGCTTTCAGTTCCTTCAAGGTCATCGTAAAGATGGCTGGCCGGCCGGCTAAGGTTTCTTGGGGGTAGTCTTCTGGAAAGGTGACGGAAATTTCCTTTGTTTCCCCTGGCTCCATATCGACGATGCCGTCAATAAAGCCTTCGATGAATTGCCCGTCTTCAAGTTCAAGCTGAAAGTCTTGGGCCTGCCCCCCCGGAACGTCTTGCTCTTCGGCGCTTTCATCGGCTGGCACAAATTTGCCATGGTAATCGACCACGGCGGTGTCTCCCTTTTGGGCTGGGCGGGCTTCGATCGGCACCAGCGTAGCCATTTGCTTTTGGTAGTTTCCAAGCACTTGCTCTACGCGCTCAGGGTCAGGTTTGACCTCTTCAGCTTGCACTTGCAATTCTTTGTACTGCTTTAAAGTGACTTCTGGCTGAACATCTACCGAGGCTGAGAAAGTAAGCGGATTGCCAGGCTCGTATTGCCCAATCAATTCGTCAAAGGAAGACTTGAGTTGAAAGTTGCCGATCGCCTCAATATTCTCTTGCTTGAGGGCTTCTTTGAGGGCAGAATCGACGAGTTCTTCGATCGCCGCCGCTTTAATTCGACCGACCCCAAAGCGTTGGATGAGCACCTGACGTGGGACTTTACCTTTGCGGAACCCAGGAATATTCATTGAGCGGGTGAAATTTTGCAACACCTGCTCGTAAGCCTTCTTTGACATCTCCGAGGGGATTTCGATCTCCAGACCAATTTGGCTGGCGGGGAGTTTTTCCTGGGTAACTTTCATTGGCGTGTGAGTGGCAAACGATGTTTTTTAGGTCAACAAGCTGGGCGGTGGTCTAACGATCGTATCGAAATCTTCTCAAGACTGCTCTCGAAAATCTCGAAAGTAATGATTTCGAGCAGTAACCACAAATTAGGGAATTAGTATTGAGAACTAAAATCCTGGCTCTATGGTTGAACTCTAGTTGAATCTATAAAAGAGTCTGAATCTTGGCCCAGAGTAAAGGATTAAGTACCGTAGACGTAACCGCAGTAAGCTATACTAACCGATTCTCGTCACTCGTGAGCCAATCACTGAGTCGAATCTTAAAGATCCGGCACTTTTGCCCTTGAGTCTCAGATTTAAGTCTCAGATTCATAAAACCAGTCTCCAAAAACCGTCTCCCATGATTTCTCATGATCGCTTCAAGCAACTTTACATAAATCTTGCTGCAAATCTATTCGGAACGCGATAGTCTCTAAGGGAATTTACATTTTATGGTTAAAGGCTGCCCTATCAAGATGGCTAGCAAGCAAGATGTCTAGCAACCTGAAATTATTCAGTTCATCTTAAATTTGAAGTCATCAAATATTCATGCTTTCGATCGATACTTCAGAATTTTATAAGTGTGTTTGGAGGAATTAAGCTTTGGGTCAATCCTATCGAGTCGCAATTTTAGGGGCGACAGGTGCTGTCGGTGCAGAGTTATTGGAATTGTTGGAAAGTCGTGATTTCCCAATCTCAAGCTTGAAACTGCTGGCATCTCCCCGATCGGCAGGTGCGACGCTTCCCTTCCGAGGTGAACTGCTCCCTGTGGAAGTTGTTGCAGAAAAATCCTTCCAGGGCGTTGATATTGTTTTAGCGTCTGCTGGGGCAGCGATTTCTAGAACCTGGGTCGAGACCACGATCGCCGCAGGGGCCGTGATGATCGATAACTCTAGCGCCTTTCGGATGGATGCAGGTGTTCCCCTGGTTGTGCCCGAAGTCAACCCCGAAGCGGCGGCCACCCATCAGGGTGTCATTGCCAACCCAAACTGCACGACAATTTTGCTGTCGATCGCGATCTATCCACTACATCAGATTCAGCCAATTCGGCGCATTGTGGCATCGACCTACCAGTCGGCTAGTGGGGCAGGGGCACGGGCGATGGAAGAAGTTAAAACTCAGGCTCAGGCGATTTTAAACGGTGAACCCCCCCTTGCCGAATCGTTTCCCTATCCGCTAGCGTTCAATTTGTTTCCCCACAACTCCAAGCTCAACGAGCAGGGATATTGTGAAGAAGAACTGAAAATGGTGAATGAGACGCGCAAAATTTTTGCCGCCGCCGATCTGAGAATTACGGCAACTTGTGTACGGGTTCCCGTCCTGCGGGCCCACTCAGAAGCGGTTAATCTAGAGTTCGATCGTCCCTTTAGCGTGGCGCAAGCCAGAGAAATCTTGAGCCATGCGCCGGGTGTTAAGTTAGTCGAAGACTGGCAAGCAAACTACTTCCCGATGCCGATCGACGCAAGCGGCAAAGATGAAGTGCTTGTGGGTCGTATCCGTCAAGATATTTCCCACCCTAACGGTCTAGAACTCTGGCTGTGTGGCGATCAAATTCGCAAAGGAGCCGCACTGAATGCGATTCAGATTGCCGAGCTACTCGTGGCGAGAAACTTGCTGAAACCTGCATTGGCAGAGAGAAATTAGAAATCTACTCAGCCTTCGGATTAAAAGACGACCTGAGAAATTTAAACGCTGCAAGTTAAGGAGTTGGGACAGAGTGTGGTGAATTTTGGACGTGTGCTGACCGCGATGATTACCCCGTTTCATGAGGACGGCGGGGTCAACTATGCAATGGTCGAAAAACTAGCGATACATTTAGCTGAACATGGAACCGACACCTTGGTGGTGTGTGGAACGACGGGCGAGTCGCCACCCTGACCTGGGATGAAGAATTTGAGCTATTCCAGGTGGTGAAAGCTGCTGTATCTGGGAAAGCTAAGGTGATGGCAGGAACAGGATCGAATTCTACCCAAGAAGCGATCGCAGCTACCCAAAAAGCCGCTAGAATGGGCGTGGATGGGAGTTTGCAAGTTGTTCCTTACTATAACAAGCCACCCCAGTCCGGGCTTTATCAGCACTTTAAAACGATCGCAGAGGCCTCACCCGATCTGCCGATCATGCTTTACAATGTCCCTGGGCGCACGAGTCAGAATCTTCTACCAGAGACAGTTGCGCGTCTCGCTGAAGTTCCTAATATCGTGGCAGTTAAAGAAGCCAGTGGTAACTTAGACCAGGCAACTCAGATTAGACAGTTGACACCTTCCGAATTTGGGATTTACTCTGGAGACGACTCATTGACCCTCCCTATGCTGGCGATCGGGGGAAGGGGTGTAGTGAGTGTAGCAAGCCACCTAGTTGGGCTTCAACTCCAGCAGATGATCCAGTCGTTTGAAAGCGGTCAGGTACAAACGGCAACACAAATCCATCTCAAGCTTTTCCCTTTGTTCAAAGCTTTATTCGTCACAACCAATCCGATTCCGGTCAAGGCAGCCCTGAAGCTTCAAGGATGGGAGGTGGGTTCTTTGCGCCTTCCCCTCCTCAGTGAGCCAGATGAAGCGGTTCGCGATAGGCTGAGGCACGTTATGAGTGAGCTTGACCTATTTTGAGAGCGACATTCAACAGATTTCTAGACAACTAAATAGTTTGAGCCGTGCCAGAAGCTGAGCATTTCCCTTGCTCAACTGTCAGCCAATCATCTGCCGAACAGGTCGCGATCGCTCGACCGATTTGTAAAGTCTCTTCTAAAAAAACGACTCTCTATGCACCCCCTCTCTATGCACCCATAGCAATATGCATTCATAGCAATTCACTATCCAACTTCTGCTCTCTATCGAGCTAAATCCATTGAAAACTGAACTTCCTATCTCTGATTTAAGGACGCAAATGACACAAAGCAACGGCTCTGAAACGCTCAAAATTATTCCCCTCGGTGGGTTGCATGAAATCGGCAAAAACACCTGCGTCTTCGAGTATGGCGACGAAATTGTGCTATTGGATGCAGGTTTGGCATTTCCCACAGATGGAATGCACGGCGTGAATATCGTTTTGCCGGACACGACTTATCTGCGCGACAATCGCCACAAAATCAAAGGCATGATTGTCACCCATGGTCACGAAGATCACATTGGTGGCATTCCTTTTCACCTAAAGCAATTTGACATTCCGGTTATGTATGGGCCGCGTCTGGCGCTGGCACTGCTAGAAGGCAAGCTCGAAGAAGCTGGGGTTGCAGATCGTACCGAACTTCGCACCGTTCGCCCTCGCGACATTGTGAGAATTGGCTCCTACTTTTTTGTCGAATTTATTCGCAATACGCACTCGATCGCAGACAGCTTCACTGTGGCGATTCACACACCTGTGGGGGTGGTCATTCACACGGGCGACTTTAAGTTTGATCACACGCCTGTAGATGGTGAATATTTTGACTTTCAAAAGTTGGCAGAGTATGGCGAAAAGGGCGTTCACTGTCTAATTAGCGATTCGACGAATTCAGAAGTGCCGGGCTTTACCCCTTCTGAGCGGGCGGTTTTTCCAAATTTGGATCGCGTTTTCGGTCAGGCGCAGGGTCGCCTCTTGGTGACAACCTTTGCTTCGTCGGTGCATCGAATCAGCATGATTTTGGAATTGGCTAAGAAGCACAATCGCGTTGTCTCGGTGATTGGGCGATCGATGCTCAACGTGATCGCTCACGCTAGAACTCTGGGCTACATCAAGTGTGAAGACGACCTGTTGCAGCCACTGCACATGACGCACAAACTGCCTGAAGATAGGGTGCTAATTCTGACGACAGGATCGCAGGGTGAACCAATGTCGGCAATGACTCGAATTGCCAATGGTGAGCATCGTCAGGTCAAGGTACGGAAGGGTGACACGATCGTCTTCTCGGCCAATCCGATTCCGGGTAACACGATCGCGGTGGTCAACACGATCGACAAACTGATGATCCAGGGTGCGAAGGTGATCTATGGTAAAGAGCAAGGCATCCACGTGTCGGGTCATGGTTGCCAAGAAGACCAAAAGCTGATGATTTCCCTGACTCGTCCCCGATTTTTCTTGCCCGTACACGGTGAGCATCGGATGTTGGTGAAGCACTCTCAGACGGCTCAGAGTATGGGCATTCCCCCTGAGAATATGGTGATCATCAACAATGGAGATGTGGTTGAACTGGCAAAGGACGAGATTCGCAAGGGTGGCAAAGTGCCATCAGGAATTGAACTGGTTGACACCTCTCGCTCTGGCATGGTGAATGAGAAAGTTCTTAAGGAACGGCAGCACTTGGCAGGAGATGGAATTGTCACGATCGCTGCAACTGTCACGTCAGAAGGTCGCCAGTTTGCTAAGCCAGAACTCCATCTAAGCGGAGTTGTGACGACGATCGAGCGTGCTCTGTTGCAGAACAAAGTGGAAGACGCAATTGAAATCACGCTGCGCGATCGTTGGTCTGAGTTTGCTCGTGATTTGGACGGTCAGATAGAGGTGGACTGGGCAGGGCTACAAGTCCAAATTGAACGCGAATTGCAGCGCTTGCTGAGACGCGAATTGCAGAGTAATCCGCTGTTGGTGTTCTTGATGCAAAATCCTGAGCCGGCGATGGTGAAGTCTGCTCCAACTCGTCAGCGAGCCGCCGCAAGGGTTGCCTCTTAGAAGAAGGATCGATTTATTGAGGTGCTTACGCCTTAGGGCCTGTCATCAATTAGCTGTAGAAGCTTTGCTAGACAAAGATTGTGGGCTTCGCCTCCTCTCAAGACTTCAAGCCTGAGATCTTTGTATCGCCAGGCATCCAGATTTAATTGATGACCCGCTCTAGGGTGAGGGTAGAAGGTCTAATACAAAAAGCGTCACTTTCTTTGTGAAAGTGATGGCTTTTTGGGTATCTTTCTGATTTGCTTTAGTGTTTCTTGCCAAACTTCGATCGCAGGTCGTCTAGCGTTGGTGGTTTCGTCTCAGAATGATTTTGCTTGGGTTGAGTTTTCTGTTTGTGAATGGGTTGGGCTTCTGATTGACGAACTGTTTGAGTTCCTGTTCGATCTGGTGATTTCATGGACAAACTAATTCGCTTGAGTTTTTCATTCACTTCCATCACGCGAACCTTGACGACTTGCCCAACTTTGACGATTTGCTTGGGGTCACTGACGAAGCGATCGGCAAGCTGCGAGACATGAATTAGCCCATCCTGATGCACCCCAACGTCCACAAATGCACCAAAATTTGCAACATTCGTGACCACGCCTTCAAGTTCCATCCCCACTTGCAGATCAGAGATTTCTTTAATGCCCGCTTTGAATGTGGCGTAGGTGAATTCTGCACGAGGGTCGCGCCCAGGCTTCTCTAATTCGCTCACAATGTCACGAAGGGTTGGTTCTCCGATCGCCTCTGTCACATACTGGCTTAAGTTAGCCTTGAGCCGTTGGGCAATCTCGCTTGTCTGGGCCAGGGAAACCGAGAAATTTTTGGCGATCGCTTCAACAACGCCGTAGCTTTCTGGGTGAACGGCCGTGTTGTCGAGGGGATTTTTGCCACCTCGAATTCTTAAAAACCCGGCGGCTTGCTCGAAGGTTTTGGGCCCAAGTTTAGGCACTTTGAGCAACGCCTTGCGATCGCAAAATGCCCCATTTTGATTGCGGTAAGCAACAATGTTATTGGCAATAGTCGGGCTAATGCCAGAAACAAAAGTTAGTAACTCTTTAGAAGCAGTATTGAGATCGACCCCAACATAGTTAACGCAACTCTCAACTGTCTCATCTAGCTTCTTCTTCAGCAGTTTTTGATCCACATCATGCTGATATTGCCCAACACCGATCGATTTGGGGTCAATTTTCACCAGTTCTGCGAGCGGATCTTGAAGCCGACGACCAATACTAATCGCTCCTCGAACGGTGACATCTAAATCAGGAAATTCTGAAATGGCGACATTGCTAGCTGAATAAATAGAGGCCCCCGACTCATTCACAATTACTTTGACGGGCTTTTTTTCTAGTGTTGCTAAAACTTCAGCAGTAAATTCATCGGTTTCTCGGCTAGCAGTTCCATTTCCGATCGCAATCAATTCAATCTGGTGTTTCTCTAGCAGTTCTTTTAGCGTTTCGGCAGCTTGTTTGCGTTGCCCCTGCCCTGTGTGCGGAAAGATTGCCTGGTATTGTAAAAACTTTCCAGTTTGGTCAAGTACTGCAACTTTGCAGCCCGTCCGAAATCCGGGGTCGAGGGCCAGGGTTGGCTTCATTCCCGCAGGCGCAGAGAGTAATAATTCTCGTAAGTTTGCTTCAAACGTTTTGATGGATTCAATATCAGCCTCGGCCTTTTTTTCTGAGCGAACTTCACTGATCAAAGAAGTTTTCATCAAGCGATTGAAGGCATCTTTGAGCATCGATCGATAGAAATCTCTGATTGATTTTGTCTTCGCTCGAATCTCTTCAGATTCTAGATAGCTTAATACAGAATTTTCATCAAAATCTAGATCGAAATCGAGAATGCCTTCTGTCTCACCTCGACAAAGGGCCAAAAGATTGTGAGGGGCGATCGCACTCACTTTTGCCTGGAACTGTCGATACATTTCAAACTTGGTTGAGCCTTCGGGGTGATCGTCTTTGATGCCCGATCGAAACACGCCTGTTTCTAATAAAAATTCTCGCAGATAAGCCCGAAGTTCTGCCTTTTCAGACACTTCCTCTGCCAAAATATCTGCTGCACCTTTTAAGGCTTCTTCAGCAGTTTTAGCGCCTTTCTCTGAATCCAAATATTTCTCTGCTTCTGTCTCCAATTCGACTGAAGCACCATTGGGTTGGTTCAACGATTTGATAAATTCTGCTAACCCGTTCAGTCCCTTTTCTTTAGCGATCGTAGCTCTGGTTCGACGTTTAGGACGGTAGGGTAAATAGAGATCTTCTAACTCATTTTTTGCAGGCAATTTTCAATTTTAAGCTTCAACCCATCGGTAAGTTTGCCTTGAGTAGAAATCGACTCCAAAATTGCTTTTTGCGATCTTCTAGCTCTGTGAGATAGGTAAATCGATCGGACAAATCCCGCAATTGCACTTCATCCATTTCCTCGGTTCGCTCTTTGCGATATCGCGCAATAAATGGAACCGTCGCCCCTTCTGCAAATAGCTCCAACGCATTTTTGATTTGCACTGGACGCAGAGAAAGTTCTTCTGCCAAAAGCTGCGAAATATTTAACATGAGCAACCGAAAAAATGAAGTGAAGTGCAGAGATTTTAACTAAGGCGATTTCTAAAAAAGATTTTACCTACCGACCTTTGCCCTGCGACTTTGCTCAGGGCACAAGCTGGCTGAGCAAAGTCGCAGACAGCGGGTCACTTCTTTGCTAGAAATTTCCTAAAACAGCGCTGGAATTGCTCGATCGGGTGTCGCGGTCGGTGTCATCGGTGTGGCAGTCGGTGTCATCGGTGTCGCGGTCGGAGTTGGAGCAGGAACCGAAGAGGAAGGCACAACGGGGGTTGGTGTGGGCGAAGTGGCCCCAGGAATGGGTGCGCCTGCGGGAATAAAAGTCGGCTCTACTTCATTGGGACGATCGCTGGCACTTAAGCAAGTCCCGATCGCTTCTTTGCCAGCAATTTTAAGCTGACGATTTAACCCTACAACACACTCAGCATAGCGTTCTGGCAGTAGACTCCGACGGCAACTATCGAGCACATCGACTAGGGCTGCATCTGTGGCCTGCTGCCGAATTCTGACCACACAATTGCCAGCCTCGATCGGGCGACGCACCCGACGACAGACAGCCAGGGCATCGGTTGCCGGAATTTTCTCGGTAGAGATGCGATCGACGCAAGTTCCCAGATCTTGAGGGCGGAGTGCCTGAGCGCAGGCGTTTGCCGCCTCGGTTGTGGCGATCTTGGCGCGGGTCAAATCCGTTGCACAAACTAGATAGGGATTGGGTTGATTCTTGAAAATGCCACCAAAAATTTCGGCTTTTGCAGGAGAAACAGGCATCGCGATCGCAACCAGACTCGCCGTCACAAAATGCACCACAGATCCGCGCACTGGTTTAGACCGCATCAAATTCCAAATTCGCATCTGTAAAAATCCCCGATCGAAGGTGAGAGAGAGCTTTAGAGAGAATTGTGGCACGGAACGGACTAAGATGACGACTGAGATTTGCAACTGAGATTTGCAACTAAGATTTGCGACTGAGAGAGCCTGCGGTGATAGGTCTGTATCATCGAAAAGCGCAAGATGCATCACCTCAGGAAGCCGACATATTTTTGAAGCAAATGTTCAGAGGTAAGGTAAAGATCCTTCCTCCCTTCCTCCAAAGGAAACTGTTTCGTTTTGCATACCACGACTCTAAATCGCCCCCTCCAATCGATTAGAGTGATAAAGGTACATGAAATTACCGATCCCATACATCCGAAGGATATCCCGGTATGCATCTGAGTGAATTAACCCACCCCAACCAGTTGCACGGTCTGTCGATCTATCAACTTCAACAAATCGCGAGGCAAATCCGCGAGAAGCATCTACAAACCGTCTCAACCATTGGAGGACACCTCGGCCCCGGATTGGGCGTTGTCGAGCTAACGTTAGCGCTGTATCAAACCCTGGATCTCGATCGCGACAAAGTGATCTGGGATGTTGGACACCAGGCCTATCCCCACAAACTCCTCACCGGGCGATATGCCGACTTCCACACTCTCCGCCAAAAAGACGGCATCGCAGGCTATCTCAAGCGTTGCGAGAGTAAGTTCGACCATTTTGGGGCGGGCCACGCTTCAACAAGCATTTCTGCCGCTCTGGGTATGGCCCTAGCACGAGATGCCAGGGGTGAGAAATTCAAAACCGTGGCGGTGATTGGCGACGGCGCACTCACGGGTGGCATGGCCCTCGAAGCCATCAACCATGCGGGGCATTTGCCCAAAACCAACCTCCTCGTGGTGCTCAACGATAACGAGATGTCCATTTCGCCAAACGTTGGTGCGATTCCTCGCTATCTCAACAAGATGCGCCTCAGCCCCCCGGTGCAGTTTCTCAGCGATAACTTAGAGGAGCAAGTCAAGAATTTACCCTTCTCCCCCGAACTGTCTCGCCTCAAAGAAGGCATGAAGCGCTTGGCAGTGCCCAAAGTAGGTGCAGTGTTTGAGGAATTGGGCTTCACGTATATGGGACCGATCGATGGTCACAATTTAGAAGAACTCATTAGCACCTTTAGGGAAGCCCATCAACACCCAGGGCCAGTGCTGGTGCATGTGGCTACGGTGAAAGGCAAAGGGTATGCGATCGCAGAACAAGACCAGGTTGGTTACCACGCCCAAACCCCCTTCAACCTGACCACCGGGAAAGCCGCTCCTTCCAGCAAACCCAAGCCGCCAAACTACTCAAAAGTTTTTGGCGAAACGCTGAGCAAACTAGCAGAAAACGACCCACGGGTGATCGGGATTACTGCCGCTATGGCTACTGGCACAGGGCTAGATATTTTCCAGAAGCGTGTGCCCCAACAATACATCGACGTGGGCATCGCCGAACAGCACGCCGTTACCCTAGCCGCTGGTCTAGCCTGCGAAGGAATGCGTCCGGTTGCAACGATCTATTCAACGTTTTTGCAACGAGCATTTGACCAAATTGTTCACGATGTCTGCATTCAAAAGCTGCCTGTCTTCTTTTGCATGGATCGCGCGGGAATTGTTGGCTCAGACGGCCCCACCCACCAGGGAATGTACGACATTGCCTATCTGCGCTGCATCCCCAACATGGTGCTGATGGCTCCTAAAGACGAAGCAGAACTGCAACGAATGATTGTCACAGGCATCAACTACACCGATGGACCGATCGCCCTGCGCTACCCCAGGGGCAATGGTCACGGTGTGCCGTTGATGGAAGAAGGCTGGGAAGAGTTGCCGATCGGCAAGGGCGAAATTCTGCGCCAGGGCGACGATGTGCTGCTCTTGGGCTACGGCTCGATGGTGTATCCCTCAATGCAGGTGGCTGAGATTTTGAGCGAACACGGCATCCAGGCGACGGTGGTCAATGCTCGGTTTGCTAAGCCGATCGACACCGAATTGATTCTGCCTCTCGCGCAACAAATTGGACGGGTTGTGACCCTAGAAGAAGGGTGTCTCCCTGGTGGGTTTGGTTCTGCGGTAGTTGAGACATTGATGGATGCCGATATCGTGGTTCCAGTCAAGCGAATCGGCATTCCGGATCTGTTGGTTGACCATGCCACGCCAGACGAGTCAAAGGCAGCGTTGAAACTGACCCCACCTCAGATGGCAGAGCAGATTCTCAAGCTGTTTAGCCAACAGCCTGCGCCAGTTACGGCGAGGTAGAAAGGCGAGGGATGAGGGGTGGGGCACGCTGCGCGAGAGGGAGTAGGCAAATCCTGATGCTTGACGTGTCCTTCAACAATTATCGATGACTGTTATCAATGACTGTTATCGATGACCGTGGGTGAGGGCAGTCTTCCCAGATTACAACGTGATTGGGGCGCAGTCAGATCCCAGAGAATGGCACAATAAATCGATAGTTGCTGAGAATCTCGGTGCTGCTGAATAGCAGTATGAATGGGAACGGAGTTTCATTCGTACAACTCCCATTTCATATCTCAAATCAGCAACGCTAGAATTTCCGCAGCGATCGCTCTAACAAATTCTTTCAGTGCCTATGTCCCTTCAAACTCAGGTCTATCCCATTCTTTGGCAAACCGATCGCGTGTCGCTGATCGATCAAACTCGCCTCCCTAATGAGTACGCGCTGGTCGAAGTCACCCGTTCCGATGATATGGCTCATGCAATCAAAACCATGATTGTGCGTGGCGCACCTGCAATCGGCGTTGCTGCCGCCTATGGAATGTACCTCGGTGCGAGAGAAATTCAGACTGGCGATCGCGACTTCTTTCTAGCTGAGCTTGAGGCGATCGCTCAAAAACTGCGTGCAACCCGTCCGACGGCAGTGAATTTGTTTTGGGCGATCGAGCAAATGCTCAAAACCGCCCGCCAAACCCTCGGATCGGTCGATTACTTGAAACAAACTTTGCTAGAAACGGCCAAACGCATCAATGCTGAGGATATCGCGACTTGCCAGGCGATCGGTGCTCATGGGTTGTCTGCCCTGCCCAAAGAACCCGATAAACTGCGCCTGCTGACGCACTGCAATGCCGGGGCACTGGCCACCGCCGGATATGGGACAGCCCTCGGCGTGGTGCGATCGACCTGGAATGCGGGCCGCCTCGAAAGAGTCTACGCTGACGAAACAAGACCTCGCCTGCAAGGGGCAAAACTCACCGCCTGGGAGTGCGTGCAAGAAGGCATTCCTGTCACAGTGATTACCGATAACATGGCCGCCCATTGTATGCAGCGTGGACTGATCGATGCCGTAGTCGTAGGAGCCGATCGCATTGCCGCTAATGGAGACACTGCCAACAAAATCGGAACCTACAGCGTGGCGCTGATTGCTAAAGCGCACGGAATTCCGTTTTTCGTCGCGGCTCCTTTATCTACGATCGATTTCAACATCAGCGATGGCACACAGATCCCGATCGAAGAACGCGATCCAATGGAGGTATATCAGATTGGAGAGACCCTACTGTGTCCGCCGGGTGTGGAGTACTACAATCCTGCGTTTGACGTGACCCCAGCCAGCTTAATTACGGCGATCGTCACTGAACATGGAGCCTTTGCCCCCAGCCAACTTCAGAGCAAACTGCATGAGCAAAAGCTCAGCTAATTCCTTCCTACGATAGACTTTACTCACTCTTTGAAATACCCCAACCTGCGCCAGAAGCGATCGACCCGCTCCTCCCACTGTTGCCAATACGTCACCATCGCGTCTGGCTCAAACCAAAAGATCTCGGCAGGCTGATCTGGAATTGCCACCACCAACAGAGCGTGGCAGAGGTTCAAGTCATATTCCTGATAAAGCTGATTGGCTGCACCACAATATGCCACCACTTGAAGCGGGTAGTCATAGAGCCGATCGATCGTCTGCTTGGGTTTGTCGGCTGTTTTCCACTCGCAAACACAGGGAACCCCTTCAAAGGTCGCTAGACAATCGACCACTCCGGCATACTTTAGCGAGTCGTGATAGACCGTTCCCTCGACCAAACGAACGCTTTCGAGCGATCGCAGCACAGGTTCCACGCTTTCCCAATAGGGACGAATCGCCTCCGAACAAGCAACTGCTTCTCCTTGCAGGTAGCGCTGAATCTGTTTGTGCGTTCCTGTCCCGCGACGACTGGCAGTTTGGGTAATTTGCGCTGCTGCCTCTGTGCCAATACGCTGTTGCCAATTCCATAGGGCTTGGCGATCGTCCCAGGATTTGGTCGCGTTGAGAATGCTGGTGACACTAGGAAGGCGATCGCCCCGATCGGTCACATAATATTGTTTTCCCGCCTCGCGAATTTGTTTTGCTTTGTAGTGGGGTAACAAATTTTCAGACACGACAACCTTCTCGATAACGCCCTATCAAGACCATCTTAGAGGATGGTTGAAAAGTCTCCGTTGATCGCCCAGCCCTCCCTGAACTGCAAGTTCGAGCTAACGGTGCGAAGTCCTCTAAAAGAGGACTGGGAGAGAAATGGGTTGCCTTCAATCCGTTTCAACGGACTTTGCACCGTTAGCCCTGTTGCCTAAGGCACTGCGAAGCACCTTCAATCTGAGGCGAGGCAGAAGCGCAGCAAAGAGATTTTCTATACGTTTCAAACGTCCTCTTAAACTGCCAAGTAAACCAAACAACCAGCAGTGGAGATAGGCTCATGTTTTCTAGGGAAGAGTTGATCATTGCGGTCTTTTGGTGCAATAGGGTGTTTCGCATATTCGCTGCGCTCAAAATGGCTGCAAACTAATAGTGAACTTCCCTAAAAATAACCACTTCTAAAAGTGTCATAAATTTAGAAACTAAGATTGGGAACACTAGGTCTTAGTAACCATGAAGTCAACAAGATCTAAACTTAAAACTTCAGGGCTTACAGAAAATTTCTTTAGAAATATAGAAAATCTTTCTGTAGAAGGATGCCGGAACCTTTTAAGCTCATTCAAGGTCTACTTAAGCAATTCAAACAATCACGTAATTTAGTTGGGAACGCCTCCTTATGTCTAGCGCCTTTAAATCAGGAACCTCTCTCTTACTTGCTCTTGGAATAACCGCAGGTGCAGCGGCTCCGATCGTTATTTCTGCCCCCGCTTTTGCCCAAACTACCTTCTCAGATGTCTCTTCAAACTATTGGGCTAGCACCTTCGTTCAAGAACTCGCTTCACGAGATGTCATCAAAGGATTTCCCGATGGAACTTTCCGCCCAAATGACCCTGTAACTCGCGCTCAATTTGCGGCAATGATTAGCAAAGCGTTTAATGCCCAAACTACTAGAAGTGCGGTCAATTTTGTGGATGTTCCGAGCGATTATTGGGGCTTTACAGCGATTCAAAGAGCTTATACCACTGGATTTTTGGCTGGATATCCTGGTAACGTTTTTCGCCCGAATGAAAACATTCCTCGTGCTCAAGTTTTGGTTTCTCTAGCAAATGGGCTAAACTACGCCAGCACCACCCCCGCCGATACTACCTTACAACTGTTCACCGATGCAGCCGACATTCCCGGATACGCTCGTGGTAGCATTGCCGCTGCTACAGAACGCCGCATTGTAGTCAACTACCCCGATGTGCAGTTGCTCAACTCTAACCGGGCTGCAACTCGTGCAGAGGTGGCTGCGTTTATCTATCAGGCATTGGTCAGTACGGGTCAAGTGGCTGCTATTCAGTCGCCCTATATCGTTGGTCAAGCCCCTACGCCTCAACCGCAAGCAATTAGAATTCCGGCGGGTACGGCGATTCCTCTGCAATACAAGGCTGAAAAGATTTTGTTGGCTAAGAACGAACCTCAGCCCACCCCCATCACGATGACGGTGGCTCAGAATATTGTCACTTCTGATGGCACGGTGCTAATTCCTGCGGGCAGCCAAGTTGCGGGTCAGTTGGTTGTTTCCCAGGGTGGAGCGCAATTTAGATCCAGCGAACTAATCCTGGCGAGTGGTCAACGTTTGGCGATCGATGCGACTTCTGACACCATCACCCAGACCGAAACGGTTCGCAAAGGGGCAAACCTGGGAACCATTCTCAAAGATGCTGCTTTGGGTTCGGCTGCTGCTGCCGGAATCTCGGCTGTCACGGGTGATCGCAGCATCAAAGCTGAGGAAGTCTTGATCGGCACGGGTGCGGGTGCACTGGCAGGCTTAATCTTTGGCGGCGATCGCATTGACCTGATTTCTATCCGTCCTGACAGCGATCTAAACTTGAAGCTAAATTCTGAGCTAGTGCTGCCACGCTAAAAGGGCATTAGGAATTTGCATGAAAATAAAATCCCAGTAAATTGGGTTTCGACTCCGCTCAACTTTCAACCGTCAAGGGCTGAGCGGAGTCGAAACCTGTCTGGTAGTACATCATTAACTCGCCGCCCCTATCATAGATTCTCGATTTTCTGACCCCCAATATTGCTTTTGCAGAGCAGATCAAGGATTTTGATCATCCTTTTCTGCGGATCTCGCTAGCCAAACCACAAACGTAGTGCCTCGATCGACGGGCGGCTGGTCTGACTTCTCAGAAACCCAGCCGTCATTTTGTATGGGACTAAAAACCTGGATGTCTCCTTGCATTTGTTCCACAAGGCGACGGGCGATCGCCAACCCCAACCCAGTTCCCGGAATGTCTGTTGCCGCTTGCACGCCGCGATAGTGTCGTTCAAATAAGCGAGGCAAATCTTGAGCAGGAATTCCCAAACCCGTATCACTTACCCGGATTGCTACGCGATGGGCAGATGCATCCACTCGAATATGAACTTGCTCTCCCACGGGTGTGTACTTCAAAGCGTTATCGATTAGATTGCTTAAAACTTCTCGCAGCGCTCCAGAGTTAGCCATCACGATCGGGATATTTTCAGGAGTAAAGGTTCTGACGAAAAGATTTTTTTCCTGCGCGATCGCCTTAGCTGAAATCAAGAGTGGCTGCAAAATTTCAGTCAGAATGCAGGGTTCTAGGGTGAGATTTGAGACAGTCAAAACTCCCGCAGGCAGCAAAGGAATTGCTTCTTTGTCAGAAGATTTCGCCCCATCAAAATTGGGTGCAATAAACTCCGGTTCACCCAAATCGATCGCTTGGTCAAACTGTTGCAAAAGCTCCTGAAGGCGATCGCTCTCGCGCACAATGCTAGTTGCTACTTCGCGGTTAGAATCTTCTGGCTGCAAACGCCTCAACAGCAACTTACCAAAAGTTCGCATGGCGGTTAGAGGATTGCGAAACTGATGCAACAAATTGTCTAAAACATCGTGCTGCTGATCCTGTAGGAGACGCTGCTGGTGATGAGTTTGGTCGAGCCATTGAGCACGCCGGTCAATAGCACAAGCCAGCGCCAGGGTTTCAGCAACTTTCTCGATTTGGCTACGCTCCCAGGTTGTCCAGAGGCGATCGCTGCGTTCTGTCACTAGCAAGCCTAACACCATCCCCTCGTGCACTAGGGGCAAAACAAGCTGGCGTTGTTCGCAAAAAGGGCTAGCAGTTGACAACAGACTCTCTTCCTCTTCAGCCCCAAAACCATGCCCTCCAAGAACGTCGGGCAAAACCTCGGCGGCACTTGTGAGAGGTTGAGTGAGAGGTTGAGTGAGAGGTTGAGTGAGAGGTTGAGTGAGAGGTTGAGTAAAGAATTCTATAGTAGGTGGCTGGGCGGCAGATGATTGTGCATCAGGTAATTGTCGAGGAGAAGCATCTGCCAGAAATGGAGGCAATGCCAGGCGATCGGACTTTTGAGGCGAAACCGAAGATTCGGGATAGGCCGCAACTAAGGTCAGAGTTGCCTCTGCATTTTCTACCCATTCTTCGGTTAGATAAACCACGCTCAAAGATGCCCCCAACGTCTGCGCCAAGAGTGTAATCTGAGAGCGGCAAAGTGCCTCAAATTCCGAACTGGTCGGCATCAACATGCTGCCAAACTGCCTCGTCTAAACTTCAATCCTAAAATTGCCATTGACTTTAAGTATTTGTAACAAGTAACTTATAGGAATACGGCTGAACTTCACACCTCAACTTCAGACGTGAGAACCTTGAGATTCTAAGTTTTGAGAGCTTAGTTTGGTTGCTCTATAAGTTAGCAATAATTTGATAACTGCAATCACGCTATCAGCCTCAATCTGATTGTCAAAGATTCATGAAAATTCTTTACGCTCCGTTACAACTCCTTAAGTTTAAGATTAGTGATTGTAGTGCCACATTAGCGTGCGCCCCTCCAGTTTAAGGCTTAAAAATCTTAAGAAATTGTATAGTTGCGTTAAGAGAAGTTGAATTCTGAAGTCCCAACCGATATACTTGCGACGGCTTTTGTAACGATCATTACAACTTGACAGTTAGGAAAGGAGGTAAGGGGTTTGGCAAGGAGACGTAAGCGTAAGAGTCGTCGGCGGCAAGAAGGGCGCAGAATTCTTGAGAATGTGCCTCAATACAGCATTGAGTGTGGTGAAGACAAACCTGTCACCGCTGCACGAAAATTCATCCACTCTGAAGGTATTCTTCCTCCCGCGCTATTACTGGTCAAGAGAAACGAGCATACCACCGATCGCTATTTCTGGGCAGAGAAAGGGCTTTTTGGTGCACAATATGTCGAAGAAAATCACTTCTTATTTCCCAGCTTAAAATCGTCAGATGAAGAGGCAGAACCCGTTGTGGCTTCTGTTCGTGGCCGATAAGTCTTCCCTTTGGCTTTTATTGAGTCAGAGTTTTCGTAGACTAAATGTTGTTCCGTGCTGCTAATAATCTGACTCAACAGGCATACCTGCAATCAGATAAGCGATGGGATTCTAGAAAAGCGAAGTTTGAATTTGGTAAACAAGAGATAATTCAGGTAATCGAGTAGCTCATGCCCTGACCCCTCTTAGCGATCGTAAGCTAGAAGGGAAAGATTTAAAATCTATCCTGAGCATGAAACATTCTGTTTACCTGGCTTTGTAGAGATTGGTTGTATAAAGTGTCCCCACTCAGGTTAAAAAAGCCTGAGTGGGGATTTCTGTTTTTCAGGCTCAGCCTGGAGTGCAGTTGCGCCCGATCGCTCTAGTGGTCTGTCAAGGCGATTTCTAAAAAATGATTCTACCTTCCGACCTTTGCTAGAAATCTCCTAATCACTCGTCTTCAAGCTTAAAACTCGTTGTAATGCCGCTAATTCATCCCGATGGCCTCGAACTGTAATCACGCTCTTAGTGGCAACCGCGTCGTCGAGTGACTCAATCTTTAACAAGACCTGCTCCGATCGCCCGGCTCTTTTCCAATAAAAAACCCCTGCCAGTGGAGACAGGAGCAACAATCCTAGCCAAAAATTCGATTTCTCGGAGAGTGCGTAGGAGAGTAGGAGAGCAAGGCACAACATTCCGGTTGCTGCCATCAGCGTCAAGAAGATTGCCAGGAACAGACTGGGGCGAACAAAGCCCTCGAACGTCACCTGGTTTTCATCAGCGTTAAGGGCAACAACCCGATAGGCGCGTTGATCGAAATATTGCCTTAGTTGGGATAGCAGTGAGTTTTCTGACTGCTCAGAGGTTAGCCTGACCACTTCAATTCTAGGTTTGACCGAGGCGCGAATAAAGAAAAACAGCCCGATCACCATCAGAACCGTCAGGAAAAAAGTGGAGAAAATGACAGAGGTGCTCATATTGCAAACCAGGAGGTGAAAGTGTCCTGCCTACCTTTAAGTTTAGTAAACAAGTGGCTCACTTCACGAGTTTCCTGCCCTATCGATCGCCTACACCAGACTGAACCATAGGATGGCTGTCTCGTTTGACGGCATAGTCTTGCCATAATCGAGCCAAGTCTTGGGCCTGGGGCATGGCTTCAGAGCGAATCTGATACATGCGACGAGGGCGGCCTCTGCCTTCAACCTTCTTCCAATATCCAGTCACCATCTCTTCATCCTCCAAGAACTTGAGCGCACTATAAAGCACGGTGTCGGAGAGACGATAAAGCGGATGCTCGGTTTCTAGAAGTTGAATGAGTTCCGTTCCATAGGAGTCACCGCGCAGAAGGACTGCGAGTACATAGCACACTGCCAATTCCTTATTCAGGTAAAAGGGAGGTGGGTCTTTGAAAAACTGATAGATATCCTCAAATTTCATCTGTCTGAATCCAGGCTTGCGACAAAACAACTTGCTCTTGAATAGTGCTCAAAAATTGGTCATTTAAGACAGCACTATCAAGGTAGCTATAATCGATCGGGAATTGCCGTCCTTCTAGAGGACGAAATCACCTTGAAAATGGGAAAACGCAATTGACATAGAGCACGATCGTTGGGCTACGGTCTTAAATCAATTCCACTTAACCTGATCATTGAGAAGTGTCCATTTTTCAGGACGTTTCTTGTCAGGTTGGGAGTTGAAAGATGCAACGTCTCCGCGCGATCAAAAAACAAAATCAGTGTCAAGTAGTAAAGCACCCTTTGAGCATGACTGGCTTCAGGTCACGGGCTACGAGTACATCGTATCCAAGCTGACGATCTGCCGCAGAAATGCGCTGATTCCGAAACGGCAATCTTGCTAAATTGCTTAACCATATATTAATTGTACAACTTGATTTCAAACTTGGCTTTCTAGTTTGTGAACTACACTATTAATCATTTTAATTCTGCCGTAAAATTCCGGATCTACTTCTTATTTATTGGAAACTTTTGGAGGTGGCTGTCGATGGCACAGCAAACGCAAGATAAGAATTCTAATACTCTTCACTATACTTGTTTTTTAATCTGAAAGGAAATTAATCTGTATTCTAATTTTTTTGTAAATTTTCAGAAAACAGAATTGCTAAAGTTTACCGATTGTAATTTTTGATCTTTATGTAGGTCAAAACGGTATTGCTCTAGAAGGAGGAGGTTTATGCTGAATTGCTAAAGCTGACACCCATTGCCAAGTTTTGAAACCTATCAAATTTGGGGCAAATTTAGCTCGATCGCTCGATCAAAAGTAGTCCTATTTAACTAGAAACCCTAGATTTGTGTTTGATTCATTACACAAATTTGCGGATCATAGTAAAATCTTTGCTTTTTGACGAGCATGAGTTGAATTTTGTTGAACTTCATTGGCGTAGATGCTTGCAAACAACTGAGCTAAATACTGATCCTAATTGATTTTTAGAATGCTCGTATTGCCCCAGTTTAGGATGACGCTTGTAGAGCACACAATGTAATTACTTGTGTGAGAGTATATCCTTTCCATATCAAATCGTGCGATCGGGTGTGCCACATTTTCGAGTGAACAGACAAAAATTTAGACCAGACCGGCTCGCAGGGCAACCACAGCCGCCTGCACGCGATCGTCCACCGATAATTTGTTCATAATGCCCCGCATGTGCGTTTTGATCGTGTTGGGGCTAAGATATAGCGCTGCTGCGATTTCAGGATTGCTATACCCCTCAACCATCAACTTGAGCACTTCTAACTCGCGCTGCGACAATTGCCCCACATTATTATTGACAATCGGAGGTTTGAGATGTTCGACCACACGCCGCGCAATTTGTGGATCGAGATAAGTTGCGCCTTCTTGGGCCGCCCCGATCGCCGCCAAGAGTCGATTTACGTCTGACCCTTTGATGCAATAAGCGTCTGCGCCACTTGACAAGGCTGCAATAATTTCGGTTTCTGCCGTATGAGACGTAAGCATCACCACACGCACCTCTGGCAGGGCAGCTTTGATTTGCTGGGTGGCGGCGATACCATCTTGGCGAGGCAAGCCAATATCCATCACGATTAAGTCAGGTTTGTGTTTGAGAGCCGCTTCTACGGCCAGATATCCATCACTGGCTTGAGCCACGATCGTCAATTGTGGATAATCTTCTAGAGACTGTTCTAAGCCCAACTGCATCATTGGGTCATCTTCAACAATCAAAATTCGCAGGGGTGATAGCTCGATCGTGTCCATAGGTTGCCATAGCTCATAGAGGAATTGCTGATCAGAGAGTAGAAGGCCAAACACTTTACTAAAGCCAGGGCATCGTTTCGATCGTGCCTGGTGAAGGGTACGGCAGGGCCACGCCCCTCTCTAAGGGTGACTAAACTAACGCCGTATTTTGCTAGGTTCAAATCGTAGCAAAGCCCAGAGTTCTAGAATCCGTTTCCGGGGTCAGATCATAGTTCTACCTTAAAAGGATTCCTCTGTTTAGAATTTTTGATCACCTACCGATTTTTTGAAGATTTTCAGGGTGTGGAAGACTGCTAGAATCTTACTTTCGAGAGTTTGAAGTGTTTGAGCGTTTGCAATCAGCGCTAGCCAAGGTAGCTCAGAATGAACAAGCCAGATCTGCCCACGCTTCGAGAAATTGCTAGTACCTTTCGTTTGACGGGTTGGATCAGCTTTTGGGTTCAACTCGTGCTGACGGTCATCTCTAGCGCAATTTTGCTGTTTGCGTCGATTTCTAACCGCAGCCGACGAATAACCTAGGGACGAGTGTTGGCGTTGTGCTGACTGTCTGTGGCATTGGCCGTACTGGGGCTTCAATATTGGTTTTGGGCGATCGCCCGCTATGTGCCGATCGGTCGTCGCCTCGCAGCAGAACCTGAGAACCGCCCCAAAAAGGCAGAGGCGATCCAGACGCTACGAACGGGCTTGATTGCGAGTCTGGTGGGTATTTTGTTAGCGTTATTGGGAGCAGAGGCGATCGTGGGTCTGCTATTTGGAAAAGCAGTCAGCCAGGGTGTAGCCGGGTTTGTAAATACTGACCCAGCAAAGTTTATTCAACCGCTTGATATCTTAGTAGTTCAGGCCAGCATCAATGTGATTTTGGCTCAATTCTGTGGAATTTCTGCGTCGTTGTGGTTGTTGAATAAGATGAGTCGGCAGTGATTCATGACTGAAACCGTTGATCGAGGGACTGGTTCGCCTGATCAGAAAGCACGATCGGGTTTTTTTAGATCGTTGTTTTCCCATTGGGGCCGGCGATCGATTTTGGCTGTGTGCTCGTTTTGGGTGGTGGTGGCGCTTTGGCAGGCTCCGATCGTTCCGGTGACAAAGACCTCAGAGATCCGGGGTGTCTGGATGACTAATAGAAGCGCGAGTTTGATGCACTACACAACTCGGCTAGATGAGACGATGGCCAATCTAGCCAGACATCGACTCAATACGCTTTATCCCTGTGTGTGGAACCGGGGGCAGACGCTGCATCCCAGTGGCGTTTTTCAACGGGCAAGTCGCACTGGGCGATCGCTGCTGGCGCAGTTGCCTGGTTATGATGTACTGTCTGGCTTGGTGCAGCAGGGGCATCGTCAACACCTGCGGGTGATTCCCTGGTTTGAGTATGGGCTGATGATTCCGATTCGATCGCCGATCGCCCAGCGCCACCCAGATTGGTTAACCACAACTCAAAGCGGAGCGATTACCCTTGATTCGGACGGACAGCCGAAAAAACTGCCCAAACCGATCGCTGACCTGAAAGAAACATTTTTTGGCATCGATCAGGGGTGGCTGAATCCAGTTCACCCCCAGGTGCAGCAGTTTCTTACAGATCTGATTGTAGATGTGGTAAAGCGCTACTCTGTGGATGGCATTCAGTTAGATGATCACTTCGCGCTACCGATCGAGTTTGGCTACGATCGTTATACGATCGAGCGCTACCAGGCTGATCATCGAGGCAATCTACCCTCTACCAACCCCTCTGACCCAGAATGGATGGCTTGGAGAGCCAAGCAACTGACTCAATTGATGGGCAAAATTAGCAAAGCTGTGAGAGCCGCAAAGCCCAATATGCTGATTTCCCTGTCTCCCAATACGCCCGACTATGCCTATCGCAAGTCTCTGCAAGATTGGCGGCGCTGGGTAAAGCTAGGACTGGTCGATGAAGTTGTGGTTCAGATTTATCGCTCTGATGTGGGAGACTTCAAAGCTGGACTAGAAACAGGCGGATTTGCAGATTTGAAGGGTCAGGTTCCGATCGCGGTTGGGCTTTATGCAGGTCGCTTTCTGAGCGCTAAACCCATTCGCCAATTACAGCAAGAAGTTGAAGCGGTACGTTCTTCTGACTATGCGGGGGTGTCTTTCTTCTGCTGGGAAACCACACTTTGGCTATTTAAGAGAAGTTCTGAATCTCAGGTGCAGCAAGCCTTTGCTAGATTCTTTCAGTGATAATTGAGAAAAATTGCTTATTTCTCCATCCAGTCTAAAATCTGATTTAGCTGATCGAGCGACACAAAACCATAGCGCCAAAGAATCATCGGCAGAGGTCCACGTTCCTGCTGAGAGCAACGCAGCGCCATGGCGATCGAGGGCGGCGAAATAGCAAGCTCATCCTGCAAAAAGCGGATCAGTTGCGTATTGCTTCTGTCAAGATTAACGACAAAATCTTCTAACTCGTAACGTTTGATAACCTCTTTAGGCAACACAACCATGCTCAATCGACCTTATAGATAAAGTTGTTAACTTGCAGAAATTTAGAATGATAAATGCTAACACTAAAGTTAGAGATCCAACGACATTAAGTTTAAGGATTTTTTGAGTACCTTACTTGCTCTCTATGAGCAGTTCATCAATGAGCAAGAAGCGAACTTTT
>JAAUOZ010000330.1 GCA_012034655.1 Leptolyngbyaceae cyanobacterium CSU_1_3 | reverse complement strand
GGTTGGCTGTCAATCTGGCTTGTTTGACCATTGCGCAGGCGCTTTCGGTCAGTCCCATTTCCTTGGCAACTTGGCTAACGGGTTTACCGGATTGATTGACGATGCGGACTGCTTCTGCCTTTTGCTCGTCTGTAAATACTCTGCGGGGTTTTGACTCATCTGAACATTCTCCTTCTTTATCGACTCTTCGAGAATGTCCACTTTTCGGGGGAAGGTCATGCATGGAAAAAGCAAAGTTTGTAGGTAGGTGGTTCGCATCCTCCGGGGATTACACCACCATTATGACTCTCTGGGGGGTCATGCCTTGAGTATTCAGATTCTTGATATTGTCCTGTATTCGTCACAGGGCGAGCGTCGCTTGCTACCATTGCGCCCCGGAGAAATAAACATAATCACTGGGGACTCCAAGACTGGAAAATCTGCTTTGATCAGCATAGTTGACTATTGCCTTGGCAGTTCATCTTGCACAGTGCCAGCGGGCGTTATTCGGAATAGCGTCGGCTGGTACGCGCTAAGGATTACTGATGGAACAGCAGAACACTTTATCGCACGACGTGCGCCAGATCGGGGGCGAACAACCAACTCGGCGGCTTATTACACTGTGGGTTCACCATTGAATATTCCTAGTGCAGATGAGCTTTCTGCGACAACCAATATCGATACTGTTGTTGAACGGCTGAAAAGCATTGTCGGCATCCATCTCAACATTCATGAGCCTCCTGAAGGGCAAACTCGGGAACCGCTAACTACAACACTACGACATGCACTCGCATTTGTGTTCCAGCCTCAAAATGAAATTAGTCAACCAGGCTTTCTGTTCCATAGTCAAAGTGACAACTGGGTTGCACAGGCTATTAAAGACACTTTGCCCTATTTTTTAGGCGCAGTAGATGATAATTTCGTTGCAGGCAAAGCAAGACTAAGAGAACTAAGACGTTCTCTGCAGGAACGAGAGCTTACCTTAGCTCGACTTGAAGCCCTAGCAGGTGGTGGACTTAATGAGGCAGCAGGTCTACTTACAGAAGGGCGTGATGTTGGACTGTTGGCTCAAGATGTAGCACCAGAGTCCTGGGATGCAGCTATTGAAATACTACGTACAGCGATTAACACCTCACCGGAAGAGCAACTCATTCGCTATGAAGAAAGTACAGATCAAGCAGAGCTAATACGATTAAATGATGGACATGCTTCTTTGCGTCAACAGCTCGCCAGAGAGCAAGGTGAATTAGATGCTATGAGGGCATTACTTGCTGATGAAAGTGGCTTTACTCGTGAAGCTCATGAACAAGTCTCGCGTCTTAGAAGCTTCAACCTCTTCAGGAATTCAACCGAACCTCATTGTCCATTGTGCGATCAGCCAACTAATAACCTTCCTTCCGCTGAAATACTGGAATTGGAAGTTCACCGCGTATCAGAACAATTAGAAGGCGTTACTAGGCATACACCAGGGTTAGAAGCACTGATACTTCAACAAGAGCAACGGATTAACGAAACAAGACGACTTTTGCAAGAGAATCGAATAGCTCGTGAGGCTTTGAGACGTGTAGATGATCAATTGACTCAGATACGTGACAACGCTGCTCGCCGAGCTTATGTTCTTGGACGTATCAGTTTATTCCTTGAAACCCTGCCACAAGTTTCTGACAACTCAGAATTGCGAACTGCAATCGCTGAACTTCAGCATGAAATTGAGCAACTAGAGGCAGATCTTAGTGATGAAAGTATTCAAGAGCGTTTAGACTCCATTCTTTCGTTCATCTCTAGGGACTTGACCAGGTGGGCGGAACGACTTGAGCTTGAACATCGGGGCAACCCATTTCGTCTAGACCTCAGATACCTCCAAATAGTTGCGGACACGAATAATGGTCCAATCCGTATGGATAATATGGGGAGTGGGGCGAACTGGGTAGGTTGCCATCTAATAGCTCATCTCGCTCTGCACTTATGGTTTGTGCAGAAGTCAAGACCAGTTCCGCGTTTTCTGTTCTTAGACCAACCATCACAGGTATACTACCCAGCAGAGCGAGACGTTGAAAGCTCGTTGATAGATCTTGAGGACGAAGACCGAGCAGCAGTCATCCGAATGTTTGAACTGGTACGCGATGTTGTCAGTGAACTCCATCCTGACTTTCAAATCATAATTACTGAACATGCTGATATCGCAGAAGATTGGTATCAGGAGGCTATCGTAGAGCGTTGGCGAAATGGCAATGCATTAATTCCTGCTGAATGGATACCCAGCGAAACCTAAGCTTAAATGATAAGTGAATAAGTACTATGGAAAACAGGAGATAGTTGTTTGCAGCCGCCCAACAATCCTGCTGCACCGGACGAATCTAAACTGTTGGTAAGATTCAAGGGATATCTTCGGCGGGTGATTGGGAGCGTTATGCTGACCAGTCCTTGGTTGTGACGTAGCCGAAAGCTTACCTGTTAGCGTTCAGGCTAGAACAAGCTTGAGAGCAATAATGAGATAGTGTTTTTGGATTGACAGTAAGGCGATCGCCCTAAATATACCGTACCTGATTGTGCATCTCGTCCGCAGTGACGTGATTAAGAATAGCAAGCAACCGTTGTGCGATCTCTTGAGGAGGACGACGAACAGCAAAGATTACGCCATAGTGCATCTGTCTCAAATCAAAGTAACTCTGAACAAGTTCCTCAAAGTCAGTTCTATTGTGAGTTACCAAGGTTCTCGCTTGACTGACAGCATAAGCAAGTTGTTCCGCATCAGTTGTATGAAGCTGTCTTGCATCGCGTGCAGTTATGACATCAAAGCCTCTTGCTCGAAATAAGTCAGCGACCAAAACATTGACATCTTCGTCTAAGTACAAGCAAATAAATAAACTGTTCACAGATCTCTAACCAATGGATCAATCAACTCATCAGGAATGCGGTTTCGTTCAATGTAATGATTAATTTCCTCTTGGTGGTCACTGTAATACGTTAATGCTCCAAAGACCTGTCCTAACGTCAGATGAGGCATTCCTTTGGGAATTTCTTCAGGTGCAACACCCATCCGCCAAGTTTCGACAATTCCTCTGACAGGTGTGCGGGTTCCTCGGATGATAGGCTCTCCATGTAGAATCTCATCATCTCGCACAATATAAAGATATTCTGTCGTTTGCACCATTTTCCCCTCCCGAATTGGTTATCCTACATTGTATCGTCCATATCAGTAGTCTCCGCCGTGCAAGACAGCATAACAATTCAAATGCAGCGGACAGTCGAAAGCCATTGGTGCTGAGTTCAAGGTTATCTGCCGCCGCTGATTTGAGCCGTTATCCTGCTTTAGTCATCGGCTGGGGGAGTCCTTGAAAGCGATCGCCCGTCGCCCCCAACTCAACCCCCTTCACCGCCCAATACCCACACTTTAATCAGGGCGAATTCTCTGTCGGTTGCTATAATTTGGGGCAGTTCACCGCGCTTCCCCGCCTTTGCCCCATGACCCAGCAACCCCTCTACGGCCCCCACAATCCCCATCCGTTGTCGCAGATGCGGACAGAATTGGTGTGGGAGGGGAAGTATGACGAATATGGGCAGCGCCGCGAGGTGAATATTGCGGGCTGTGCGATGCCGATGCAGAAGATTGAGGGGATTGATGAGCCGAGGCGCGAGGCGACGGCGACGAATCAGCTAGAGCTATTTGAGCAGCAGAATCCACGGGTGGATGATTTTAGGAATCGGTTGGTGTGGGGCGACAATAAGCTGGTGATGGCTTCGCTGTTGCAAGAGTTTAAGGGCAAAGTGGATTTGATTTATATCGATCCGCCGTTTGATGTGGGCGCGGACTTTTCGATGAGTGTGGCGATCGGGGATGGAAAGGAATCAGTAGAAAAAGATCAATCTGTCCTTGAGATGGTTGCTTATCGAGATATATGGGGCAAGGGATCAGATTCTTACTTGCAAATGATTTACGAAAGATTACTACTTATACGAGAATTAGTAAAAGATACTGGTAGCATTTATGTACATGTTGACTGGAGAGTGAATAGCTACCTTAGATTAATCCTTGATGATCTTTTTGGTGACTTCAATTATCAAAATGAACTGATTTGGAAAAGAACTTCTGCTCGAAGTGATTCTCACACTTACAATCATATTCACGATCACATATACCTTTATTCAAAGTCTGAGAACTTAACTTTCAATACTCAATACACTCCTTATGAGCAGGGGTACGTTGATAGTGCGTACAGACTTGTCGAAGAAGGAACGGGTAGACGCTATACCTTAAGCGATTTAATGGCTGCTGGAATTCGTAAGGGTTCTTCTGGGCAGCCTTGGCATGGAATCGATCCAAACACAAGAGGAAATGATTGGAAGTATTCAATCGAAACTCTTGAAAAATTAGATAAGGAAGGAAGAATTGCTTTCCCGAAAAAAATGGGAGGTGTACCTCGATATAAAAGATATTTGGATGAAATGCCCGGTTTACCCCTTCAATCAATTTGGACTGATATTAATTCTGTTGCGTCTCAGTCTTCAGATCGTCTAGATTACGCAACCCAGAAACCAGAAGCACTTTTAGAACGTATCATCCAAGCCTCCTCCAACGAAGGCGATCTCGTTGCTGATTTCTTCTGTGGCAGTGGCACTACCGGAGCCGTTGCCGAACGCCTGGGTCGCAAATGGATCATGGCAGACCTGGGACGCTTTGCCATCCACACCTCCCGCAAACGCCTGATCGAACTCCAGCGCACTCTGCATAAAGACGGCAAACCCTACCGCGCCTTGGATGTCTACAACCTGGGGCGCTACGAACGCCAATGGTGGCAGCAAGAGCGGTTGCAAGGAGCCGATACCGAACATCGCCGCGTTATCCTCGAATTCTTCCGCGCTGAAGTTCTCACCAGTGCGCCGTCACCGCTGCTGCACGAGCGCAAAGCTGGGGCTTTCTGCCATGTGGATGGCATTGACTCCATGTTCACCCGCGACGAAGCCAAAGTCGTTGCCCAAGCTACCGCTGTTGCTGGCGGACGCGAATGCTATTGCCTCGCCTGGGAGTTTGAAATGGATTTGCATTTGCTGGTGAATGCCCTAGCTACCGAACTGGGCGTGAAGCTGAAGCTGATCCAGATTCCGCGCGAGATTATGGAGAAGAACCGCAAAGCGCCGCCGCCGTTTTTGGAAGTGGCAGTGTTGGCGGCGGAGGCGGTGTATCGGAAAGACCCTCATCCCCTAACCCCTTCTCCCCGACTTGGGAGAAGGGGAACAAGATCTGGCTCC
>JAAUOZ010000329.1 GCA_012034655.1 Leptolyngbyaceae cyanobacterium CSU_1_3 | reverse complement strand
TGCAGGGGTGGAACCCCTGGCTGGGGGCGCAGCCCCCACACCCCTTCTAAGCCAAAATCTATAGGCTGACGCAGTATAGACCACTTTTCGGCGTAAATACCGCTATTCCCATCCCTCTCGCGAAGCCTGTCAGCGGCAACCCTTCATCCCTCACCTCACCCCTAATGCACCGCTGCCCGCTTATACGCTTCATCCAAAATCTCTGAGAGCGTCGGATGGGTATGGACGAGGAACGCCAGAGCGTGAACCGATTGCCGATTGGCGATCGCATTAGCTGCTTCTTGGATCAAGTCGGCGGCGTGTAGCCCAATAATGTGAGCACCCAGCACTTCACCCGTGTCAGAGCGGAAGATCAGCTTGGCGATGCCCTCCGATTCTGCTTCGGCGAGTGCTTTGGCGTTGCCCTTGAAATAGGTTCGGACGGCGGAGACCTCAAACCCTTCTGCTTTGCCGAGTTCTTTGGCGGCGGGTTCGGTCAGTCCGACAAAGCTGATTTCGGGATGGGTGAAGGCGGCAGCAGGAATGCTACGGTAATCGATCTCACGGGGACGATCGCAAATATTTTCAACAGCCACCACCCCTTGAGCGGCCGCTGTGTGAGCCAGCATCATTTTGCCATTTGAGTCGCCGATCGCCCACAGGTGCGGCACAGGTTCTCCCGCAGACAACACCGCCATGCGATCGTTGACGGGAATGTAGCCCCGGCGATCGAGTTCGACTCCTACGGTTTCGAGTCCGACTTCTTTGGCAACAGGGATGCGCCCGGTCGCGATCAGGCAGGCATCGACCTCTAAAATTTCGACAATCTCTTTGGTCTTGGCATCGGCAAGCTCAATCACCACGGGCGATCCGGGTGTCACCTTCAGGGCTAACAGACCCACTTTGGTTTCGATGTCGCGAGGCGTGATCAAAATTCGTTGAGCTAGTTTGGCAATGTCAGGATCAAACCCTGGCATCAGTTGATCTAGGGCTTCGATCATCGTCACTTCACAGCCAAGCGCGGTGTAGACATCTGCGAATTCTAAACCGATGTACCCACTACCGACGATCGCAATCCACGCAGGCAGGCTTTCAAGCTTGATGGCATCGTCGCTCGTAAAGACGGTTTTGCCATCGATCTGCGCGCCAGGGGGCACAAAGGGCACTGATCCCGGTGCGAGAATGATGTCCTTTGCGGTGATAGTTTTCTCACCCAAATCGGTTGTCACCGAAACCTTCTGAAGGCCCGCCACTCGCCCCCAACCGTGGATCACCTCTACACCCACTCGTTTGAGGCTGTTGATTAAACCTTCTCGCTGCTTATTGACGATGCTGCTAGCGTGGTCGGCGATCGCTTGGCGATCGAATTCTACATTTCCTACCTGAATGCCCAACGACTTGAGGTGATGTGCGTCACGCAATTCTCGAACTCGACCCGATGCCGCCAGCAGCGCTTTCGATGGAATGCAACCCCGGTTGACGCAAGTGCCACCCATCTCTGCCGTTTCGACAATTGCCGTCTTGAGTCCGCAGTCTACCGCATGAAGAGCCGCACCATGCCCCCCAACGCCCGCGCCAATAATGACCAAATCGTAATCAAATCCGTCAGTCACATTGCCCTCCCGGTGCATTTTTTCTTTTTCATTGTCACACTACGTAGTGTCTATGATACGATTTCGGCGAGTTAAATCGATGCAACCATTTCGATCGGGAATGGGCATTCTATCCTGGGTAGAAACCTGTGACCACAGAGCTTACGCGCCTTGAGACGATGGCTAAACATCGCTAAATTCAGCAGTTTCAGGGAAAATGAAGCTCTCAATTCCCCAGGGGCACTTTTCCTAAGTCACAGCAGTCAGGCGTTTTGATCCCCGAATTTGGAGCCAAGTACTATGGATCATCATCAACAAGAACTCCGACGTGCAGCAACTGAGGCGTTTTTCGAGTCGCTCGATCAGTTGCAAGAAACCCTGGGCGTTGATGGTTTACCGATTCCAACTTCTCCAAAAAAAGAGATCCCCACAGTAAAGCCTGACTGTCCAGAAATTAGTCTTGCGAGTCTAGAACAGGCAGTTGCTGACATTGAGCAATTTATGCAAGCACAACAGCAAGATAGCTAGTGGTCTGTCAAGTTTGATTTTGAAGGTTGAAAACCCTCAAAGTGATATCCATTGCCTTGAAAACCACGGCCACGGCGAGTCAGAAAGCCTACCTAAGATTCGGCCTATCGAGTTCAAGGTCGGCCAAGTATGGATTTTGCAGCCTGCGGCTCAGACTGCCCCCTGTCGTTTTGCTTCGTAGAGGATGAGCGCGGCGGCGATCGCCACGTTCAAAGATTCCACCCCTGGAGCCAGGGGAATCATCACCTGAGAATCTGCCAAAGCCGTCAATTCTGAAGATAGCCCTGCGCCCTCGTTGCCCAAAAGAATGAGGCTGGGCTGCCGAAAATCGACTTGCCAGTAGGTTTGTGTGGCCGTAGGAACAGTTGCCACCACCTGCATTCCGGCAGACTTGCAGGCGAGAATCTCTGATTTCAGGTCAGCACTGACTGCCATCGGTAGGCGAAACCACTGCCCTGCGGACGATCGCAGCACCTTCGGGTGATCTAAATCTACGCTGTCGTCGCTCAGCCACAGCCCATCTGCCCCAACCGCCGCCGCCGTGCGAATCATCGTGCCCAGATTGCCTGGGTCTTGAATTTTTTCCAACATCAAGCCCAACTGAGCCAGGTGCAGCGATCGCGGCTGAATGCGCTCGGCTGTGGCCACAATGCCGTCTGGCTCCACTGTGGTCGCGATCGCCTTCAACACCTCTGGAGCCACCATCAGCGATCGTTGAGCCATCTCACTGGCTAGTTGGCACAGTTCTAGGTGCTGGCTTTGCCACGCTTCGGTATAGCAGACCGTCACTAGGGGCATTTTCACCGCACAGGCTTCTTCGATCAGATGCGTCCCTTCTAGCAAAAAAAGCTGCTGTTCTCGGCGCTCCTTGGCCCGGTGCAGCTTACGCAACTGCTTGACAAGCGGATTTTGCAGGCTGGTTAACATCAGACGTTGAACAAAAGGACGATCGCAAAATCGAGTCAGGGGCAAGCACGAAAATAAAATGCTAAACAAAAATGAATGCTCCTAGGGGCGTGGCACAGCAGTGCCCTTAGCGCGGGCAGATGACTTGTCTGCAAGTCCCTCAACAGTACACGGATACCATAATGAGACTGATTAAACTTTCGTTACAAAAGCCGGCCTGCCCATAAGCAAATCATAGGAATGGTGCATCTATCTAAACATAGAAATGCTCTGTGCCGACCTGTTAGACAAACACAGAGCGTGAATTCAATTAAGATGCGGAACCCGGGACTTGAACCCGGAAGTCCTTGCGAACACTAGAACCTGAATCTAGCGCGTCTACCAATTCCGCCAGTCCCGCATGAACTGTTTAAGCGTCACAATCTCTAACTATGCTGCACGAGTAGATTCTTTGTCAAGTATCTACCTAAAGATTTTTTGCTTGATCAAAGAAGACCTCTACGGTTGCATTGATCTGCGGCCAGATGAAAGGCTAGACATCTGCAATCTTTCCGGTAGAATCAAAACCAAATTTCAAAGTTGTTGTAAAAATGTTAACGGAGGACAAGTCCATTACTTCTGCTCTCACCTTGCCTAACTCTTATTCTTCACCCGAAGAAAACAATTCTGTGCTGCAAATTTGGGGTAAAGCACCTCTGAGTGGTCATGTCCAGGTCAGTGGTGCTAAAATGCAGCTCTGGTCGTCATTGCCGGTGCAATTCTCTGCTCACAAGAATGTCGGATTCGTAACGTTCCTTCTTTGGCAGATGTGACTCGCATGGGTGAGCTTCTGGCAGCGCTAGGGGTCAAGTTTCAGCAGCAGGGGGATGTCCTCGACATTGATGCAACCCATATTAGCCACTCAAAAGCACCCTACGAATTGGTCAGTCAGCTACGGGCCAGTTTCTTTGTGATTGGGCCCCTGCTAGCGAGATTGGGCGTGGCGCGGGTTCCTCTACCGGGCGGCTGCTCGATCGGGGCCCGTCCGGTCGATTTGCACGTTCGCGGCTTGCAGGCAATGGGCGCAAATGTGCAAATTGAGCACGGGGTCGTCCATGCCTACGTCACTGGAGCTAGCAAGCGTCTGACCGGCGCAAAAATTTACCTCGATTACCCCAGCGTCGGCGCAACAGAAACGCTGATGATGGCGGCAACTCTGGCCGAGGGCGAAACGACGATCGAAAACGCCGCCCAAGAACCTGAAGTCGCAGATCTCGCCAACTTCTGTCGAGCCATGGGGGCAAAAATTCGCGGGGCAGGCACGAATACGATCGTCATCTCTGGCGTACCTCATCTGCACACAACCGATTACAGCATCATCCCCGATCGCATCGAAGCAGGGACGTTCCTCATGGCGGGGGCAATCACCCGATCGGAAATTACCCTGTCTCCTATCATTCCCGACCATCTGACCGCAGTGCTGGCCAAAATGCAAGAAATCGGCATCAGAACCGTGATGGAGAGCCACAATCGAATGCGACTTCTGCCTCAGCAACGCTATCGATCGACCGATATCGAAACCCTTCCCTACCCTGGTTTTCCGACGGATGTGCAGGCTCCCTTTATGTCGCTTCTCACCCTCGCTGAAGGCGATAGTGTAATCAGCGAGACGGTTTTCGAGAATCGGCTGGGGCATGTGCCAGAACTCAACCGCATGGGGGCAGACATTCGCGTCAAGGGCAACCATGCCATCATTCGTGGTGTGCCAATGCTATCAGGTGCGCCAGTGGTAGGAACAGACTTGAGAGCCTCGGCAGCCCTGGTCGTAGCGGCTCTAGCAGCCGAAGGAAAAACCACCATTCAAGGGTTGCAACACCTCGATCGTGGCTACGAGCATTTGGAACTCAAGCTTCAAAAGCTAGGAGCCAAACTTCAGCGTGTGCAAGAAGACACCACCACAGAGCCAACGGCTGAGCCTGTAGACGCTCCCCCGATCGGCTCATCGACGTAAGAGAGATTGCCTTCGGCAGGCGACGCAAAAGGGGTGAACATAGGCGAGTCAGTATATTATTGCCAGAATCTAATCACTCCGATTCTTAATTCTGGTGGGGCCGATCAACAAATCGGTCTCCCTAAGGAACGTGGATTAAATAATTTCGTCCACTGCAAGGTTGTCTTGCCCTCACCCCAGCCCTCTCCCAAGTTGGGAGAGGGAGCAGGAGTCCGGTTCCCCTGCTCCCAAGTTGGGAGCAGGGGTTAGGGGATGAG
>JAAUOZ010000058.1 GCA_012034655.1 Leptolyngbyaceae cyanobacterium CSU_1_3 | reverse complement strand
GGTGTGCACGGCCTTTACCTGCCCATTTTCGTCACCTTCAAATCGGGTTGCGGTCGTCAGGTAGCCTCGTGGGTCTTCGCCAAATTGGGCGGCGGCTTCTTCTTGCCCATAGTCGAGGCGGTAGACTTTGGGCCATTCGGGCCAGGGGTTGTCGGGCGCACGCTCGGAGGGAGGTTTGGGCAAGATTTCGAGTTGCTCAAGGCTTCTACAGCCGTGCCGAATAGACGTGCCCACACAGTCGGTTCCGGTGTCGCCGCCGCCAATGATCACGACATCTTTGCCTTCTGCGGAGATAAAGGCTGCGGGCGGGTGTCCATCCAAAACGGCTTGGGTGTTGGCGGTGAGAAAATCCATTGCAAAGTGAATGCCCTTTAGCTGGCGACCGTCGATCGTCAAATCTCTGGGCCGAGTTGCCCCCGTACACAACACAACAGAATCGAAGTCTTCCAGCAGTTTTTCGACGGGTAAATCTTTACCCACCTCGGTATTGCAAACAAAGTTTACGCCTTCTGCTTCCAATACCTTGAGGCGGCGCATCACCACGTCTTGCTTGTCGAGCTTCATATTGGGGATGCCATACATCAGCAGACCACCGGGACGATCGGCGCGCTCAAACACCGTCACCGAGTGACCTGCTTTGTTGAGTTGGGCAGCAGCAGACAACCCCGCCGGCCCAGACCCAATGATGGCCACCTTCTTGCCCGTGCGTTTGGTGGGCGGTTCTGGAACGATCCAGCCTTCGCTCCAGCCTTTATCGACGATCGAATACTCAATATTTTTAATCGTCACTGGTGGATTGTTGATCCCCAGCACACACGCACCCTCACAGGGAGCCGGGCAGACTCGACCTGTGAATTCTGGAAAGTTATTCGTCTTGTGGAGCCGATCGAGGGCTTCGTGCCACAACCCGCGATAGACCAGATCATTCCATTCAGGAATTAGATTATTCACCGGGCAGCCGCTAGCCATGCCGCTAATCAGCGTTCCTGTGTGGCAAAACGGAATGCCACAATCCATACAGCGTGCGCCCTGCGTCCGAAGGCTCTCCTCCGGCATCGGCAGGTGAAACTCGTCCCAATTGCGAATGCGATCGAGGGGTTCCCGTTCGGAGGGCGACTCGCGGAGAAATTCGATAAAGCCAGTGGGTTTGCCCATGAGAGTTAAAGAAGAATGAGGGGAGAGGGAGGAGAGATAACAATACTCCGGACAGTTGGCGATCGCCAAAGACAGGATAGGGGTTTCAGCCTTTTTCCAGGGTGATCCGCTCACGAGAAATCAAGGGTTTCAGCTTCTCTCCAAAAAAACTGTCCGAACTGTTGAAATCAGGGAAATGGGAAAAAAGATGGGATGACAGCAACAGAAGAAAGGCTCATTCTGGCAGAACATTGTCCCTGGCAGAAACGCACCGATCGATTGCCTTTATCGGGCATCTCTCCCTTAGCTGCCGCCAATGCGGGTGAGGTCGCGGGCGTTTTCTTCAAAGGCGGCGATCAGGGCATCGTCGCCGCTTAGACCGTTAGCTTCGGCTTTTTTGAGGGCTTGCAGAACTCGCTTGTAGTCTCTAGGCATGACTTTGATGAATTGGGAGACTCGATCGAACCAATGGGCTAGGAGGTCGATCGCTTTCTGGCTTTGGGTCAGGTCAGCGTGACGCTGAATGATTTGGCGCAGTGACTCAATTTCTGCTGCGTCTTCGAGGGCTTCTAGCCCAGCCATTTGCGTATTGCAGCGCGTTGCGAAGTCGCCTTGTTCGTCGAGAATGTAAGCTACGCCGCCGCTCATGCCTGCGGCAAAGTTGCGCCCGGTTTTCCCCAAAACGACGACTTTGCCGCCAGTCATATACTCGCAGCCGTGATCGCCTACGCCTTCGACGACGACGGTGACACCAGAATTGCGGACGGCAAACCGCTCGCCAGCCATACCCCGAATATAGACTTCTCCGGCGGTTGCACCATAGAGAGCGACGTTGCCCGCAATCACATTTTCCTCGGCCGCAAAGGTCGAGGCGGCAGGCGGATAGAGCACAATTTTGCCGCCGCTCAGCCCTTTGCCGAGATAGTCGTTGGTGTCGCCTTCGAGTTCTAAGGTCACGCCCTGGGGGACGAATGCGCCAAAACTCTGACCCGCACTGCCCTGAAGTGGAGATGCACGGTGTCTGGGGGTAGCCCTTGCCAGTGGTTTTTGGTGATTTCGTTGCCGAGAATTGTGCCAACAGCGCGATTAATATTGCGGATCGGCAGGGTAGCTTTGACGGGAGAGCCGTGGGCGATCGCCCCTTCGCACAATTTCAGCAGGGTCGTGATATCGAGGGATTTTTCTAGCCCATGATCCTGCGGAACCTGGCAATAGCGCCCCACGTCTGCCCCCACTTCGGGCTGATAGAGAATCTTCGATAAGTCTAAACCTTTGGCTTTCCAGTGGTCGATCGCGGGTTCTGCCTCTAACACATCCGTGCGCCCAACCATTTCATTTAAGCTGCGAAAACCGAGTTGGGCCATCAGTTCGCGCACTTCTTGGGCGATGAAGGTCATGAAGTTGACGGTGTGCGCTGGGTCGCCGTTGAAGTTTTTTCGCAACTGTGGGTCTTGGGTGGCGACTCCGACGGGGCAGGTGTTGAGGTGGCAGACGCGCATCATGATGCAGCCCAGGGTGACGAGCGGTGCGGTGGCAAAGCCAAATTCTTCTGCGCCGAGCAGGGCAGCCACGACCACATCGCGACCAGTTTTCATCTGACCATCGGTTTCAACCACGATTCGCGATCGCAAGTTGTTCAGCACTAGGGTTTGATGGGTTTCTGCGAGTCCCAATTCCCAGGGTAGCCCGGCGTGTTTGATCGAGGTTTGCGGAGATGCGCCCGTGCCGCCGTCGAAGCCAGAAATCAGCACGACATCTGAGTGAGCTTTGGCGACCCCAGCGGCGATCGTCCCGACTCCCACTTCTGACACCAGCTTGACGCTAATTCTGGCGGTGCGGTTGGCGTTTTTGAGATCGTGAATCAATTCTGCGAGGTCTTCGATCGAGTAGATGTCGTGGTGGGGGGGTGGCGAAATCAGGCCGACTCCGGGGGTGGAGTGGCGAACTTTGGCAATCCAGGGGTAGACCTTTTTGCCGGGGAGTTGTCCGCCTTCGCCGGGTTTTGCCCCCTGGGCCATTTTGATCTGAATTTCTTTTGCCTGGGAGAGATAGAGGCTCGTGACTCCAAATCGACCAGAGGCGACCTGTTTGATGGCGCTATTTTTCGAGTCGCCGTGATCGTTCGTCCAGGTATAGCGATCGGGATCTTCGCCGCCTTCGCCCGTGTTAGATTTGCCCCCAATACGATTCATGGCGATCGCCAGCGATTCGTGTGCTTCTTTAGAAATCGAGCCATAGCTCATCGCCCCGGTTTTGAACCGCTGCATGATCGCCTCAACGGATTCGACTTCTTCGATCGGCACAGACTGACGCGGCTTAAACTTCAGCAGCCCACGCAGGGTAAAGTGTTGTTGGTTTTGCTCGTTGACCAGCAGCGCATATTGCTTGTAGAGGTCGTAGCGTCCTTCTCGCACCGCTTTTTGCAGAGTATGAATCGTCTGCGGGCTAAACAGATGCGCCTCGCCCTCCTTGCGCCATTGATATTCGCCGCCTACATCTAACGTGTGACCGTTGACCTCCCGATCGGGAAAGGCGTGACTGTGGCGCAAAATCGCTTCCTGGGCAATCACCTCCAGTCCTACGCCTTCGATGCGAGTTGCCGTCCACGAAAAGTATGGGTTGACCACCGATCGATTTAAGCCGATCGCCTCAAAAATTTGTGCCCCTCGATAGCTTTGCAGCGTCGAAATTCCAATTTTGGAAGCCACTTTTATCACCCCTTTTGTGGCCGCTTTGATGTAATTTTTGCAGGCAGTTTTGAATTCGACCCCGACCAGAGAACCCTGACGAATCATGGAGTCGATCGTCTCAAACGCCAAATAGGGATTGATCGCCCCGCACCCATAGCCAAGCAGCAGTGCGTAGTGATGTACCTCACGGGGTTCGCCCGATTCGAGCACTAGCCCCACTCTGGTGCGTGTGCCCTCCCGAATCAGATGGTGGTGCAATCCGGCGATCGCTAATAGGGCTGGAATCGGTGCATGGTTGGCATCGACCCCGCGATCGGACAAAATTAGAAGATTGACACCCGCCGCGATCGCTTGACTCGCCTGGGTGCAGAGGGCGGCGATCGCTTGCTCTAAGCCTGCCACGCCCTCTATAGGGCTGAACACGATCGGCAGCGTAACCGACTTGAACCCACGTTCTGAGATGTGCTTGAGTTTTGCCAATTCTTCATTACTCAGAATGGGCGTTTTCAATTCGATCAGGTGGCAACTTTCGGGTTCTGGTTTAAGTAGATTTCGTTCTGCTCCGATCGTCGTTTCTGCTGACGTAATAATTTCCTCTCGAATCGAATCGATCGGTGGGTTTGTCACCTGGGCAAACAATTGTTGGAAGTAATCGTAGAGCAGTTTGGGACGGTTGGAGAGAACTGACAACGGGGTATCGGCTCCCATTGCACCCACTGCTTCGACACCATCTCGTGCCATCGGCGTGATCAACAACCGCAACTCTTCAAACGTGTAACCAAATGCTAATTGGCGTTGCATCACTGTATTGGGGTTTGATTCCCATACAGGGGCATCTTGCAATTGAGCAAGCTCAACCATGTGTTGATTGATCCATTGGCGATAGGGTTGCTGAGTCGCGATTTTGGTTTTGATTTCGTCATCCGCAACGATCCGTCCTTCCTGCATGTTGACGAGAAACATCCGCCCCGGTTCGAGTCGTCCTTTTTGGGCAATTCGCTCTGGCTCGATTTCTAACACGCCTGCCTCAGAAGCCATGATCACCAAATCATCCTTCGTGACGTAATAGCGAGACGGCCGCAGCCCATTGCGATCGAGCACTGCCCCGATCATCGTGCCGTCGGTAAAGGCGATCGAAGCGGGGCCGTCCCACGGCTCCATCAGACAGGAATGATATTCATAGAATGCTTTCTTTTCGTCGCTCATTGACTCGTGGGCAGTCCACGGTTCGGGGATCATCATCATCACCGAATGGGGCAACGATCGACCCGCCAATACCAACAGTTCCAATGCATTGTCAAAGATTGTAGAATCGCTGCCCTCGACGTTGATCACAGGCTGCACTTTCTGAAGGTCGTCGCCAAACAAGTCTGACTCAAACAGCGATTGTCGGGCGTTCATCCAGTTAATGTTGCCGCGCAGCGTATTAATTTCGCCGTTGTGAGCAATATATCGATAGGGGTGCGATCGCTCCCAACTGGGGAAGGTATTGGTGCTAAACCGAGAATGCACCAGCCCCAAAGCGCTCTCCAGGTCTGGGTCGTGGAGATCGGGATAATATTGCCCCACCTGCGCGGTCATCAACATTCCTTTGTAGACGATCGTCCGGCATGACAAACTCGACGGATACCAAAACGGATCAATCCCCGGTACGCGAATGGCATTGTGCGATCGCTTGCGAATCACGTATAGCTTGCGCTCGAATGCCAGATCGTCCGCCAATCCAGCCGCCCGTTGAATCCACACCTGCTGCATAAACGGCTCACTTGACTTAGCCGTGTTGCCTAGCGAAGCGTGATCTGTGGGCACATCGCGCCAGCCCAGAACTTTTTGCCCCTCCTCTGCCACCACTTGCTCAAACACACGCCGACTCTGCTCTCGCTGGGTGCGATCGGGCGATGCATAAATCATCCCAACGCCATACTCTCCGGGTTCTGGCAGGTCAATATTTTCTGCGGCAGCAACTTTTTTGAAGAACTTGTGCGGCACTTGCAGCAAAATTCCTGCGCCGTCTCCTGTATTGGTTTCGCAGCCACAGGCTCCCCGATGTTCGAGGTTTTCTAAAATCGTCAACGCTTGCTCTACGATCGTATGGGATTTTTCCCCCTTCATGTGGACAATAAATCCGACCCCACAGGCATCGTGCTCGAACTGTGGATCGTACAAGCCCTGCTGTCGCGGCAGTTTATTCATATTCATCAGGAGTAGCCTCGGCGTGGCAAAGGAGTATCTAAAAAGGGTGAAAGTTTTCAGGTGATATTGGATTCTCTAACAACTCAGACGTGGATCGGTCGGTCTTAAGGAAATCCTCATAAGTAGGTAGATGGGTGCAATTCATTCCTAGAGAGCCGTAGTGGTCTGTCATGAAGGATGCTGCCACCGGAGACGCGGGCAACTCCCCTGGGGTTCGCAGCTTCAGGGCTTCAGGGCTACGGGCAACCCCTACGGAACCATTTTCACAGACTATTCTTGGCGGCTACGAATCTTTTGAAGCCAGAGTTTGGGGCTGTCTTCGGCACGATAGTTGAGGTTTACCATCGACAGCAGCAGAGGTAAGCCTCCCACTTTGGCACTCATCAACAAATGCAACCCTAAACTCAGACTCAACACTGCCCACGCCCCCAAATGCAGGAGATAAGCTGTGTGCTCCAATTCTCCGGAAGGCAGCCACGACTCTTGCATCAGCTTTCCAGTTCCGAGGGCAAAGAGGGATGCGAAAATCATCCCCGTGTTAACAAGTCGTTGCAGCGTATGCCACCAGATGGGGCTGCCCACATTAGCCAGTCGGTTGAGAGAATTGAGTTGCAGCAATCGCCGATACCCGATCGCGATACTGTATGCAACAAACAACGGCGTAAATAGCAGAAAACACAAAGCGATCGTGCCGTGAATATCAATGATGGGATTAATTCTCGGTAGCGATAATCTGCCAAAGCGCCCATCGAAGGTGTTGTAAACCCAAAACCCAGTCACCAGGGACAGCAAAACCAAGATTGAATAGATGCCGTGTAACAGCCTGAGCAGCGAAGGTTGATAGGGCGATCGTCGGGTCATAACTCGTTTCCTTTCTCTAGTCTAGTTGCCATCCTAACCTCTTCATGGGTAGCGATACATGTATCCCTACATGTCCAAAAAACTGCCAAAAAACTGCCAAAAAACTGCCAGATGTAACCGTCAAAATCGCTACTTTACCTGTCGCAAACTGATGAAAAGATTACGCCACCCTGGTTCCTTGAAGAAGTGCGATACCGTGTTTGAAATTATCGTTTGAGGAAGCTGCATCATGGCGATCGTCAAGGTTGGAATTAATGGATTTGGGCGTATTGGGCGGCTCGTTTTGCGGGCTGGGCTGGGCCATCCAAACATTCAATTTGTTGGCATCAACGATCTGGTTCCCCCAGACAATTTGGCCTATTTGCTCAAATATGATTCGACTCATGGCACATTCAAGGGCACGGTAGAAGCCCAGGAAAATGGCATCATGGTCGATGGCCACTTTATCTCTTGCACTGCAATTCGCAACCCCGCAGATCTGCCCTGGGGTAAAGATGGCGTTGACTATGTGGTCGAGGCAACAGGCTTATTTACCGATTTTGAGGGCGCATCAAACCATCTGAAAGCGGGGGCAAAACGGGTAATTATTTCTGCCCCAACCAAAGATCCTGAGCGGGTCAAAACCTTGCTAGTCGGGGTCAATCACGATCAGTTTGATCCGGCGCAACATTCGGTGGTGTCGAATGCCAGTTGCACGACCAACTGCCTGGCTCCTGTGGCTAAAGTGCTCAACGATCGCTTTGGCTTGGCAGAAGGGCTGATGACCACAGTTCACGCAATGACGGCTACTCAGCCTACCGTAGACGGCCCCAGCAAAAAAGATTGGCGCGGCGGCCGAGGGGCGGCTCAGAATATTATTCCTGCTTCGACGGGGGCGGCAAAGGCCGTCACACTGGTGCTGCCAGAACTCAAGGGCAAGCTGACTGGCATGGCGTTTCGCGTCCCTACTCCCGATGTTTCGGTGGTAGATTTAACCTTCAAAACCGAGCAGGCAACCAGCTACGGAGAAATTTGTGCGGCCATGAAGGTGGCAGCAGAAGGGGATCTAAAGGGTGTGTTGGGCTATACCGATGAGGAAGTGGTTTCAACGGACTTTCAGGGTGATGCCCGATCGAGCATTTTTGATGCCGGAGCCGGGATCGAGCTAAACTCAAATTTCTTCAAAGTCGTCTCCTGGTATGACAACGAGTGGGGTTACTCTAATCGAGTCATCGACCTGATGGTGGCGATGGCCCAAAAAGAGGGGCTGGTTTGAGACAAGAGTAAGACACCAAAGAAGCTAGGTTTCAAACATTCGTAAAAATGAAAACCAGATCTCCGACTTCTGAGTTGAGCCTCCAACCCTTTAGCTGGTATTGATCCAGAAGCCGGGGATCTAGATCACGCCATCTCGTCATTCTGCAAGGCCCTCATGCCCCACGATCGAAGGGCGAAACTTCCAAATTGGGTCGGCGATTCCTGCTTCTCGAAAGCCTCGATCGCGTAACAGACAGGCATGACACTTGCCGCATCCGCCTTTGACCCCGGCGTAGCAGGTGTGGGTGAGAGACAAAATCGACTCAAAGCGATCGCCCAGGGCGGTCTGGGCGAGATGAACGGATGCTGCCTTCGTCAAGCTCATCAACGGGGTGTGAATGCGAAAGGCATCCGCTTGCCCATAAAAGCCTTCACCGAGGGCGATCGTCATAGCATTGATAAAGCGTTGCCGACAATCCCAATAGCCCGCAAAGTCAGTTTCACACACGCCAATGAAGATATCTTGAATGCCCAAGCAAACGGCGCGATTGGCGGCTAAGGTCAAAAACAAAAGATTTCTGCCCGGAATAAATGTCGGCTCGACTCCGCCCGGTAGTTGATCCACAGAAGCATATTCTTCTAGAGGGGAGTGACTCACCAGGGGGCTTGTGCTTTTGAGAATGGAGCCGATCGCGCTCACCTCGTGGCTTTTGAGGTGCAAAGCCTGGGCAACAGCGATCGCGCTTTCGAGTTCGATCTGGTGGCGCTGCTGATAGTCAAAGGTGACGGCGTGTACCTCTGCAAATTGTTGAACGGCAAGAGCCGCACAGGTTGTAGAGTCTTGCCCCCCAGACAAAATGACGAGAGCCTTAGAATCAGTCAATTTAGAACCAGTCATGCAACATTGCACCGTAGACGATCGACCTTGGACGATAAACTGAAAACGACGCAATTGACTGCGATCGACCCAAAAATTTAAAGCAAAACGCTCAAGGTGTCTGTTGTCTAATTCTCAGTCTAACTCTCAGTCTAATTCTCAAAATCCTCGTCAATTGGCGTTTGTGGCGCTACGGGCAATTTACAAAGGAGCCTTCGCGGAGGTGGCCCTCGATCGGGCTACCCATCAGATCGAACTCAAAGCCGTCGATCGTCGTTTGCTGACTGAGCTTGTCTATGGGGTGGTGCGTCGGCAACGATTGCTCGATTGTTTGATCGACCAGTTTGCAAAGAAAAAAGCACATCAGCAACCGCCGAATTTGCGCGTTCTGTTGCATTTGGGATTCTATCAACTGCGCTATCTGAGCCAAATTCCTGCGTCTGCGGCGGTCAATACTACAGTTGACTTGGCCAAGCAGAATGGGCTGGCGGGGCTAAGCGGGTTTGTCAATGGGCTGCTACGAGAATATGCTCGATCGAGCGCCAAGGCTGACCCCCTTCGGCTTCCTGACGATTTAGTCGAACGGTTGGGCGTGTTGCACAGCTTCCCAGACTGGATCGTGCAAGTTTGGCTCGATCAATTTGGCCCAGAAGCAACCGAGCAACTCTGCGAATGGATGAATCGATCGCCCCAAGTTATTCTGCGCGTCAACACGCGACGATCGACCATAGACGAGGTTGAGGCGGCCCTGCAAGCGGCCGGCGTAGAGGTCGATCGCTTCCCCCATTTGCCCCAGGCGCTGCAACTTTCCCCCAGTGGCGCGATTCACAATCTGCCTGGCTTTGCCCAAGGTCATTGGATCGTGCAAGACAGCAGCGCTCAGCTCGTAGGCTATCTGCTCGACCCCCAACCGGGGGAAACGATCGTCGATGCCTGCGCCGCGCCGGGTGGCAAAACAATGCACATCGCAGAACTGATGGACGATCGAGGAACCATTTGGGCCTGCGATCGCACAGCCTCTCGCCTGAGAAAACTCAAAGAAAATAGCGATCGCCTGGGGTTACAGTCCATTCAAATCTGCACGGGCGACAGTCGAAATTTGCCCCAGTTTGTCGGCAAGTGCGATCGGGTGCTCGTTGATGCACCCTGTTCAGGATTGGGAACTCTCCACCGCCACGCCGATGCCCGTTGGCGGCAAACTCCCACGTCGGTACAAGAACTGGCCCAACTCCAGCAAGAATTGCTCGATCACACCGCTTCCTGGGTCAAACCCAACGGAGTTTTGGTGTATGCCACCTGCACCCTGCACCCGATCGAAAATGAGCACGTCATCCAAACATTTCTCACCCAGCATCCCGACTGGCACATCGATCGTTCTGATCCGACGATCGCCCCTTTTCTCACGGCTGAAGGCTGGGCAAAGGTTTTTCCTCCCAACCACCAGATGGATGGTTTCTTTATCGCCAAACTGAGAAAGGCATGAGGGATGATTATCGATCGTGTGCAGTGTCACGGGGACGAGTAGGATAGGGTTTAGAGCCTCTACCACAATCTACATCCCTCTTTTCTCTCGCCATGACTTCCAATTCAAACGTTAAAACCCTGATTAAAATTCTTATTGGCACTGCCTGGATCGATGGCAAAATCCATCCTGAAGAACGACGATATCTCCACCGCATCGCCCAGGAAAAAGGCTTAGCAAACGATCTTGAAATTCAACCCATCCTCCATGAACTGCGCGCCGTGAAGTCGGAAGAGTGTTATCAATGGGTGAAAGAATATTTGGGAGATCGCCCCACTTCAGACGATTGCCAAACTCTGATCGAGTCAATCAGCGCCCTCATCTACAGCGATGGCACGGTGGCCACCGAAGAAGCCCAACTCTTAGCCCGACTCCAATTGGTAGATGCCGCCAGCGAGACCACTGAATCGCTGTTTGACAAAGTGCTGGCAGTGATTCGCAAAATTTATCAGCGCGGCATCAGCGAACTGTAGAGAACTGGCAAGCAATTTGCGATCTCCACAGTTCCTGATGCTGCAAACTACACACCAGGGGTTTCTTCTTTCTCCACCTTGGGCACAGCACTCGGACGCTCTTTATCTTCCCAACCCACAGGACGCTTTGAGTTATACCAGGCGATCGACCCGATGGTCACGGCTGCAATAAACCCCACCACATAAACCGCCGTAAACGAAACGGGAAAGTTCATACCCGTTGCGCTCGTTGCATCATTAAGAACAGCTAAAACGTTCATCTGCAAAATTCCTCTGAAACTTTTACTAGGGTCAGATTACAAGAGTGAGTATATCAAGACATCTCTCACAGGTTTGATTCACCCCCGCACTGGGGATCAACACTAAGGATGAGTCACGATCGAGGGTTACTCTGGAGTGGTTCATCCGGGTGGCAACGGGTCAGATGCGGGGTCAGCAGGAGCGGCTTCTGGCTCTGGCTCTGGGGGTAACGATTCTTCAGGAGGGGGGGCAGCTTCTGGTTCTGGCTCTGGGGCTGGTTCCGGATCGGCAGGTTCTTCGTAGGAGTCTTGGCTCGGTTCAGAGTAGCTGCTTTCGGCGGGTGGGTCGTCGTAGCTGCGCTCACTTCTATCGCCGCCCCCTGACTCCTCTGCGTCAGCCGTGTTGCCCAACGACAGCGATCGCTGGGGCTTAACGGGTTGGGCCTTGATGCTACCTTTGCGATCGTCCAGATTTTCAGGAATCTCTGCAAATTTCTGCACGGGCATTCCGGTGGTGACTTCCTTCATAAATTGGCTCCAGGCGAAGGCAGCCGTGCCACTTGTGCCCCAGGTGGGTGAGTTGTCATCGTTACCTAACCAAACACCCGTAACCAGTTGGGGAATAAAGCCAATAAACCACAGATCCCGTGCTTTTTCGGAGGTTCCGGTTTTTCCGGCGACCGGGCGATCGAGCTTGGCGGCCCGCCCTGTGCCTTCGTTGACGACATTTCTCAACATCCAGGTGGAAATGGCGGCGGTTTCTGCATCCAAAACGCGCCTTTGCTTGTATTGGGAGTCATACAGCACTTCGCCTTTGCTGTTGGTGATGCGTCGAATGCCGTGGGGTTCGATGGCATTTCCCTGGGCGGCCAGCGTTCCATAGGCGCTCACCAGTTCTAGCAGGTTGACCTCGTAAGCCCCCAACGCCAGGGCGTAGGTGGGGCTGAGTTTCGATCGAACCCCCATGTCTTGTGCCAGCTTGATTACGGGGTCAAAGCCCACATCAATCAGCGTTTTGACAGCGATGACGTTAATGGAGTTGGTCATGGCATCGCGCATACTCATCCAGCCGCGATATTTGTTGCTGTAGTTTTTGGGCTGGTAGCCGTCTACCATAAACCGCTCATCTAGATAGGAACGGTAGGGAGAAAACCCTGCCCCCACTCCAGCGGTGTAGACGAAGGGCTTGAAGGTTGATCCGGGTTGGCGTTGGGCCTGGGTAGCGCGGTTAAATTGGCTTTCTTTGTAGAAATCGTAGCCGCCGACCATCGCTCGAATCTCGCCACTTCGGGGATCGATCGCCACCAATGCGGCCTGCTTGAAGCCCTCTGCTGATCCCTCTACTTCGATCGCATCCTTGACGGCAGTATCGGCGGCCTTTTGAAACTTGGGGCTAAGGGTGGTCTCAACGGTGATGCCGCCGGCTGCAAGAATTTCTCTCTTCACCAGTTTGGGCAACTGCTGCTGCACGTAGTAGGTAAAGTAAGGCGAGTCACTCTGAATTTTTCTAGGTTCACTCGGCTTGACAGTAATCTCCTCTGCCTTAGCTTTTGTCGCCTCAGAGATCGAAATGTAGCCCGCTTCCAGCATCTTATCGAGAACGACGTTGCGGCGCTCGCGAGCTTTTTCGAGGCTTACCATCGGAGAGTAGAGACTGGGAGCCGGAGGCAACCCAGCGATCGTAGCAGCTTCCGAAAGGGTCAACTGGCTGAGGGGTTTGCTGAAGTAGATCCAGGCGGCATCTGCGACCCCGTAGGCATTAGAGCCGAGATAAACAATGTTGAGATACTTTTCGAGCAGCTTTTTTTTGTCAACTTCACGTTCAAGCTTCATGGCCAGCAGCGCTTCTTTGGCCTTGCGCTCAAAGCTGCGATCTTGGTTCAAGAAAACGACCCGTGCCACCTGTTGGGTGATGGTGCTTCCGCCTTCAATCAACCCGCCGGAGGTGACGTTGCGGGCCATGGCTCGAAAAATTGCCTGATAGTCAACGCCTTTGTGCTCATAGAAGCGGCGGTCTTCGGAGGCGATGAAGGCTTCGATCACCGGGCGAGGGATACGATCGATGCTGGTTTTTTCGCGGGTTGCGGGGCCAAGCTCGTGTAAAACTGACCCGTCTGAAGCTTTGATGGTCAGGGTTCCGGGGCGGGCAAAGGAGGCAAGGTCAGCAGGGTTGGGGAGGCTGCGATCGATCTGCCAGGCTGCCAGGCGAAACAACCCAAACCCACCAACGACTACCCCAACTAGCAACAACCGCCTCCGCACCACCGGATTTCTCAACGGCGGTGGAAGTCGCCGCTCGAATCGCTCGATCTTCTGAGCGACACCGTGAATTCTAGACTGAATGCCGCCAAGTTTGAGTCGGTCTATCAATTTGGCTAGCTTACGCTTTTTGGGTCGTCGTGATCGTGCCAGTTGCCGATTTGGGTCGTTTGTTCCGTCAGTCATGGCTTCCAGCCTGGTTGATTGGGAATCGTCAACTTTAGTAGGTATCCCTTTGCGTTTTGAGCCGTCCTTTGCCACATTGAGTGCCTCATCATCACACTAAAAGTGCCTCATCATCACACTAAAGCTGCTTCTAATTGCCTAGCAAATTGATAGAAATCTAGAGCGATCTAGAGTGAAACTGCTTGCACATGCATAGATTTTCAGGCATGATTTTCTGCCGTTTGACTCATTCACCCAATCTTTCTCACTCAATCTACCTCGCTCAATTTACTCAACTATTAATTACTGAGATCAAAATCACAACTCTGAATCTCAGGGTGACTGAAAGCGCTGAATCAGTCAACCGTATTGGCTTGAAATTGTCATGACTGGAAACCAAAACAAGAGTCTATTCCACTTGAGTGAAGTTACCCTAGCGCAGTTATTGAAGTAAGTTTACAAGACTTTGCGAGCAACTGTAAGAAGCCAGCTACGAATCGAATCAAATATCCGCCACTTCTGGGTTGAGCCTTCAACGTGAAACTTGCTCAGGGAGACAAGCGATCGAGAGTCCAAGTGTCTCCCTGGCGCTGATATCGCAGTCGATCGTGCAGCCGACTCGATCGACCCTGCCAAAACTCAAGGGCGATCGGCCGGACGCGAAACCCTCCCCAATGCGGAGGGCGAGGAATGTCTTGATGCTCATATTGACATTGAAGGGTCGCCAGACGCTCTTCTAAAATCGATCGATTTGCAATCACACGGCTCTGATAAGAAGCCCATGCACTCAAGCGACTGCCCACAGGACGGCTATAAAAATAGGCATCCGACTCTTCGTTAGAAACTTTCTCGACGCTACCGACAATGCGAATCTGGCGTTCGAGTTCTGCCCACAAAAACACCAGCGCAGCGTGGGGGTTTTCGAGCAGTTCTTTACTTTTGTCGCTTTCGTAGTTGGTGTAGAAGACAAAGCCGCGATCGTCCAACCCTTTGAGCAACACCACTCTGGCCGATGGAATGCCCGCTTTGCTGGCGGTGGCGAGGGTCATGGCGTTGGGTTCTGGAATTTGCGCTTGCAGTGCTTGGTCAAACCAATATTGAAATTGTTTGAATGGGTCAGGATCAACTTCTGTTTCGCTGAGAGCTTGCAGCGTGTAGTCTTTTCTCAGGTCTGCGATCGACATGTCTTTTGGTGGTCACACTATCCACTGCATTGTAAATAGGAACACAGGATTAAATCTAGGGTGGAATTTGGGTTTCGGTTGCGCTCAATCCGCGAAGAAAATGGGTTTTGAGCGTTAAGCGCAACCGAAGCGCGGCGATAAGTCATTCCGTCCACTTAATTTCTATCGATCAGGAGATGCCAAAGCCGAGGCAATCCGTTTGAATCAAGTCAACCAGGTGAAGTGCCCTCAATTGAGTAAGAACTGTTATAAGTTTAGAGGTCTTGCTATAAATTTTTGGTGGATTGCCAGCGCTCTGCCCTGCCCTGGTTCTTCGGACAACCACAGGGGAGTTGCCCCCACGGATCAACAAAAATTTACAGGCAAATTAATGTTTGCGACTCTGGTGTAGGAGCTTTTATGGCGTTGCTGCTGGCGGGCGACATTGGCGGAACAAAGACGATTTTGCGACTTGCGGAAGCCCATCCGCAGCCCGAATATGAGGCAGCCTTAGCCACTCTCTATGAGGTGCGCTACCCTAGCCACGATTTTCCAGACTTAGTGCCCATGGTGGAGACATTTTTGGGGGCAGCCCAGCAGGAATTGGGGCGATCGCTCACTCCTCAGAGTGCGTGTTTTGCTGTGGCTGGCCCTATTGTCAACCACACTTCCAAAATCACAAACGTCGGCTGGATGCTGGAAACCGATCGCCTTTCTCAAGCTTTGTCGATTCCCAAAGTCACGCTGATTAACGATTTTGAAGCCGTAGGGTACGGCATTCTCGCCCTAGAAGCATCAGATTTATGCTCTCTGCAAGTGGGCGTGCCCCAAAAAAAAGCACCGATCGCGGTGATTGGCGCGGGCACTGGTTTAGGTGAAGGTTATTTGATCTACTCCGGCAATAGCTACCAGGTTTTTGGCTCAGAAGGCGGTCATGGGGATTTTGCGCCCCGTTCTGAATTAGAGTTTCAGCTATCGAGCTATTTGTTAGAAAAGCACAACATTGAGCGAGTCTCTGCCGAGCGGGTGATTTCGGGTCAGGGTGTGGTGGCCATTTACCAATTTTTGCGCGATCGCCACTACGCCCCCGAAACACCTGAAGTCAGCTTAGTGGTCAGAGAATGGGAATCTCAGGTGGGTCGCACCCCCAAGACCGTCGATCCGGCAGCAACGATCGCTCGTGCCGCCCTAGAAAACCGCGATCGACTTTCTGAGAAAACCATGCAGATGTTTGTCGATTCCTATGGTGCAGAAGCGGGTAATTTTGCCTTAAAGCTATTGCCCTACGCAGGTTTGTATGTCGCCGGAGGCATCGCCGCCAAAATCCTACCTCTAATCGAAGAAGGCGGTTTTTTGCAGGCATTCATTCACAAAGGTCGCATGAGTTCTATTTTGAAGCGAATTCCTGTCTACATTGTCCTCAACCCTCAAGTGGGGCTAATCGGCGCGGCCCTGTGCGCTTTTAGAGAGGCTTCTCGCAGCAGCCTAGTTGACTGACAAAACCTTGCCCTTCATCCCTCATTCGTCATCCCTCACGCCTTTGACAATTCTCGCTAAATCCATTTTTTCGTCTACGGCGATGCGCGTGGGTGAACCACTGATGATTCGCTCAAAGTTGCGGAATGAGTCTTTGATGTCGGGGCCTTGGGCGCTGATGGTATATTCACGAATGCCCTTGTCGTGCCAAGAGCCGCGCATCTTGAAGACGTTGAGGGCGCGAGACATTTCGCCGCGAATCTCGACGTATTGCAGCATGATAATCGTGTCGGTGATCGTGGAAATGTGGGAGTCGGTGATCGAGTGCGACCCCATAAACTGATCGGTGGTGTTGGTAAAAAATCCGGTAATTTCTTCTTGTTTGGCAAAGCCAGTTACGCCGATTACAAACTGCCGAAAGGCGTTGTTGCTGACTCCACGGGCAAGGGCAGAAAGCGAATCGATCGCAATTCGTGAGGGCTTGAATTCGGCAATTTCTGACTTGATAATTTGCAGGTGATCTTCAAGCCCAGCAGATTCTGGATAGGCGCAAATAATCTTGAGCAGGCCTTTTTGTTCGAGATCTTCAAAGTCAATGCCCCAGGAATATGCGTTGCGAGACAACTGGGCACGAGATTCTTCGTAGGCAAAGAGAATTGCCCGATCGCCCCGCCGACACGCTTCCTGCAAAAATTTACTCACTAGCAGGGTTTTGCCTGTTCCGGTCGCCCCGGTTGCCAAAATAATCGAATCTTTGAAGAAGCCGCCGCCGCACATTGTATCCAGCGTGGTGACACCCGACGAGACGCGGATGTTGGACGATCGCTGCGTCAACCGCATCGCCCCTAAGGGGAAAATATTGATGCCATCGACGGTGATCGTAAAGGGATATTCGCCCTTCATGTGGGTTGTGCCGCGTAGCTTTAGAACTTCGATCGTTCGCCTGCGTCGCTCTCCCTCCAGCACATTTCGCACGATCACTACGTTGTCTGAAACAAATTCTTCTACGCCAAAACGGGCCACTGGGCCATATTCCTCCACCCGTTCTGTCGTCATTACTGTGGTTGCACCCACCTGCTTAAGCCGTGCCACCAGACGAAAAATTTCGCGCCGCACCACCGAAGCAGCATCATATTGCTGAAAGACGGCGGTTACAGAGTCGATCGACACCCGTTTTGCCTTGTATTTACGGATCGCATACTGTATCCGCTCGATCAGCGCTGATAGGTCAAAGTTACCCACCACATCCTGCCCTTCAGGATCGGGTGAGGCATCCAGAATAAACAGCTTGCCTTCGTCAACAAATTTCTGCAAATCCCAGCCAAAACTAAAGGCATTCTTGATGATATCGGCGGGGGATTCTTCAAAGGTGACAAAGATGCCAGACTCGTCAAACTGGGTGATGCCATTGTAGATAAACTGCACCGCCAGCAATGTTTTTCCAGTTCCAGACGTGCCGCTCACCAGAGTCGTTCGGCCGACAGGCAACCCACCATGACTGATATCATCGAAACCCTCAATGAGGGTGCGGATTTTTTGGACACCTGCTGTTTCTACTTGGCTGATCTGAGCGCTTTGATTCGGGGGATTCATAAGAGTTTTTCAAACTATATTTGGAGCGAACTCCGAAAAAGGCATTCCTGTTACACGATCGATTCTTTTACACTATGTACCACAAATTTATTTACCATAAATTTGCCCTCAAAGCTTTATTAAAAAAGCTGCTTTTTAGCCCATTTCTTCCCATCAATTTTGCTAACTTTTCTAGCTATCAATTTCCTCCTCACGCAATTCTTCGTATAGCAGATCTAGACCGATCAAAACTTTCTCTCGATCGGACAAATCTCCAATAATTTTACGCAAGGGTGGCGGTAAGATCTTGGCTAGCGTTGGCGTTGCCAAAATTTTGTCTTCTTCAGCAAGCTGAGGATTTTTCAACACATCAATCACCTTCAGAGCGTAGACACCTTGAAACTCTTTCTCAAGAATATTATTCAACGTTTTGAGCGCCCGAATCGAGTTGGGCGTGTTGCCTGCCACATAAAGTTTGAGAACGTAGGTCTTCTTTAAAGGACTCATAATTTAGCCGTGGGCTACTTGCAGTTAGCTGAGAGTAAAGGTGAACAGGAAAAGGTGAGTCAATATCAGGGAATAGATAGGATTGGAAATGTCAAGAAATGTCAAGATTCTCTAGGAATTGAGCGACGATACATTTCACAGAGATGGGCGATCGTATCGATCAGCGTCAATCGATAGTCGAGCAACACTTCTTCGCTGCGCCCTTCTAATTTTAGCTGTTTAGAAAATTCATCCATTAGCCCCATATGAATTTCAACAAGCTGCGCCACTGAAATATCTGCAAAAAAAGCAGTATTTACAAAATCATCGATTTTTTGATTGAGAGTGGTATTTTCTAAAAAATAATTCAAAATAATGGTTCGATAATCTCGCCGCAACTGCTTCAGAAATTCCTGTTGATCCTCTTTAGATAGGTTACGAAAGAAGTTTTTAGAATTGCGTTTGTAATAGATTCCTAAGTAACCTAGTCGCTCTTTTAACTTCTCGGTGAGTCGCCGTTGCTGCAAAAGTAAGAAATTTTGGGCACTCAGATCAGTGGTCAAATCTAAAGCAGACAGCGTGCTAGGAATCTGGCAGGAGGGTGACAGATTGAGGAACTCCGAGATCGCCCGTTCGACAAACTCTGCCGCTTGCTCGACCTGTTTGACCGATCGTCGAATTTCTGCGGTGTGATAGAGAAAGGAGATTTCTTCGGCGGAAGAAGATGGCGAAGCATCCGCAGAGACTGCCTCTAAATCAATAATGGCAGCAAGACTGCCTGCCCGTGGAGCCAGTTCACCAGGCGAGGCAGTTTTGGAGTGTCTTCAAGAATTAGGCAGTCTAGTTGCTGTTTTTGTTGCTCGATCAGACGATAGAATGCGTCCTCTGACGTTGGAGAAGCAATCACGTAACGATCGACATGCAAATATTGCTGAATAGCCTGAGTCAGCGAATCTGAACTCAGGCACACGCAGACAAGCAAAGGCGGGCGCAAAACGTTAGTGGGAGAGGCAGTCAAGGCTGAATCAATCCAGACAAAAAGGAACGACGATCGCGGGGCGATTTTTCAAGTAACAAGAGTCTTTATAGCAGGATTTCTACAGAATTGCTTAACATTTGTTAAAATTCGTCATGTCCGATCGCGGCAATTCAAGCAGAGAAGGTATTTTGGCGGGTTGGCTGACCAAACCTTGCCCCCGCCTCCCTCAGTCCCTTCTCGCACCAGGGGAGAAGGGAAGTCAGAACAGTAACGTTGGGTTCAAAGCGACCGCCCGCTCTGGGAGAGGAGTTGGGGTGAGAGTCTTTTGAGTTTTGTCAATCAACCAGGGTATTTTGGGAACTGTGATATTGCTTTCATACAGCCAGAAAGCCCATTCAAACCTCCAATCTCTAAGTTCCTCTTTGCCCATGTATATGGGTTTGTTGCTATTGATTTCGAGAATGCAACAATCGGGTTCTTTTGGGTCAAAGACTTATAGAATGAGTCTTTTAAACCGTAACGCTTTCCACCCGTACCTAAGACAGCACCAGTATTGATCCATTCTCAATATCGACCCAATTGATATTTGACATTCTAACAATTGACGTTATTGATGTTTGGTGCTTCTGCCTCGGCTCTACCTCACTGTTTTGGCGGGTTTCCTAATGTTTAAGCACACTGCCTGTCTTCATGACTTCATCGAATCGACTCCAGTCTGCTTCCAAACAGACACGTTGGCGGCAGTGTTAGATGTTTTGAGGCGAGAGGCTTGCGATCGTTTGGTAATCATCAATGAGCAGCAGTGCCCCATTGGGCTGATCCAACTGCGCCATCTGATGCCGCTCAGCCCGCAGATTCCTTTGCACCAGCCCCTGTCGCAGGTGGGTGCGCCGATCGTAGAACCGTTGCCCGCTTTGCCGAGCGATTTGTCTTTATCCCAGTGTGCCGCAGAGTTTCAGGAGCAGGACGATCGCTATTGGGCCGTGGTCGGTCGCGATCGTCACTTCCAAGGATTGATCGACAGCTTTTACTTGAGAAAGCTGACCGATCTCGAAGTTCCGACTGCCCTCGACCCCGACAAAAACGTAGACGGTTCTCCGGACTTAGCGGCCCTAGACTTGCCCCCTCCAGAATTTGACCACCTCAAGCAGCATCTGCGCGTGCAAATCGCCAAGCTGCGATCTCAACTGCAACCTACCTCCTCGCCCCCCTCTCTTCCTTCCCCCGCCATCCATTCCCTCATGCAGTTTCTAGAACGGTTGCCCCTGCCGTTGATGCTGCAAACCAATACGGGTCGTTCTCTGGCGCAAAATAGTTTCTGGCACGAGCAATTGGGCGATCTGGTCGATCCGGGCTGGGTGCAGCGCGATGCTGATGCCGTGTTAGAGTTTGCTTCCCACCTGGCCCACGGTGAGGCAGCTACCCATGACTCGACTCCTCAACCGGGGCTTTGGGAACGATCGGTGGGCACGTTTAGCGAATCGGCCTAGCAAGTCTGTGTCACATCGGCTCGACTCCCAACACTTGCATTTGTGCCTGTCCGCTCAAAAATGGTCAAGAGCGCATCTTGCAGTTTGTTAAGATCCCCCTGGGGATGTTGCTGCCCGAAATGGGGCTAGATTTGTCGCAGTGGCAGATGCCGACCGCATCCGATCGCTGGTCGTTTGAAGATTTTCGACTGGCAAAACTCGATCACGATCGTGAACCTTCGGCATCCCTTTCTCCAGAGGAGGAAAGTTTATGGTTAGTGCTAGCTCAAGATGTCACCGAACAACAGCAGCTTGCTAGAGAATTGACGGCAAAAAATGCAGATTTAGTACAGTTAAATCGCCTCAAAGATGAGTTTCTCGCCTGCATTAGCCACGAATTGAGAACCCCTTTGACGGCAGTTCTGGGGCTATCAAGCCTGCTCAAAGATCAGCTTTCTAACGGCTTAAACGAACGGCAGATTCGCTATGCCCAACTGATCTACCGCAGTGGTCGGCATCTGATGGCCATCGTCAACGATATTCTCGACCTGACCCGCATGGAAACCGGGCAGCTAGAACTCACCCTAGAAGCGGTGAATGTGCCTAGCGTCTGCGATCGCGCCTTTGAGCAAGCCCAAAAAATGCGATCGGAAGAAGCCAAGCCCGAACGTGGACAGGAAGCCGCGCCCCTATCTGCACCAGCCTTTACCCTAGACATTGAAGCAGGGCTAGAAACCCTAGTTGCAGACGAAATGCGCCTGCGTCAGATGCTCGTCAACTTGCTCTCCAATGCGCTGAAGTTTACCGAACCCGACGGCAGGATCGGCTTGCGCGTTAGCCTGTGGGAAGGCTGGGTGACGTTTACCGTGTGGGACACGGGCACAGGCATCCCCGCCGAAAAACAGCATTTAATCTTTCAAAAATTTCAGCAGCTAGAGAACCCACTGACGCGACGGTTTGAAGGGGCGGGTCTGGGGTTAGTGCTGACTCAGCGATTGGCGCGACTCCATGGGGGCGATGTCTCGTTTGTCTCCAGAGAAGGGCTGGGCAGCCAGTTTACCATTCTGCTGCCGCCAACCCATCCGCAGCCGACGATCGCTCTGGGTACGTCTCCCATTCAAGCCTGTCGGACTCCGAATCACAATCGGCTGGTGCTTGTGGTCGAAGCGGTGGTGAGATCGATCGAGCATCTGTCTGAGCAACTGTTTGAGCTAGGCTACCGGGTGGTGATCGCCGATCGGGAACCGAAGCCGTCGAAAAAGCTCGCCGGTTGCAGCCCTGTTCAATTTTTGTCAATCCACTGTTGCCGACGCTTTCGGGATGGGACGTGCTGACCTTGCTGAAGGCCGATCTCCAAACTCGGCATATTCCCGTGATTGTGACGGCGACCCGGGGCGATCGTGAGCAATCGACGCGCCATCAGGCTGACGGCTTTCTCAGCTTGCCGATCGCCAGCAAAGCCCTCAAGCAAACCCTCGCCCACCTGACCGAAGAAGCAGAACCTAGTGAAGCCGCCGAAAAGCCGATCGAAAGTTTGGTGATTTTGCGCCTCAGCCCAATTCGCTATGGCGAACAACGAGAGCAACCCGCAGCGATCGATCTCAACCATCTCCTCCACAGACACAACTACCGCGTGCTCGAAGCCGACGATCTCGAACAAGCAGAATTGTTAGCTCAGGTCTGGAAGCCCAATATTGTGCTGCTAGATTCTGCCCTGCTTGACCCGATCGCCTACCTACGTCGCCTGAGTGAGCAATCATTTTTGTCGTCGTTACCGATCGTCACCTTAGATTCGGCAACCACTCAGGCAGCCAACCAGATCGCCGGGCTGTCGGTTTTTCCTTGTCTTGCGCCATTGGTCGAGCAGTCGGTTTCCTCTGGGCGATCGGAAACTTCGGCGCTGTTGCAGGTGATTCAAGTAGCGGCGGGTTTTGCGTGGCGGCCCTCGGTGTTGGCGATCGACCTGGCCCATCTAGATGACCCATCTGCTAAAGAATCAGAATGGCTGCAAGCCATGATGCAATATATTCAAACCGCAGGCTTTCGAGGGGCAATGGGGCGATCGTGGGTAGAAATAATCCAAAAACTCCAGTCTCAAAGTGTAGATTTACTCTTAATTTGCTGGCACGATACAACGATTCACTTAGCTACGATGCAAGCTTTTTTGGAGCTAAAATCGCTAAAATCAAAGCCGCCCATTCTCGTTTTAGATCATCGGCGTAAAATTCCTGGAAACGTCGAAGCACCAGAAGTGACAGACTTCTCTAAGGTGCTACACGATCTTGCCGCCCCCATCCTACCGCACTCGCTACCGATGGAAAAACTGCTCGATCAAATTAATCAAATTCTGACTTAGCAGTTTTGAGATAAAGCGATCGAAGTATTCAAAAACACACCATGTTTTGATATTTTCGTTAATCATACTGACTTCTCATTTTGGCTTGATCTCCAAGGTGAAAATTTTTGATGATCTAAACCGCAAACAATCCTCAAAATCATTCCCTTCACCTCAGCAGAAATACAGGAGTAAAATCCTCCCCTCTGGGCATTCTGGTACACCCGACGGTTAGAATGCTAACGATCGAGATCTCGGCTAAAACCCTGAAGATCTTCTCGTCAAATCAGACTAAATTTGGCTCCAGAAACCCCATAACTCACTGAAAAAGATTGCCTTCATGTCCCCAGATATTCTTGAATTTGACGGCAGAAAGTTCGTTCCGGCAGACCAATTGCCACTCCCAGAATGGGCTTGTGTTTTAAATGAACGTCCCCAACCAGTTCTGACTCTAAAAGATGACGATCTCTTTTTGCTCACAGACACGTTCGGTAATATTGGCGGCGGTTCGGGTGACGGTCGCAACGGCAGCATGGGGTTATTTTGTAATGACACCCGCTTTCTCAGTCGGCTCGAACTGCAAATTGATGGTCGCCCGCCCATTTTGTTGAGCAGCACTGCCGAGAAGGGGTTTGTGCTCTCGGTGCTCTGTACCAATCCGCGTCTCGAAAATATCCCAGCCGAGTATATCGGCATCAAGCGCGACCTGGTGCTTAACGGAGGGCTGTTTGAAGAAATTGAAGTCACCAATTACAGCACAGAAGCGGTCAGCTTTGAGATCAGTCTCAGCTTTGAGTCCGATTTTATCGACTTGTTTGAGGTGCGAGGCGCTCAACGGGATCAGCGCGGAACCCTGCTACGATCGCTCCCCCTAGAAACACCTCCCCCCTCAGAGTCTGACCCTGAGCATACACCGCCGCCGATCGAGCTTTCCCTCGCCTATCAGGGGCTAGATGGCACACTCCTCGAAGCCCGCATTCAGTTTTCTCACCATCAGCCCGACTTCCTCAAAGGCTACACCGCCGTCTGGAAGCTAGATCTCGACTCCCACGAAACCCAAACCCTGGGCTATCGTCTGCAAATGCTGAGCAATGGGCGATCGGTGTCTCACGTCAACGCGCCCTACTCGCTCTCGCAGGCCAAAGCCGCCGAAACAATGGAGGAGCAAACCTGGCGCAACCAAGTCACCCAGATTCGATCGGACAAAAGCACCTTCAACCGAGTCATCGAACGCGCCGAGCAGGATGTCTATCTGCTGCGACAAAGCTTTGGCAAAAACAAGGCGCTTTCGGCTGGGGTTCCCTGGTTTTCGACCTTGTTTGGACGCGATTCGATTATTGCAGCCTCTCAGACCCTTCTCCTCGATCCCCAAATTGCCGCGAAACGCTGACCATTCTCGCCCACTATCAGGGCAAATCTGAAGACGAATGGCGCGACGAACAGCCCGGCAAAATTCTGCACGAAATCCGGTTTGGGGAGATGGCACGCTGTCAAGAAATTCCCCATACGCCCTACTATGGCACGGTGGATGCAACTCCGCTCTGGCTGATGCTCTACGCCGAATATTTTTCCTGGACGGCCGACCACGAGACCCTAGATCGGCTCTGGGTGAACGCGATCGCCGCTATGGATTGGATCGATCGCAACCTCAAAGAAACAGGCTACCTCAGCTACGCCCGTAAATCTAAACGCGGACTCGACAACCAAGGTTGGAAAGATTCTGACAACTGCATTGTCAATCGCAAAGGTCAACTAGCACGGGGAGCGATCACCCTCTGCGAAGTGCAGGGCTACGTCTATTCCGCCAAAGTTCGGCTTAGCCAGATCGCCCGTATGAAAAAGCGCATCGATCTTGCCGATCGCTGGGAAGAAGAAGCGAGAGAACTCAAAATGCGCTTCAATCGCGACTTTTGGATGGAGGATCAAGACTTCTGTGCTTTGGCGCTAGATGGTGACGGTCAGCATGTAGACAGTATTACATCCAATCCTGGTCACTGCTTAAATTTGGGCATTTTCAGCCCCGAAAAGGCCTACAGCGTGGCAGAGCGGCTGCGTGCCCCCGATATGTTTAATGGTTGGGGCATTCGCACCCTCAGCAAACTGTCTCCTGCCTACAACCCGATGGGCTACCACATTGGCTCAGTCTGGCCCCACGATAATACTCTGATTGCGATCGGCTTACGTTCTCTCGGTCTGATCGATCAGGCATTAGAACTGTGCAAAGGCTTGCTAGATATGACCCGTCACCAGCCCTATCAACGTCCGCCAGAGTTATTTTGTGGTTACGATCGTACCGACGAAAGCGCCCCGGTTCAATATCCGGTTGCCTGTTCTCCGCAGGCCTGGGCCACAGGCAGCATTTTTCAACTGGTACACATGATTGTCAATCTCGTCCCAGATGCTCCTGGCAACAACCTACGAATCATCGACCCCGCTCTCCCCGAATCAATTAATTATCTCTCCCTCCAAAATCTACGGGTTGGCCAGACTTTGCTGGATTTGGAATTTGAACGATCGGGTTCCTCCACATCGTGCCGTGTCTCCAAAAAGCGAGGCAACCTGCGCGTAGTCATCGAAGCTTAGGAGTCTGCATGAAAATAAAATACCCGTGAATTGGGTTTCGACTCCGCTCAACCTTCAACCGTCGAGGGTTGAGCAGAATCGAAACCTGGCTGGCGAAGTCGAAATCTGGCTGGTGGTACATGGGGTTTGGGGTGAGGGCAAAAGTCCAGTCATCAAAGCTTAACGGAGAGAGTCCTCAAAGAACCTAACCGTAGAATGTGGCGTAGTGAAGAATCGCTGTCTCTTCAGGCTGTCTCTTCAGAGCGCTGAGGATGTCAACACACCCTCCGGGGGAACACTAAACCCGCAACCCCCTAAACATGAGGACGGGAGATTGATTCAGGAACGTGCTTTTTGGCTAGCTTGGTCACAAATTTCCGGCGTAGGCCCAATTTTGATCAAGCGACTACACCAGCAATTTGGAACTCTCGCAGAAGCCTGGGAGGCAAATCCTGAGGCGCTCGTGCAGGTAGAGGGCGTAGGGTTTTCGACGGCGCAAGCGATCGCCGCAGAACGCCTGAAATGCCAACCCGATCGTCTCCTTGCCCAGCACGAGCGCAAAAATCCCCACTTCTGGACACCTGCCGATCCGTCCTATCCGCCTCTGCTGCTAGAAATTCCCGATCCGCCACCCCTGCTTTACTATCGAGGCAAAGCGTCACTGGCTAAAGACTTGAAGAGCTTGCCCGCGATCGCGATCGTCGGAACCCGCGACCCCTCTGACTACGGCCGCCGTTGGACTCGTAAACTTAGCTCATCCCTGGCCCAAAGCGGTTTTATCGTCGTCTCAGGCTTGGCAGATGGCATTGACACCGAAGCCCACCGCAGTTGCCTAGAAACCGGAGGGCAGACGATCGCCGTGCTGGGAACAGGCGTAGATGTCGTCTACCCTCACACCAATCGTAATCTCTACCAAGAACTCACCGAAAATGGACTGGCGCTCAGCGAGTATCCGGCTGGGACGCAGCCCGATCGCACCCATTTTCCCAGACGCAATCGTATTGTCGCTGGGTTGTGTCGAGCGGTTTTGGTGATCGAGGCTCCCAAGAAATCGGGCGCGCTGATCACAGCCCACCTCGCCAACGACTATAACCGCGATGTGTATGCCCTACCGGGTAGTCTAGACAACTTCAAATCAAAGGGCTGTCTGGCGCTGATCAGCAAAGGGGCCCAGATGATTTTGGGTGAATCAGAACTTCTAGAAATGCTGGGAACCTTACCCCAACTCGATCGCACAGCCGATTTCGAACAACTGCCCCTCCTCGATCTGAGTCCTGAGTTGAGTCAGGTACTGCAATCAGTGGCGATCGTCACCCGTTCTAAATCTGAATCGATCTCGTTTGATTTAATTGTGCAGCAAACCGAAATGACCGCCGGATCGGTCTCCGCGGCTCTGCTTCAGTTAGAAATGTTGGGTCTTGTCTCTCAGCTACCCGGATTGCGCTATCGAGCCATTTAGAGTGCAGTCGAAGACAGCGCGTAACTTGTTGACTAGAAATCTCCTTACAGCGACTTGCCAATGCCGAACAAAACTTATAGACACCGCAAGTCAGAGACAGAAATGTAACTCAAAATCAAAAAATATAGCAAGCCTGTGTATCTTTAATATCAATTTAAGGAGTTAGTGCAATCAATGCTTCTTTAGAAGCGTCGCTCAATCAGGCTTCTAAAATCGCTAATCTAAAGTCCAAAATGGTACAGCTTCTAACGACTTGGCTTAGATTGAACGCCCCACACCCCAGCTTCTTTCTGTCTAAGAACAAAGCAAGAGATCGAGGTCGCCCACTCGACGACTAACCGATCGTCAGGGCATTTGAGCGCCAGGCTCTAAGCCCCACTGATGCTTCAAAAAGTGACGATACATCGTTTCGCGCATGAGCATTTGCTCGTAGAGCTTGACCAAAAAGTCTTGGGCTTGCTCACGGCTCATTTTCTCTACTTGTGTCTCAAACGATCGAATGTTGAATTGCTGTTCCAGCGACAGTTCGACGGGTTGACTCATAATAAGCTCCAATGTAAGAGAGTAGGTTGACTGTGGCAGTTCAGAAACCACATTGACTTGGGATTGTCAATAGTAGATTCCCTACGAACTCGGTTGATTCCTCAAAGATACCCAAATCAGAAATCAGATCCCTCACTCGTTATTACAGAATATAACGAGTGTTTGACAAAATGACCATACTCCAGTTGGCTGACTTTGGTTCGGATAGCCGTATGCCAAGAGTTAGGGACGCGATCGAGGATACTGAATCTAACTGAAGAAGCTGGGAAAGCAGTAAACCTCTAGCTCTGACCAGGTTTCGGCAACTTATGAAAGTTGAATTTGTAGGCAAAATTCCTACAAAAATTGAGGACAACAAGAATTTACATTGCTTGTTACCCGTTTTCTGTGTGAATTGATGCGTTCTCTATTCGCTACGAGTCAGCACATCGATCGCCACAATCACCACGGTGATATTGTCGCGTCCTCCGTGATCCTTAGCAGCATTGATCAGAGCAGTGGCAGCCTTCTCGCAGGCGCGAATAGATTTAAGCTGGTTGGCAATGAGTTGATCAGAGAGTTCTTCGGTGAGACCATCACTACACAACAGCAGACGATCGCCCGGTTGAACCTGTAGCGACTGCACATCGACCTGCCGTAAATCGTCTCGCCCCAAACACTGAGCCAACACATGCCGCAACGGATGGCTACGCGCTTGATCAGCCGTAATTTCACCCAGGCGCAGGGCCCTTGCCACCCAGGTGTGATCTTCCGTAATTTGGTCGAGCTTTGCCCCTCTGAGCCGATAGAGCCGCGAATCTCCAATGTGGGCGCACATCGGCTGCTCGTCGCGAAAGATGATCACTACGGCGGTCGTTCCCATGTCCGATCGCTCTGGGTTCTGCCTTTGGTCAGTGAGAATTGCCTGATTTGCCTCTAGTAAGGCTTTTTCTAGCAAATCTTGAGAAGACAAAGGAGAATCCCATTGGGTAGTCAGATACTCTTGAATGGTCTGGGTAGCCAGACGGCTTGCTTCCTGCCCGCCCGCGTGGCCGCCCATGCCGTCTGCCACCACAAAAAATCGCCCATCGGGTTCTATGTAGTAAGCATCTTGGTTGACGGATCGGATCAGTCCCGTATCAGTCATCCCGGTGAAAAGGCGTTTCATAGCTGGGCAATGTGGAGAAGATTGAGAGTTATTAGGGAAGACGCTCGTAGCGATCGAGGCGAACGAGGAGACGAATCAGGGCAATCGCGGTGGCAACTGCGGCGATCGCCATCACAGCCGCCATCCAGAGAAAATGGTTCACCACCAGAATGGTGGCGCAGACCGTGAAGGCGCAGGTCAACAGGGTATAGTTTGTTCCCATATTAACGCCACTCAACCGCCGTAGAGCGCGATCGGTTTCAGTCGATCGCACTCGCACTCGAATATCGCCTCGCTCTAGCTTGTCTAGCGTGTCTTCGATGCGACGCGGTAGCCCAAACGCTGTGTTGCCCACTTGAACTGCCTGACGGCTGAGTTCATTGAGCAAGCTGCCAGCTTCAGAAGAATTTCCATTAGTCATAAGCTGTAGTGCAAAGGGTTTTGCAACCTCCATAAAGTTAAAGTCTGGGTCTAAGCCCTTGCCCACGCCCTCTAAGGTTGAGAATGCCCGCATCACAAATGTGAACGTTGCTGGAAAGCGAAAGGGCTGCCCGTAGGCAATTTCGTAGAGGTCTTCGCTGATGGCGCTGACGGACTGCTCCTCGAAGGGCTTGTCCATAAAGTTGTCTAGCATAAATTGAACCGATCGTCGCACTGGGCCCATGTCATCAGCGGGAGCCAGCGCCCCCAGGGAAACAAGAGAAGTGACTACTCGATCGGCATCCTTCTGGGCAATGCCAAAAAAGGTATCCAGCAATTTTTCACGGGTCAAGGGCTGCACCTGCCCCATCATGCCAAAATCGTAAAAGATTAGCTCTCCTTCGGGGCTAACGGCAATATTGCCAGGGTGAGGATCGGCGTGAAAAAAACCATTGTCAAGCAGTTGGTGCAAATAGGCCTCTGCTCCCAGGTTAGCCAAACGCCTACGATCGAGTCCCGCGGACTCTAGAGCTTCATAGTGGCTGATCTTAATGCCGGGCAAATATTCCAGCGTCAGCACACGGGGAGACGCATATCGCCAGTAGACCCGTGGCACTCTCACCCAATCAAAGCCACGAAAGTTTCTGCGGAAGGTGTCGGCGTTACGTCCTTCATTGAGGTAGTCGATTTCTTCCCAGAGAATCCGACAGCACTCTTCGTAGATGCCAAGCCAGTCACGCCCGCGTCCCCATTCTGGATGACTCTGAAAGTAGCGGGTGATGCCCTTGAGAATAGAGAGATCAATCTCAAATAAACGCCGTAGCCCAGGGCGCTGAATTTTGACAACGACCTCTTCACCCGAATGTAGTTGGGCACGGTGAACTTGCCCTAGGCTGGCAGCGGCCAGAGGAATAGGGTCAAAGCTGCGATATAGCTCGGCGATCGACTTGCCCAAATCTTGTTCAATGATTGCCTCTACCTGCTCGTAGCTGAAGGCAGGAACGCGATCTTGCAGTTTAGAAAGTTCTTCGACAAACTCGGTCGCAAACAGGTCGGCGCGGGTTGAAAATAGCTGCCCAACCTTAATGAAAGTGGGGCCCAGATCCAACAAAGTTTCCCGAATCCAGACTGCGAGCGATCGTCGTCGAGCGGCTTTGGCTTCATCTGAGATACCCCCTTGGTAGCTCCATTTCTTGCCGTAGAGCCACCGAGAGCCAAGCAGCTTTAGGACAAAAGCCCAAATATCAACAAAACGCCCCTGCTTGGAGTAGCGTTCGCGACTCCAACGATAGGCTTTGGGTTTGTGAGGCTTGGCAGCAACTTTAGGTAAAGCCTCGTTTGCGAGGTGAGGGGTCGGCTCTCCCAGGGTGTGGCCGTCCTCATAATCTACTTTAGACAGAAGCGATTCAGGTACAGGGTCACTGGTCCTTCCAGTCGGAGAGGACGATTCTTGCCACACTTTTGCGTCAACACCTGTTGCTAGCTCCGCAGGTTGCTGGGGTGGGCTGGAGTCACGGGGAGAAACAGACACTCGACCTTCCAACTAACTTTGGTTTAATTATCGACTATTTTATGTAGAAATGTTACTCAACTTAGAGCGATCGACTACGATATCGTTGCAATTCTGAGCGCAATTCGGCGATCTCGGCGCGAAGTTCGTCGATCGTCGCTTGTAAATCGGTCGAAGTCGAGTCAACTCGCACGAGGGTCGTCGTTCTAGACTGCATGGCAATTTCTTGCTCACGGGCGGCGCGCTCTGTCACTTGGTCAACAAAAGTTCGCAAATTTTCTCGCTGCTCAGCATCAAATTTACCCAACTCACTGAGGGCGTTGGTGACTCCAACTTCTAGTTGTTCGTAGGCGATTTCGGCGATCGCTCGACCGACAAAGAAGGCATGAACCAGGGGACTACTCATGAAATTTTACCTACGGTCAATGCCTCAGATTATAGCTTGCTTGAACCGGGACGAGAGCATCTGGAGAGGGATCTAAGGTTCGCTCGTCTCCTTGGGGGGGGCAGGGGCAACTTCGCGAGTTTCACCCGTGGGTCTGCTGATGGGGGGCG
>JAAUOZ010000328.1 GCA_012034655.1 Leptolyngbyaceae cyanobacterium CSU_1_3 | reverse complement strand
TGCAGAACTATATTGCAGAGTGCCTTGTTTGGGCACACATCTATCAAAACGATCGAGCCGCCACTGGGTTCTGAATATGCTCCGAACAGGCTCGAAGGTTTGGCAGCCTGATTGACCGACAAAACTCTAAGATTAGACCTGTCCAGCCTCCAATTCTACGATTTCTTTAGAGATACGTCTGAAATTTGGGACGCAGGATCGGGCAAAAGAGGTGGGAGAATAGAAAAATTGGGTCGAATTCGGGAAGTGACTCACTTCGTCCATGTCGCCATGTTGATAGGAAATAGGGAAATGCTCAAACGATTTGTCGCGCTATTGCTAGTTATTTTAGTCTCAGCTTGCAGGGCTGTGTGTCGGGGGTAGGCGGCTTGAAGAGCTTTGCAGATAGCACCGATGGGTATCGATTTTTGTACCCAAACGGGTGGTCACAGGTGCAAGTCGCGGATGGGCCAGATGTGGTGTTTCACGATATTATTCAGCCGACTGAGAATGTCAGTGTGGTGATCAACCCTACGCAGGGTCAGAAAAAGCTGTCTGATTTGGGTACTCCTAGCGAGGTGGGGTATCGGTTGAGCAAGAGTGCGATCGCGCCTCCTGATTCGGGGCGCACCGCAGAACTGCTCAACGCTGAGCAGCGTGAAATCGGAGAAAAAACCTATTACCTGCTGGAATATTTGGTCAAGCTGCCCAACAACCAAGAGCGGCACAACTTGGCGAGTGCGACGGTCTATCGAGGCAAACTATACACCTTCAATGCTTCTACACCCGAAGAGCGCTGGGATAGAATGAAAGACCTGCTGCAATTGGCAGTCAAGTCTTTCTCGGTCGATTAGGTCGTCTGGCGAGCGGAGCCACCCAGCATCAGGCTTTGAAGCCTCTCTCCCTGGGGCGAGAGGCTTGGGGTGAGGGCAAAAGTCCAGTCGTCAAACTGACGTTTTTTATGAATCCTTCTCTCTTTATTTTGGCCTCGGCTTCGCCAGCCCGCAGGCGACTTTTGCAAATGGTGGGTATTGATGCGATCGCTCACCCCAGCAATTTTGATGAATCTCTGGTGCAGTCAAGTGACCCTGGTGAGTTGGTCAAGACCCTGGCAGAACAAAAGGCCGCAACTTCTATGCAGTCGCTCTGGGAACAGCGAGGAGAGTTGCAGCTTGCTGGCTTAGGGCGACTGTTTTCTCGCACGCCAGGGGTGATTTTGGGGTGCGATTCGGTGTTGGCGATCGCGGGAGAAATCCACGGTAAGCCAGCAAACCCAGAAGAAGCGATCGCTCGGTGGAAACTGATGCGTGGTCAGGTTGGGCAACTCTACACGGGTCATGCGCTGTTTTCAGCTTACTCAGAGCAGGGTTTGCTGATGCCCCCAGCGCCGATTGTCCGTGCTCAAGTGACACGGGTATTTTTTGCGGAGGTGAGCGATCGCCAGATTGAGTCCTATGTCTCCACGGGTGAGCCACTGAGTTGTGCAGGATGTTTTGCCCTAGAAGGCAAAGGCAGTCTGTTTATCGAGAAAATCGAAGGCTGCCACACCAACGTAATCGGACTCAGTATGCCGCTGCTGCGTCAAATGCTGACAAAATTAGGCTATGACGTAACCGACTTTTGGGCTTAAGCAAGGAGTCGTTCATTATTACACGACGGACAACTTCCCACAGCCGCCCTCGCTCCTATTTCTTTCTCAGAGCGGGCAAGGGGCTAAAGTTAAGAAGATTTCTAGCAAAGGTCGGAAGGTCATATCTTTATTAGAAATCGCCCAGGTTTGGCTCCCCTACTACCCTCAGTAGCAGTAAGGGGCTGAAGATCAGGAGAGAAAAGAGTTGCCCGCTACCTCATGGATTAAGTTTAAAGATTTCCCCTCTTCCTCGAAATCATACTTAGACTGGTAGCAACCTGAAATGCAGGTGTAAGCTAATCGTGATCGCGATGAACCGTCCTCCCGCGCGTCTTTCTAACTTCCGTGCTGATGTACTTCAGAACACATACCTAGGGCAACTCTGCAGTTCTAAGCAACTGTTTCGAGATCGCTACGAAATCTGTAAGGTGCTGGGTAGAGGCGGGTTTGGAATTACATTTTTGGCCCGCGATCGCCGACTGCCGGGCAACCCACTCTGCGTCATCAAACAACTGTGCCCAAAGGTACAAGACCCTGCCGCCCTCAAAAAAGCTCGCCAGCGCTTTGAACAAGAGGCTAAAACCCTCAGTAAGCTCGGTAGCCATTCTCAAATTCCGCAGCTACTCGACTATTTTGAAGTGGATGGAGACTTTTATCTCGTCCAAGAATATATCCGAGGCTGCACTCTAAACAAAGAGGTACGACGATCGGGGCTTTTCTCTGAAGGTCATGTGAAGGAATTTTTGTTAGAATTTTTGCCGCTTTTGAAGTATGTTCACCAAAATCAGGTCATTCATCGCGATATCAAACCGCCCAATCTATTGCGCTGTGAAGACGATGGGCGACTCGTGCTGATCGATTTTGGGGCAGTCAAAGAGCGAATTATTGGCATTGAGCACTCTAGTATTCGCACGTCTACCCAGTTTGTGGGTACGGTCGGGTTTGCGCCCCCAGAGCAGCTTTCGATGCGTCCCCTCTTCTCTAGCGACGTGTATGCCCTGGGCATGACCTGCCTTTATTTGCTGACCGGGAAAGCTCCTCTGGAGTTTGAGTACGAATTTACGACGGGCGAAGTGAGGTGGCGAAATCTGGTGCGGGTCAGCGATCATTTTGCCAAGGTGCTGGGCAAAATGCTGAGGATTTCGCCCCGCGATCGTTACCAGTCTGCCGAAGAGGTGCTGAGAGCGATCGAGCTAGAACCCTATCTCGATCGCCTTTTGCCTTGCCTGACCAACCAACGCCCTGCGTCAGTTTTGCCTTCGTCTGCCAGCAACTTTCAGGGATACGTTCCTCCTCTGATTCGCACGGCGATTGCCATTCGCGAGTGGCAAGAGCGTTTGCAAGCGAGACGAGAATTACAAGCGGCGATCGAGCAATTTTCATCGGAAGGTTAGAACTAGAGCGCCCCAACCCCTCAAAACTTGCACCTTAGAGCTAGATCACTCAGAAGATTGAAACAGCACAGAAATAGATATTTACGTTTGCTCAATGATTGCGAACCCGATAGACCAACCCACTCCTCCTGCGCTCCATCCCATTTGAATTAGTAGTGTAGTTCTCTCGGTCAAATTACAGCGCCTCTTAGTAGCAGTTTTCAGATCAACTACGCCACCCTTGCACCTTGCCTAGTTGCGCTAATCAATACTCCTGCCTCTCACCGTCTGCACCCTCTGCGGAATGGCAACGCTGGCCTGCTCGATCGTCCGTTCCTGAACCCGATGGGTCTGAAAATGCTTCTGCCACTCTTCAGGCGCATTCAGAGTTTCGCCCCCGTGTTTGGTTAGACGTTGGCGCACCTTACAAAGAACGGGCGTGTTCACGCAGGCTCCAGACACGATCACCTGCCCTTTTGTCAAAGCGGGTAATTCTTTAAGCAAATCTCGCCCGGCCGCTTCCACTCCATGCTTCAGGCTTTCCTGATCGACCGGATTGACAATCCGCATAATAAACTGACTCATACACTGAGACAGCACATCCGAATCAATCTTGCCCGGTCGCTGAGTAATCAGCCCAATTCCCACACCAAACTTGCGCCCCTCACTCAAAATGGTTCTCAATACCGCTTTGCAGCGAGACGGCTCGTGGCAGGCGCAAAGCGATGGGCCTCCTCTAGCAAGATAAAAACTGGGTAAGGCAGATGGTTCTCGTCTCCACGCTCGATCAGCCCACGATGGGTGTTCATTCGGGCCTGGTTTGCCTGACGCAACACCGCCGCACAAATCACCTGCTGCTCTTCTTGATTGATCTCATTCATTTGCAGCACCGTCACCTGCCCCGGCTCAAACAAATCCTTGGGGCTGACGGTATGCTCAAACGTATGAAAGTAGCTCGATCGCTCTAGGCGCTCTAGTTTCCACTCTAGGGCAGGGGCAGAAGATCCCTGTTTGACGTTGCCTTCCTCATCTTCTTGCACATCTGCCTCACGCACTGCCGCAATCAAATCCTGTACACCCCAGCGATATTCACCTTTCTTGTGTTTTTGTAGCAGGCGAAAGGCTTTGTTGAGAATGGACTGTTGGCGATCGCTCATCTCTGGCAGCAGAGTGAGAATATCATAATAATCGAGGGAAGATACCCGAATCCGAATATCATCTGGGGTGAGAATCTTGACCTTGGGCGAGTAGCCATCTTCAGCTTGAAATTTTGGATGCCCGCGCATCTCCGACAGCGTGCCATATTCCCCGTGAGGATCAAGAATCAACACCGCCGCTCGATTGTGAGGCAGCAACAGTTCTTCGACCAAAACCCCAGCCGTATAAGATTTGCCCGACCCTGTGCCCGCCAAGATCGCCATGTGCGTGCTGACCAATTCTTTGACATCCAGCGCGATCGGCACTGCGTTCATTTCTCGCAGCAGCAAAGACCCAATGTGAGCCGACCCAATTTCCTGCGGCTGTTTGCGGTTCAAAATCTGCCGTAACATGCGATCGTCTGCCAGACAAACCTTCGCCCCCGGATCAGGGGTCTTACGGGGATTCATAAACCCCAAACCCAGATCGAAATAGCCGATCACATCCACAGCAACCTCGTAGATCTCCGGATTGTCATAGGTAAAACCCACGAGCGCCGCGATCGCCTCCGGACTGATTTCGGTATCCGCAAAAATGCGATCGGGTAAGTGATCAATTAAGCAACGAGCCGAGATTTTACCTAAAATTTTTCGCTGAACATTGGCATCTAGAACCTCATAATAGACATACTCCCCGATCTTGACGTGGCGGTTGTCCGACGTGATAAACACATACTGATTCCCGTTTTCGCCTGGCCCCTTGACCGTGCCAACCACAATAGGAGACAGGGAGAATGCTTGCTCTGAGGTCATATTAGAAATTAGGACTATTGAAAGAATATAAAGACTTGAAAGGGTAAGCGATCGCTCAATTACATGGTTTAACGATTCGTTCAAGTGTACTATGACAACCCTGAAAATGACCAACCATAACCATACTCTCTAAATTCTATGCTCATCATCTCTGGTTTCTCATTCCTCAGTGCATCTTTGGAGTTTTTAAGAACCATCGCTAAGAATCGTAGGGAAATTACGGATACCGTAAAATTCTGCACACGGTAATCTGAAAGCAATGATACTCACGATTAAAGTAGTCGCCTAGAAACCACTTACTTTACACAGTCCCCCTTTCACTCCACCTTCACTCCCGCTTTCACTCCTCCAAC
>JAAUOZ010000057.1 GCA_012034655.1 Leptolyngbyaceae cyanobacterium CSU_1_3 | reverse complement strand
CTAACTTCTTGCAACGCCCGTAATATGGGTCAGGCGAACATCGGAACCGGACACAGGCAACCCACGCTTGGTCAAGACATAAGCGAGGGCTGACATTCCAATTCCACCAATTCCAATAAAATGAAACGGTCTGCCGCTGAAGTCAACGGAATTCAGCATCTTAGCTCCTTACACACCACACCAATAACACGCGCTATCATATCAAGGATTGCTTTTTCACGGTATAGATTTGTTAGATTTTCTAATTTTTTCCTCTAGACAAGTGAATAACTATTCCTTTTAATTAAGTGAAAAATTGAATTTTGTCTAGCAGTTCTGATACACCGGAAAAATCTAAGTCGTGCTAACAAGATATATACACCCCTTGATCGACGGTTTCCTGATAAAAATTCAGAAATTTAATTCAGTAAAGTTCTCTAGCTTGATCAATTTGTCACTTACGATACCCCGAATTGTTTGAAACAGAACAGCGATCAATAATGAAAGTGATCTTGGCGATCGGTTGCACCAAAACTCAAGTGGCTCTTGTTGAATGTCTGCATGGTAAGACTTGGGATCTTTGGCGGCACTTTTAATCCGATTCATTGGGGGCACTTGGTGACTGCCGAAGCGGCACTCGATCAGTTTGGTCTCGATAGCGTACTGTGGCTTCCGAGCCGCTTTCCGCCGCACAAGCTACAATCGCTAGTGGCGTTTGAGCACCGCGTAGAGATGGTGCGACTTGCGATCGCTAGTCATCCCCAATTTGCTTTGTGTGAAGTTGAGCGCCAGCGAGAAGGCGTGTCGTGGGCGATCGACTCATTTACCGACTTACAACACGCATACCCAGCATCTCAGTGGTACTGGATCATGGGTACGGATGCATTTGAAAAGTTGACTCGGTGGCGTGGTATTCAACATCTCAGTAGAGAGTGTGTTTGGTTGGTGGCGGGGCGCAGCAGAGTCACAGAATCCGACTACAAAACAGGCGATCGCTCAACGGCTGGCAACACCTCTGATCAATCTGATCAAGAAAATGAGGAGATAAGATCTCAATCTATTGAGATGCCATCGGTAGAGATTTCATCGAGCCTAGTGCGCCAGTATTGTCGAGAAGGACGATCGCTACGCTACTTGATTCCTGAACCCGTCAGACAGTATGTGCAAACCCATCAACTCTATCAATCATAGGCTTTTCACGCCTCATCTTTGCCCGCTATTCTATCCACAATCATTCTCCATTTTTCCTTAAGAATCGATCAACCTTTTACGATATGATGACTCTCATTAATAGGTATTTATCTACAGAGGGCAAGACGCAGTGATTAGAGTAGCGATCAACGGCTTTGGGCGCATCGGACGCAACTTCATGCGGTGCTGGGCAGGTAGACAAAACAGTCAGATAGAAGTAGTCGCAATCAATGACACCTCTGACCCAAGAACCAATGCTCACCTGCTCAAGTACGACACCATGCTGGGCAGATTTGACGCAGACATTGATGCGGACGAAAACACCATTACGGTGAATGGCAAAGTGGTGAAATGCACGTCCGATCGCAACCCTGAAAACCTGCCTTGGAGAGATTGGAACATTGACCTGATCATCGAATCGACGGGCGTGTTTATCAGCAAAGAAGGGGCAACCAAGCATATTAATGCGGGCGCGAAAAAGGTTTTGATTACGGCTCCTGGTAAGAATGAAGATGGGACGTTTGTCGTGGGGGTGAACCACGATCAGTACGACCACCACAAGCACAACGTTATTAGCAACGCTAGCTGCACCACTAACTGTCTCGCACCGATCGCCAAGGTGATCAACGATAATTTTGGCATCATCAAAGGCACAATGACCACGACCCACAGCTACACAGGCGACCAGCGCTTGTTAGATGCTAGCCACAGAGATTTGCGTCGAGCACGGGCGGCCGCGATGAACATTGTCCCCACTTCGACGGGTGCTGCTAAGGCAGTGGCTTTGGTGCTTCCAGAACTGGCTGGTAAGCTGAACGGCATTGCCATGCGAGTGCCGACTCCCAACGTATCTGTAGTCGATTTGGTCGTCAACGTCGAGAAAGCGACGATCGCCGAGCAGGTCAATCAGGTGCTCAAAGATGCCGCAGAAGGCTCTATGAAGGGAATTATTAAATACTGCGATTTGCCTTTGGTGTCGAGCGATCACGCAGGAACGGATGAATCGTCGATCGTCGATTCTGCCCTGACGATGGTGATGGGGGGCGACATGGTGAAGGTGGTTGCCTGGTATGACAACGAGTGGGGCTACAGTCAGCGTGTGGTTGACTTGGCTGAAGTCGTGGCTCAAAAGTGGGAAAGCTAAGGCGATTCCTAAAAAAGATATGACTTTCCGACCTTGCCCTTCGACTTTCCTCAGGGCGCACTTTGACTTCGCTCAGGGCGAAAGCTGACTGAGGGATGTCGAAGACAGCGGATCACTGGTTTGCTAGAAAGCTTAAGTAAGATCCAGATTTATTTGCCCTCACCCCAACCTCTCCCTGGGGAGCGGGGGCCAGAGTCCAGTTCCCTTTTTCCTTGAGGAGAAGAAGGGCTAGAGGATGAGGGCAATTCGAGACTGTACCATTGTCGAAATTATTTAATTCACAATCCTAACTTTCTGAGCAAAGCTAGGTGAATCGATCGCCCTCAATTCCGAGCTTAGAATTGGGGGCTTATTTTGTAATGGAATCTTGCAATTGAACCTAACTGATAGAATAGGGAAAGAAATATTACGAAATATAAAGTGAGCGCAATACCTAGAGATCGCATCATAGTTGTCGGTGCAGGAATTGGAGGATTGACAGCCGCAGCTTTGTTGTCTCAGCGCGGGCACTCGGTTTTGGTGTTAGATCAGGCCCTGGTTCCCGGCGGGTGCGCCTCAACCTTCAAGCGACAGGGGTTCATCTTTGATGTCGGGGCAACCCAGGTAGCTGGCTTAGAGCCTGGCGGCATTCATCATCGAATTTTCTCTGAGCTAGAAATCGATCTGCCCGCAGCGACCCCCTGCGACCCTGCGTGTGCGGTCTACTTGCCTGGAGAAACTGAGCCGATCAGTGTTTGGCGCAACCCTGAGCAATGGCAAGCCGAACGTCAGCGTCAGTTTCCTGGTAGCGAACCGTTTTGGCAAATGCTGGCGGATTTGTTTCGCTATAGTTGGGCGTTTCAGATGCGTGACCCCGTTTTGCCGCCCCGCAACGTTTGGGATCTGTGGCAACTGACGCAGGCCATTCGCCCTAACACACTTCTCACTTTGCCTCACACCTTCTCAACCGTTGGCGATGCCTTGCGCGGCTATGGGTTGGGTGACGATCGTCGCCTCCGCACCTTCCTCGATCTACAACTCAAGCTTTATTCTCAGGTCAATGCTGAAGAAACGGCTCTGCTCTACGCGGCAACTGCGTTAGGCGTGTCTCAAGATCCTCACGGGCTTTTCCATTTGCAGGGCAGTATGCAGACGTTGAGCGATCGCCTAGTTTCGGCCTTAGAGCGCAATGGCGCAACTTTGTTGATGCGTCATACCGTCGAGAAAATCAATACTACGTCGGGCAGAGTCATCGGAGTGACGGTTCGCAATCAGAAAGACGAAACCTGGTTTGAGCCAGCCGATCGCGTGGTTACTAATATCACGGTGCAGAATTTGGTAGAACTGGTGGACGATCCAGCGCTCAAGGGCTATCGACGACGGGTCGAGAAATTGCCCCCTTCGTCTGGCGCATTTGTGATTTATTTGGGGGTCGATCGGTCGGCGATTCCTGAGAATTGCCCGCCTCATTTGCAATTTTTGTATGACTACGAAGGAGCGATCGCAGAGAACAATTCTCTCTTTGTCTCGGTCAGTTATCCAGGAGACGGCCGGGCCCCCGATGGCAAAGCGACAATTATCGCGTCGTCGTTCACCGATCCTTGCGCTTGGTGGCAGTGCGGAGACTATGCCGCGATGAAGCAAGAATATACCAAAACAGCGATCGCTCGGCTGGGTCAGTTCTTTAACTTAGAGGGCACGATCGTTTATCAGGAAGCCGCCACCCCTCGAACATTTCAACATTTTACGGGGCGCGATCGGGGCGTGGTCGGCGGCATTGGTCAGCGCGTTCCAACGTTTGGCCCGTTTGGGTTTGCGACTCGTACACCCGTTAAACAGCTTTGGTTAGTCGGCGACTCGACCCATCCGGGAGAAGGAACCGCAGGAGTGAGCTATTCGGCGTTGACAGTGGTCAGGCAAATTGAGGCGGGGACTTGACCCCACGATCGCCATAGCTAAGAATCGAGAATTAAATCACTTTTATTATTTAACGCCAGTGCGACGATTGGGTTATTTAACGATTTTGAGCACAAAAAACGGGTCGCGATCGTACCCGTTTTCTACTCGTGCAAATATTAGACCTCTTCAAGAATAAGAGAACTACGCTAAATGAAGCGCCTAAAAGCGGAAAATCCCTGTCATTTGCGCTACTCGTAGCGTACTCTTGTTATTTCTGAAGATGTCTATTGATTTGTAAGCTAGATCAGCACTAGATCAACAAAGGCCGGAACCCATGCTTCACCGAAGCGCTGCCGATTTGCTCCATTTTTTCGATCGTGATGCGGTTTCGCCCCCAAGAGAAATTGGTGTGCCACTTTTCAAACTCTAGGAGCATCGACTCAGCAAAACAGGCAAAAAGCTGACGGGCAGGCACATCCATATTTACGATGCTCATGATTCGCCAATCGATATCCAGCGAATGCTCCACAATGCCGCCGTTGAGAACGGTCACACCCGGATGCTGAACCTTGGTTCCCAGATTTTTGGGATAGCCACCGTCTACCAGTAAGCAAGGCTGCTTTAAAGCCGTCGGGTCAATCTCAACGCCCTTAGGCATACTTGCTACCCAAACAATGATGTCCGCCTGGGGCAGCGCTTCCTCAAGCCCAACAATTTTGCCGCGACCGAGTTCATTCTGCAACTCTTGCAGTCGCTCTTGGTTTCGAGCAATCAGCAACAGTTCTGCAACATCCGTTCTAGCGTCAAGCCAGCGACAGACTGCGCTACCAATGTCGCCCGTTGCCCCGCAAACAGCGACCGTCGCCTCCGACAGGTTAATGCCCAACTGCTCAGAAGCTTGCTCAACCTGCCGACAAATAATGTAGGCAGTGTGGGTGTTACCTGTTGTGAATCGATCGAACTCCAACATAACATTGCGGACTTGCCGAATCTGCTGCAAATTGAAGTTCTCGAAGATAATTGATGAAAAGCCACCCAGAGCCGTGATGTCGATGCCATGCTTTTGGGCATGAGCCATTGCATTGATCACCTTGCGTGTCGCTGCTTTGATGCGTCGAGTTGCCAACATTTCTGGCAAAAAGCAAGACTCTACGTATCGACCCTCGATCTTTTGCCCCGTGACACTTGTAACCGTGATGTTATCCACAATCTGAGGCGGGGCGCTGCACCAAAAATCTAGCCCCTGATCAGCATATTCTGGATAACCTAACTCTCTTGCAACCGACTGAGCGTGTTCTAGACTTGTGAGATGACCAATTAGACCAAACATCGACAGATATTGTTGCAGCCTAAGGGTGGCTGAGATGGGGTGAATAGGAGGGAAGAGGAAGGAGGGAGGCAGCGGGTTGTGTCCCTATATCCATCCAGTTCAGGTTAATTTAGACAGCGGCTAAACCGTAGGCGGACATTTTCATGATGTCGCGTGTGGTGAAGCCAATGTTGCTCAGGGCTTCGCCGTATTGGATCATGAAGTCTTCAACTAAGGCTTCGCGCTCCATGCCGAGAACTTTAGCGTCGGCATCGACCTGGTTGAGCATCTTCCAGACGATCGGCAGGTTTTGCTTGTTTGCCTCTTCAAGTTCAGCTTTAGAAGTGTCAAAGTTAGCTTTGAGCCATTCTTCGCCGTAGTTAAGGTGGGCGTATTCGTCTTTAACGACCCCTTCAGTGATTTTGCGGGCAAAGTCATCTGCGACTGGAATGTAGATGTTGTAGGCAGAGATGGCGAAGCACTCGATAATCAGTGATTGAATCAGAAGACAGGTGACAATCTTGTTTTGGGCCGCAGCAACCTGAAAGTTTTCGTGGAGTTGTAAGAAAAACTGACGGGCAAATTCTAAGTCGGGAGTGACTTTGAGGTTGCGTCCACAGGCTTCAAACCCTTTTTTGTGTCGGCTCTCCATTTTTGCCAACCCAAAAAGCTGATCTTTGTCGGTGGGCAGAAGATCTGCCAGGCGTTGATAATTTTCGTGGGCCTCTTGCTCGCCTTCGATCACGATCGCGTTAATGCGGCTGTAGGCATCTTTGTAGGATTCGCTGTGGAAGTCAATTTCTGGGGTTGCCTCAAGTTGCGGCATAGAATAACTGTCTCCTAGTCGTGAATAGGTCGGCGTGAACCGAATCGTGGAAATTTTAAGGGTCAGGGAAAATGGGATTCTTAACTCCAGTCGGCTCCCAATCTACACTTTACCGTCTCTGGTTGAGGATGAGGCTGAGAATCGTTAAATTGCGCTTTGTTCTGGGCAGTTGGAGTCTAAAATGCCGATTTATTAAACTTGGATTGTTCAATCGTTAAGTGTAGCCTGTGACGATGAACTTTTTCTTAATTTTTTTTATCGTCAACTTTACTGAGCTTATCGCAGGAAATCAATGCATCAAGAAACTCCCGACGATCGCGCTGCTTTGTCCCCTTTGAAGGCATTGAGAGATCGGTCTCAGAGGCTCAATCTGGTCAGTTTGTTTTTGCTGATTTTGGGGGCGGGTTTGGTGCTGTTGCCCTTGGGGGCGATGGTGGTTACGTCGCTGGCGCAGCCGGGTGGGGGTTGGTCGTTGGCAAACTATCGCGAGGCGTGGGAGCGAGGTGGTTTTTTGCTGGCGTTTGCGAATTCAACTTTGGTGGCGTTGGGGGTGACGGCCCTTCAGATTTTTACATCGGCGCTGGCGGGGTATGCGTTGGCGCGGCTGAGGTTTTGGGGCAAGCAGGGGTTGCTGACGATCGTACTGACGACGCTGGTGATACCATTTCAGCTTTTGGTGATTCCAATTTTTTTAGTGCTGAAATGGGGACATCTGATTAATACCTATGGGGCGCTGATTTTGCCCACGGCGGTGAATGGGTTTGGGATTTTTCTGATGCGGCAATATTTTCAGACGATTCCGATCGAGCTTGAGGAGGCGGCAATGTTGGATGGGGCCAATCGGTTGCAGGTGTTGTGGCGGATTTTGCTACCATTGGCGCGCCCAGCACTGGTGACGCTGTTTTTGTTCACCTTTATTGGGGAATGGAATGATCTGTTTAAGCCCTTGGTGTTTACGACACGATCGGAACTTCGGACGGTGCAGTTAGCGTTAGCGGGGTTTCAGGAGCAGTTTACAAATAATTGGACGCTCATGATGGCGGCAGTCGTAATTGCGACGATTCCGGTAGTCATACTGTTTTTGTTTGGCCAACGTCAATTGATCCGAGGCATTGCCACGACGGGTGTTAAAAATTAGGCGTTGCAGAGTCGAGGAATGAACCGTCAGATTCGCCCTCACCCTAGTGGCTTGTCAGTTTTGATTGTGTGCCTTTGGGTGAGATGAGGGTTGTTATTTTGTGAGATGAAACCGCGGCAACGGAGGTTTAAAGCACCTCCTAGCCCTCTCCACAAAGGTCGAGGAAACCAGACTTCTGGTTTTCTTCTCCTGATCTTTACAGGTTCAGGGATCTGCGAATTAATCATGTAGCACCCGCCAGGTTTCGACTCTGCTCAGCCTTCAACCGTCGAGGGTTGAGCGAAGTCGAAACCCGATTCACGGGTCTTTTGTTTTCATGCAAATCTCTAAGCAGGTCACAGTCTTGATTCAACCTTTACTTAAAATCTCCTTACAAAACGATAATTAACGACGCAACTGATAATAATAAGTTATTCAATAGTGCAAAATATCTAAAGTACTGCTTATCACAATCCTGATAATATTTCTAAGAAGCCGTACCAAAACCTCACCCATCAGACAGCTAGAAAAATGACTCCAAAATCTGGAGAAATTATAAAAAGCTGATCCCCATTAGGTGTAGGGTACATAGATGGATAACCAAAGTCGATCGGGCAGTCTGTCTGAACGCTGTTGGTGCTGCTCGCTGAAATTTTGACGATTTAAACAGGAAGGGAGATATGTCGTACGCTCAAACCAGAACCCAGAGCAAAACTGGGTACAAGGCTGGGGTTCAAGATTACCGCTTAACGTATTACACCCCAGACTACACCCCCAAAGATACCGATATCTTGGCAGCGTTTCGGGTCACTCCCCAGCCTGGAGTCCCCCCCGAAGAAGCAGCCGCAGCCGTTGCCGCCGAGTCCTCCACCGGAACCTGGACAACCGTGTGGACCGACCTGCTAACCGACCTCGATCGCTACAAAGGCCGCTGCTACGATATCGAACCGATCGCAGGTGATGATAACCAGTTCATTGCTTACATTGCCTATCCTTTAGATTTGTTTGAAGAAGGCTCCGTCACCAACTTGCTAACCTCATTGGTTGGCAACGTGTTTGGTTTCAAAGCCCTCAAAGCCCTTCGCCTCGAAGATTTACGGGTTCCCGTCGCCTACCTCAAGACCTTCCAAGGTCCTCCTCACGGCATCCAGGTTGAGCGCGACAAAATCAACAAATATGGTCGCCCCATGCTGGGTTGCACCATCAAACCCAAACTCGGTCTGTCTGCCAAAAACTATGGACGGGCGGTGTATGAGTGTCTGCGGGGTGGTCTAGACTTTACCAAAGACGACGAAAACATCAACTCGCAGCCCTTCCAACGGTGGCGCGATCGCTTCCTCTTTGTCGCAGATGCCATCCACAAGTCCCAGGCAGAAACCGGAGAAATCAAAGGTCACTACCTCAACGTCACCGCCGCCACCTGCGAAGAAATGATCAAGCGGGCTGAGTTCGCCAAAGAACTCGAAATGCCCATTATTATGCATGACTTCTTGACGGGTGGCTTCACTGCCAACACTTCCCTCGCACACTGGTGTCGCGACAACGGCGTTCTGCTGCACATTCACCGCGCTATGCACGCCGTGATTGACAGACAAAAAAACCACGGTATTCACTTCCGCGTCTTGGCTAAGTGCTTGAGAATGTCGGGCGGCGACCACATCCACACTGGAACCGTCGTTGGTAAGCTCGAAGGCGACAAAGCGATCACCCTGGGCTTTATCGATCTGCTGCGTGAAAACTACATTGAGCGCGATCCCTCTCGCGGTGTGTACTTCACCCAAGACTGGGCATCTATGCCTGGTGTGATGGCAGTCGCTTCCGGCGGTATCCACGTATGGCACATGCCAGCCCTGGTTGAAATCTTTGGTGACGACTCCGTGCTGCAATTTGGGGGCGGAACTCTCGGACACCCCTGGGGTAATGCACCCGGTGCAACGGCGAACCGCGTAGCTCTCGAAGCTTGCGTCCAAGCCCGCAATGAAGGTCGTGACCTAATGCGTGAAGGCGGTGACATCATTCGTGAGGCTTGCCGTTGGTCGCCCGAACTCGCCACCGCTTGCGAACTTTGGAAGGAGATCAAGTTTGAGTTCGAGGCAGTCGATACTGTTTGATGATCTTTTCGAGCGTTTGGGTTTTAGAATTTAGCGCTAAGTTAATCTAAAATCCAAACTCTAAACTCTAAAATCTTCGCTCATGGATCTCAAGCGAATTGCGAAAGATACGACGAAAACCCTGGTGAGTTACTTGACTTATCAAGCGGTGCGGGTGGTCGTTGCTCAGTTAGATGAGACTGAACCGAAGCGAGCTTATTGGCTGCATCAATTCTCGTCGCGGGAAAAGATTCAAGATGGTGAAGCCTATTTGCAAGCGCTGTTTCGGGAGCGGCAAGATCTGGCATTCCGAATTTTGACCGTAAGAGAACATCTTGCTACCGAAATTTCGGAGTTTTTGCCAGAGATGCTGCGATCGTCGGTTCAAGAAGCCAACATGGAGCAGCGTCGCCAGCAGCTAGAGCGGATCACGCAACTCGACTTGACGGCCCCCACCGCCTTTGACCCGTCCGAGTCTTCTGACTCTGAAGAAGCTTAGGCAGGTCAACCCCAAAACTTAACCCGTAAATCTTCGAGGAACCCGATGAAAACGTTACCCAAAGAGCGTCGTTACGAAACTTTTTCCTACTTGCCTCCCCTGACCGACGCTCAGATTGCACGTCAGATCCAGTACACGATCGACCAGGGTTATTTCCCTTGCATTGAGTTCAACGAAAACTCTGAGCCTGAGGTTTACTACTGGACGATGTGGAAGTTGCCCTTGTTCAACGCAACTAGCCCTCAAGAAGTCCTCAACGAAGTTCAACAGTGCCGTTCTGAGTACTCGAACTGCTACATCCGCGTCGTTGCATTCGATAACATCAAGCAATGCCAGGTGATGAGCTTTATTGTTCACAAGCCGGGTGCAAGCGGCGGAAGCGGTTATCGCTATTAATTCAAAAGATTCGGGAGGATTCGCTCTCAGTATCTTTTGAACAATGCAGGCACAGAGAAGACTGGAAGGGTGAAAAAGACTCTTTCAGTCTTTTTAGTGTGAATTTGCGGCACTTTGAGCGGTATCGAATTCACGCTAGCTTAGATCTTGGCCAGATTTGTGTCACAGTCACAAATCAAGTGAAGAGAAAACCGTAAAATCATATAAATAAAAGTAAATCTACTTCTCAGAAAATCCTGGGAAGTCTACTAAGAATTTTTCTATTTTTATAAACGAAACCAGCATCAAATTGATGAATACTATAAGAAATTTTTAAGGAGTCTGCGATCGTAGACCCTCCCTAGCTCATAGAAGATATTCTGAGAGAGTTGTAAAAATTTATTTAGTTTGTTAGGAATCTTTGTGATATTTTGATTGACAGGATGTAAAGCCAATTTTTTGTGAGTCTTTACGTCCATATCTTTGCGAGTTGCAAATCCAGTAAGGTAGGTTTTCACTATGCCAGTTTCTATTGATTCAGCCCGTAGTATCTTTCCAAGCACGCTATCTGCGGATGCAGTGCCCGCGCTCACTGCCCGGTTCAATCAACTCAGTGCCGAAGACCAACTAGCCTGGACTTGGTTCACCTATCTTGAAATGGGTAAAACCATTACGGTTGCTGCGCCAGGGGCTGCCAGTATGCAGTTTGCCGAAGGAACCCTGGCTCAGATTCGCCAGATGTCTTTCCCAGAGCAGACCCAAGTGATGTGCGACCTGGCAAACAACGCCGACACTCCTATTTGCCGCACCTACTCAACCTGGTCTCCCAACATTAAATTGGGGTTCTGGTTTCAACTCGGTCAATGGATGGATCAGGGCATTGTTGCTCCGATTCCGCCTAACTATCAGCTTTCTGCAAATGCGGCGGCGGTGTTGCAATCTCTAAGAGAACTTGATCAAGGTCAGCAGATTACAGTTCTGCGTAATTCTGTAGTCGATATGGGGTTTGACCCCGGCAAAATGGGCAGCTACACCCGCATTTCTGAGCCTGTAGTTGCACCCAAAGAAATGTCGCAGCGCTCTCAAGTCACGATCGAAGGCATCGACAACCCCGCAGTGTCGAGCTACATGAACAACATGAACGCCAACGACTTTGATGAGTTGATTAAGTTGTTTGCGCCGGATGGTGCATTGCAGCCGCCTTTCCAACGTCCGATCGTGGGTAAAGATGCCGTTTATCGGTTCTTCTGCGAAGAATGCCAAAACTTGAATCTGCTGCCAGAGCGGGGCATTTCTGAACCCGCAGACGATGGTTATACCCAGATCAAGGTCACGGGCAAAGTGCAAACGCCCTGGTTTGGTGCAGAGGTGGGCATGAATATGGCTTGGAGATTTTTGATCAGCCCTGAGAACAAGATTTTCTTTGTGGCGATCGACTTGTTAGCCTCCCCGAAAGAATTGCTCAATTTAATGCGCTAGGAAGCGATTTCGCGCAAGCCCGTGGCTAGGTTGCGAAGCGTCCTGATTGGGCGCTTCGCTTTTATGAGAAAAAATGTAACAATTAATCACATAGCCCAACGATCGACCCCCATCGGGAGGGGTAGCGATCACACAATTCAGCAAGCAAAAGATATCAATTTCAGTTGGATGAATGACAGTGAGTAACATTGATTGGTCTAAAACAGAGAAGCAAGTCGCTCAGGTAGCCTTTGAAAAAGCCTACGATCGAGAAGTCAATGCCTTAATTGCCGAAGTTCGGGAAAAAGCAACCGCGATCGCGGAGATCGAAGACATCTGGCGCTTACACAATTTTCTAAGTGCCAGAAGACACGAGATCGATGGCAAATATGACGACAGAGAATCCGTTTTGATCTTTGTCTTTGCAGGGCTGATCAAAGAAGGCTGGCTACACATGAACGAGCTAGAAGGGCTGGAAAGCGATAAACTAACCAAAGTGACGGCCCTATCGCGAATGTAATCTGGTTAGTGTCACGAATTATTCGCGGAAGATCTGCGGTCATGTTTAGCATGACCGCATCCAACTACCATGCAAAACACGGCCAGACAACTCGTTTGATTCGGGAATGCCCCAATTCCATCAGACTTGGTGCGGAATTCACGAAATAAACGCTCTAGATGATTGGTGGTGCGAATGTGAGTGTGTAGGTCGGGCTGGAATTGATAGAACATCAGGATTAATTCTCTATCTTTGAGAAAAGTTCGCACGGCATCAGGTTCGAGGGGGCAAGAGAGCGTTTGGAACGACTACAAAGCGGTGACTTTAGGCGACCCAGCTATCGGCGGTTATTTCAAGCAGAATCTAGCCTTGGTGAATTGGGTGAATCAACAACCCTTGGCGCAAACCCTGACTTGCTGGGGCGATGGACACGATGGGGTTTGGATGGTTGCCCAAACTGGCACGGGGTCGATGCGGCTCAAAATTCTCGATTGGTATCGATGACCCGCGCTGCATCATCTCTCACCTGTTCTAAATCCTGCCGTCTTGTCATAAGCCAATTCTGCTCAGATTGACGCTGATCTGGAGTTTCTTGCTGATACCGCTGCTGCTGCTCTAGGAAATCGTCGTAAAACTGGATGGACTGATTTAGAAGTTGCAATATCAGTTCGATCCGATCTTCGACGATCGCTTTTGCTATTTGTGCGATCGCTACATCAATCTCCTTTGAGAACTGAGAAAAATGCTCCCAGGTAAGCGGCAAAAAGCCGTGCCCCATCCAGGATTTCATCATCGCTTTAGCAGGTGTATTCCCGACCAGAAATCCTTGATCGGTTAGTTTTTCGAGCAAGGAAGCAGCCGTATTAAGGAGATTTTGGGTTCCATCTGGAAGATAGCTATAGGGTTTTTCGAGCTTTAAATACAAATGGGACAAATTCAGGCTGCTTAGCAATGGCTCATACTCAGAGCATCGCTGAGCATCTAGTAGATCGAGATGATCTTGCACTTTGCTGAGTTGCAACAGTTGTAGTTGTGCTTGTATGGGCTGAAAACTCTCTTTCAGATTCTCACCCAGTGCAATAGAGGCTGAATCAAGCTCTTCATTCAAAACCTGAATAAATCTTTCTTTGTCTGGTAGATTAACGCCCTTCGGGTTACGACTTGCTTGGTCAACAAACCATTTCTCTTTGATAGTTTCTGCACGAGTTTGCCAGCTATTTTTTGCCTCTTCTGTAACCGTCTGGATTAAGGTGAGCTTCAATCGCTGAAGTTTGAAGCAATACCCTGATAGATGACCTACATGCTCCCGAACTGCGATCGCTGAAGCACTCATAATCTGAGGTTTACTCTTCCACACTGCTTCTGCCTGCGCTAATTCTGCAAGACACGGCTGAAGCAATTCTTGCAGGACGACTGCGGCTCGATATAACTCGTCGAGGCAAGGTTGAATGGTTTGACTTAATTGAGCCGCAGAGTGCTGAATTTCCTGGGATTTTAATTCCTCTGATAGCGTCAGATCAGTCGTCGCTGCAATCCGTTGAAATAGCTTGAGAAATTCAGTCATGGTATGGGGATTGAGGTTTGATCTGAACAGAAGGTTACTTCAAGGAGGTCGCAGTCAGCGAGTCTAATTAGGGAATGCTAGGAACGCTTGCCCTTGAACGCCTATGTTCAGACTTCCCAGGCTGCCCTGTCAAACAACTACCTCTGGAAAAACTATGAGCCTTCCCTCTTTCCTATTTGAAACCGTTTATCAATTTAGTCCCGCTGTTAAGGCTGCTTTGGCTTCAGGAGAACTGAAGCAAGTCACATCACGCGCAGGTCACCTCTTACCTATTGCGCGTGATCCTGTAACAGGGCGTTTTTTTAAAATTGCCAAAGGCGTAACCCAACTCGCGACTGGACCGCTGGTTGCGATCGCGGAGTTCACATCCAGCGCTGTGCAAACCGGAATCTTAGGATTTCAAATGGATCGCGGGTTTCAAAGAACCTATCGAGAGATTGAGATCGTTAAAGAGGGTGTCAAATCGCTTCAAGGAGGCATGACAGCACTTCAAACCAGCGTCGGCATCTTACAAGCAAGTACAGCACTGATTGGAGTCGGGGTCGCTGTGAATGTAGGGCTATCTGCTGTAAATCTACAACAAATGTTGAAACTACGGCAGGACGTGAAACAGCTACGCTTAGAAATCAAAGATGGCTTTATTGACTTGAAAGCTGCTTTGCAGGATCAGGGTATTGCTGTTTTACAACGTCTAGATGAAGTCGCAAATGACCTGAAGTTCCATAGTCAGAAACTCATCATGGTTAAGGCATATGGGCAATTTCAGCAAGCGGTTCAATTGATGAAAACAGCCCTAATTTGTGCGGATGTTTCAACTCGGAATGATACGCTAACGACTGCCTTAAACTTATTAACGAACGCTCTAGCAATTTACACTAGCCCTGAATTATTTACAGATACAACAGCGGTCGGTTCCCTACGACGAATGGAATGTATTTGGGCAATCAAGCAGATGATTGCGCTGATTTACCAGCTACGCGGAGAACCCAATGCCGTCCGTGAGCACCTATCGCAGCTTTGTGACACGATCCAGCAGGACTCGCTGACTGTGGTTAACCTGTGCGAGTGGGAGGAGGAACTTGACTTACTATTTCCTGAACTGCTCCGAATCCAGCGATGTGATCTGCCTGTGCTGCAAACCTGGCAGGGGCAAATTGAATGGTATCAAGCGTTGCCGATGAAAGAGCAGGAGCGATTGGCAACGGTAGAGATGCAGTCAGAAGAGGAAACGCCTACATCTCAATCAGAGAGTTCATCTGAGAGTTTATCTGAGAATTTAATTGAGTTATCAGAGCAGGTGTTCTACGACAACTTGAAGCAAACCTCCCACTTCTTATCCCTGCGCGACCAGCTTCGGTTTATCGTGAAACCTGAGCTACGCCAAAATCATGAGACCTACATTGCAGAGCAATCGAAGATTATCGGTTACAAAGCATTGGTTCCTGCTCACTGGCACGAGATGTCCGATCTGGCGATCGCGAACCTGTATTGGCACCTGAAACGCACAGACTACGCTGCTTGAACCGATGAGATCAAGTCTGGTGAGCGTTGTCAGGGGCGATTTGTAGAATTAGTGAATGCTCAAGCGATCGCCACTTTATGCGCTTTCAGATGATTTCTCAATGTTTGGGCAGTCGAGAAATGAACTTTACGATGTGCTGAAGATTTTAAAGCGTTTGGGAAGCGCGATCGCAAGCTAATCAAATCACTTTTCAAGCTTGTAGTCCTCTATTTTTAACTTTTGGCATCGTAAAAGCTGCCAACACCTGTGCCCCTTCGACGACTCAGCGCCACAAAAAAGGCAACTCCGTGTTGAAGTTGCCCCATCAAGTCTGGAAAGGTGAACTGATCAAAAAATTACACTCAAGAAAGTTGCACAGCAGAAGTTTAGAGGGTGTCATCCATCAAACCTGGATGCCTTACGATATAGGGATCTCAGGCTTGAAGTCTTGAGCGGAGACGCAACCCATCACCCTTGTCTAGCAAAGCTTCTACAGCTAATTGATGACAGACCCTAGACCGCTTCCAAGTTCTTTTCTCCTGTGCGGATGCGAATGACCTGATCGACAGGCGTGATAAAGATTTTGCCGTCGCCAATTTCGCCAGTTCTAGCAGCCACAATGATCTTGTCAACCACCATATCTACCTGATCATCTTCGATCACAATTTCAACTTTGAGCTTTTGTAAAAACTCAACCGTGTATTCTGAGCCACGATAACGCTCGGTCTGCCCTTTCTGTCGCCCAAAACCTCGGACTTCAGAAACCGTCATCCCTACAATGCCTGCATTAACCAATGCAATCTTGACTTCATCTAGTTTAAAGGGGCGAATGATTGCCTCAACCTTTTTCAAGCTCCTACACTCCTTGTCACGAGTCGATATCTATCAGCATGACACTATGTATCACCGTTACGAGGGAAGTATTTGTAACGAATAATACGTTTTCCTGGTTAGTCACACTTTTGAAAACTACATATCATGAGTTTCCCACGATCGCCCTCAATTTTTTTGACGAACTGTTGCGATCGGGCAAAACTCGTTGACATTTTGTCAAACTCTGTTTCTTACTTCCCAGAGGGCAGCAATGGGCGCACAATCAAAAAGCCCGTCCCAAACGCCGTCACCACAATCATGACAATCACCAGTCCTAACCACCAGCCGCCCAACTCCGCCGATTTTTGCTCAGACTGAAGTTTGCGGCGCGGCTGACTCTCTTGCTCGAAGACGAGGTTGTCAGACGAAAATTTCGTCTCAGCTTCTGTCCGCACGATTTTGGGCGGAGTCGGAAGGGGACGATTTGGCATCGTTGGAATGCTGGGTGGCATTGCAGGCGAAATCGACTCCGATCGAGGCGTGGGCACTTCAGACTGGACGGGCGGCAAATGGGTAATGGTTTGTCGGAGATGAATCGCAGACTGGGCAGCTTTTTCAATTTCCTGACGGAGATGTTGATTTTGCTTGGCTAACTGCTGATTTTGCTGTTTGAGTGCTTCCATCGTGGCTCTAGAAGCCTGAAGTTCTGCGGAGACTTCTCGATAGAGCGAAATCGGCACAGATGGAGAATAGGCGCTTGTGGGCGACGGCACTGCCCCAGAAGGATTCGGGTTTCGCATGGGCGAGGGAGGATTTTTGGATGTCATTATCTTTGTATCGGGCTGATCAGACAGAATGCAAACCGTATTCTAAAAAACGTATGCCATAGGATAGCTGCAATTGGAACAACGGATGCAAAAGTGTTCAAAAATTTGACTGAAAATCTTAGACTTAAGAGTTGAGTTGCAGCCGAGCGATCGATAAGCTGCGATCGCTCAGAGATAATAACTCTGTTTTCACGCAAGAGATCACGAAGGGAATTGCTAAAATCAACAGATTCTAGAATTTTAATCACCCCTACCCCTACCCCTAGCGACCCTGGCATCTATGAACCCTTCTCAAACGCAAACCGCCCCTTCTGAATCGGTAAAATACGGCGAACGCCTGATCGAAGAAGGTGCTCTGATCACATTCCCCAATCCCCGACCAGGACGGCATTACGATATTCACATCACGCTGCCAGAATTTACTTGCAAGTGTCCGTTTTCTGGCTATCCAGATTTTGGGACGATCTATGTGTCTTATGTTCCCGATCAGCGCGTGGTCGAGCTTAAAGCTATCAAGTTATATATCAACAGTTACCGCGATCGCTACATTTCCCATGAAGAATCTGCGAACCAAATTTTGGATGATCTGGTGGCGGCGTGCGATCCGCTAGAAATCAACGTCAAAGCTGACTACACCCCTCGTGGCAATGTTCATACTGTCGTCGAGGTACACCACAAAAAGGAGTTGTCTTAGCTAGTGGTCTGTCAAGAATTTTTTAGGGTTTTCGCTCTCTAAAAAATAACCGCTTCCCCATTCCCAATTCATCCATTCAAGTTTGACAGACTACTAGATTTTTTAGTCTAGGGCGATCGCAGCTTTGAATCGCCCTTTCTCAACCTGTAAGATGACGGTTGTAAGCTTTGACGGACACACAAAGGTCAACCGAAATGTCAACCGAAAATTTAGAAACGCAGTCTACGACGGGCGCAGATGCGATCGATGTAGCGATCGCCCAAGGCATCGATTTTGATGGCTCCCCAATTCCTGCGGCCAAACTCGACCTCTACACCCAGGTGATGGGGCTAGAAGCGGGTCGTCAGCGCAGCGGCGTGTCAAATACGATGCGATCGAGAATTGTCCGCATTGGTGCAAAGCACATTCCCCAAGACGACCTCAATCAGATGCTGATCGCTGCTGACTTTGCTCCACTCAAAGACAAAGAAATTGCCTTCTACTACGGCGGCAAATAACGGTCAGGCAAGATGCGCCAACCACTTGGGGTGTGTCATCCATCAAATCTGGAGGGCTTACGCTCAGGAGTGGGGTGAAATTAAAGCAAACCAGATGCCGGGTTTCGACTCCGCTCAACCCTCCTCCAGAAGAGATTTTGAGCCTTGAGTGGAGTAGAAATGCGTCTGATCCATCCTTCCGCCTTTCTACTTAGAGATTGTGGATTAAATAACTTGTGATTTTGATTGCTTGGGTTCGCCCTCATCCCCTAACCCTTCTCCTAAGTTGGGAGAAGGGGAACCGGATTCTTTCTTGCTCCCCTCTCCCCATCTGGGCGAGAGGGGCGGGGGGTGAGGGCGAATCCAAAGTCTTACAGTTTATTTAATTCTCATTCCTTAGTAAGGATCTCAGGCTTGAAGTCTTGAGAAGAGACGAAACCCCTAATCTTTATCTAGCAAAGCTTCTACGGGTAATTGATGACACGCCCTAGGATTCTGTCAGAATTTTTTGAGGGGCTAAAATCCCCAAAGGTTCGCCGCCCAAACTGCCAGACTTGCATATGAATGACCTTACCGTTCCCCTTCCACCAGATGCACCCACCTATGCCGACATTGAGTCTGCCGCCCAGCGATTGTCAGGCGTTGCCCATCACACGCCCGTTTTGACTTCTCAAACGGTGAACGATCGCACCCACAGTCAGGTTTTTTTAAGTGCGAAAACTTCCAGCGCACCGGGTCTTTTAAGTTTCGAGGGGCGTTTAATGCGCTGTCGCAACTGTCGCCGGAGCAAAAAAATTGGGCGTGCTGGCGTTTTCGTCTGGCAACCACGCTCAGGCGATGGCTCTGGCGGGGCAAATTTTAGAAATTCCAGTGACGATCGTCATGCCAGATGATGCGCCTGCCGTCAAACAAGCCGCTACCCGCGGCTATGGGGCAGAAGTCATTCTCTACAATCGCGCTACCCAAAGGCGAGAAGAAGTCACCCAAAGAATCGCCACAGAGCAAGGCTCGACGCTCATTCCTCCGTTTGACTATGGGCCGGTGATCGCAGGACAAGGGACGGCCGCTAAAGAACTGATCGAAGCAGTAGGCGAGTTAGATCTGCTGCTGGTGTGCTGTGGCGGGGGCGGACTGATTTCGGGATGTGCGATCGCCGCCCATGCCCTCGCGCCTCAGTGCCAGGTGATCGGGGTGGAACCCAAAAAAGCCGACGATGCGACGCGATCGTTCTACACCAAAACCCTTCAGACGATTGAAAACCCCTCGACGATCGCCGATGGCGCGAGAACTTCCTGCCTGGGAGATCTCACCTTCCCGATCGTGCTGCACTACGTCCACGATATGGTAACGGTCTCAGAAACCGCGATCGCGCGATCGATGTTCTTTCTGTGGGAACGCATGAAAATCGTTGTCGAGCCAACCGGGGCCTTGGCTGCCACCGCTCTGCTTGAAGGCATTGTCGCTGTGCCCCAGGCCCGCATCGGCGTGATTGTCAGTGGTGGCAATGTAGACCTCAAAGAAGCCAGCAAGCTATTTAACAAAACTGCAACCAAAACCAAAAAGTCGCCCCGGCTGCCCCTCGCCCAGGAATTTAGCTAACCCTGTTTTTGCTATTCGGGGGCCACCTGGGGCAAACCCATGCTGTAGTTCAACACGCGGCTGTTGAGGTTGTAGGCAACCTCCCCTTTGTTAAGCAACGATCGCACAAAATGCTCTAAATCTGACCCAATGCGCCGCAGATTATATTCTGTCAACGGAGTGTTGCCGCACGCCTCAACCAGTTCATCAAACTTGCGATAAACCTTCTGCAAGGCATCATCATTCCAGGTCAACTCGTTGTCAGGGTCAACATCAAGGGTCAAAACCTTCTCACTGGGAACCAATTCATTATTTTGCACTTCAGCAGTAAAAATATGAATGTGGCGGGTTGTGGATTTGAGGAGTGTCATAAGCTAACTTCTGCCGAACGCGATGAACAAAACTGCTAAGTAGCAGGGTGGAATTAAAGCCAAGCAGATGCCAAGTTTCGACGCTGCAACCCTCTTCCATCGAAGATTTTGAGCATTGAGCACAGTCGAAATGCGTCTTAGCAATAAATCCGCCTTCCCACTTACTGCAATTGTAAATGGAGTTTTAGACAAAGAGCCTGGACATTTTGATTACAAAGCATTGAAGTTCTAGATGCTACAAATTGGGTAGCTTCGTTTAAGGTTGAATATTTTCTACCCAATCTCCGCCCCTTACGCTGCCCTCCCATGTCAAAAGTGCTCAAAATTCTCTTTATCCGTCATGCCCAATCTGTCGGCAACCAACAAAAACGAATGCAGGGCCACGGAGATTTTGAGCTATCTAGTCTTGGGAGGGCGCAGTCTGAGAAACTAGCCCAATATCTGCTGGCCGAGTCGTGGCGACCGTCTCATGTCTATAGCAGCCCGCTCAACCGTGCTGCCCAGACCACCGAAATTTTGCTGTCTTACTTTCAGTCGGCCCCGCTCCCGGCGGCGGTGAGTGACTTGATCGATCCAGGTATCGATGCGCCAGAAGAGTCAGAGGGTAGCCACAAAGCGATCGCCCTCGAATATTCTGACGATCTCAAAGAATTTCAGAACGGCATCTTCAAAGGACTCACCTGGTCAGAAGCTCGGCAGCATTACCCAGATCTCTGCCACACCCTCGAAGCCTCCCCAGATTGGATTCAAATCCCCAAGGCTGAGTCATTAAAGGATGCCCGCTCTCGTTCTCAAGCGTTTATCACTCGCCTCCTCGATCGCCACTCCAACGGCGATCAACTTTGGGTCGTCAGCCATAGTTGGATCTTGCAGCACCTGATTGCAGAACTTATGGGCTGCGATCGCTCCTGGCGACTCAGGGCCAGAAACACCGCCGTTTTTGAATTTGGATCGATCGATCGCGCTGGCATCACACCAACCAAAACCGCTTCAACACCGACCTTTGGCAGATTCGTCGCTTTAACGACTGCCGCCATCTCAACTGGGGCAACCAAACCGGAGAGTAGCGTACTCAAAGACGGAGTTTTCTCGGCTCCTCGATCTCCTGATATCATAGTCACTGAATAAAGCCAACCACAGGGGCGATTCTCTACCAGCCTATGAGCATGACGGTGAACCCGCTTAACGATATTTACAAACAGGCACATCAGGGCAGCGTCGCAGCAATTATTCAGGTTCTCAACGACAAGCTTTCTGATTCTGGCGTGAGAACTCGCGCTATTTTTGCCAACGGCATTTTGCAACTACTCTGTGAAGCGCCCACGCCAGAGCAGTTAGAGCAGACGATGCTCATCGATCGCGTTCGCAAAATTTTGGAGTCGATCGCCCCGCGCAACATTCACCGTGTCAATATCAACAGTCGAATCGTCCGCGAACAGCAGCTTCTCTGGCTCGAAGAGATCAACCGCGATCCCGATGGTCAGTTGCTCTGGTCAAAGGAAATCACCCTGGCTCGACAAAACTTGTTTCAACGCTTTAGAGAAGACCTGCAAGAACGGGCAGCCAGCAGCTACGATCTCTCGCGATCGCTCTCTCCGCAGATAGTGCGTGAGCAGCGTCAGTTCACGAAGGGGATCATAGGCGGATTGGTCTTGAGCTTGGGGTTACTGGCCGTGGGATGGGGGCTATATGCCTGGAAAAAGAGTTCTTTGGTTGCTCAGTCGCAGCCTCAGGCAGGGCCTTCCAGTTTACCCGTGGTTCCCGATCGGCCCAAAGCGTCTCCTCTGCAAGATTCTAGCGCCAAGAAGCCCGATCAAGACTCCTTTGCGGCGGCGGTTCGCCTGGCCGAAACTGCCGCCGAAACGGGCAGAAATGCCCGCACCCCCGACCAGTGGAAGGAGCTAGCCGACACCTGGGGTAAAGCCTCTGATCTGATGGATTCTGTTCCAGCGAGTGACAAGCGGCACGCGATCGCCAAGATCGTACCGCCCTCTACCGCAAATATCAGGAGTCTGCCCTACAAAAAATTAACAAGTAACATCAACTTTACAGAATCTTGAGGAAGGAGTCGATCGTCTCCCCTCTCATACCTCAATTTCACGCAGTGTGTGATGTTGGATCACTTCCCCTCCCGTCTTCTTCTTCCTGGGTGAGAAAAGGGAAGGAACTTGTAGGCAAATCATCTACCCTCGCTTAAGGGCACGGCAGTGCCATGCTACGAGCATTCACCTGATCTCTGGTATTTTATTTTCGTGCTTGCCCCTAAAGCACCGATCGTCAGTCGATTCGTTACACTTAAAACACATCCCCCCCCCCCTTTCGTTCCTCCCCGTTTCATCCCTCATCCCTCATCCCTTCCTATGCGTACCCACTACTGCGGTCAAGTTCGAGCAGCCCACATTGGAGAAACCGTCACCCTCTATGGTTGGGTCGATCGCCGTCGCGATCATGGGTATGTGATCTTTGTGGATTTGCGCGATCGCTCCGGTACAGTCCAAATTGTCAGCGACCCAGAACGAACCCCGCGATCGCACCAGCAGGCAGGAGATCTGCGAAACGAATATGTAATTAAAATTGTCGGTCGCGTCACCAAGCGTCCCGATGAGTCGCTGAATCCAAAGATCCCTACGGGCGAGATTGAGATTTACGCCGACGAGATCGAGATTCTCAATGCCGTTCGTAAACAGTTGCCCTTCCAGGTTTCGGCGGCAGATAGTGAAACCGTTCGAGAAGAGTTGCGTCTAAAGTATCGCTATCTCGATCTGCGGCGAGAGCGGATGAGCAAAAATCTGCAACTTCGCCATCAGGTGATCAAATCAATTCGCCGCTACCTCGAAGATCAAGAAGGCTTTATCGAAGTCGAAACGCCGATTTTGACGCGATCGACCCCCGAAGGCGCAAGGGATTATCTCGTGCCGTCGCGGGTGAACCCAGGGGAATGGTATGCGCTGCCCCAGTCGCCGCAGTTGTTTAAGCAGATGCTTATGGTGTCGGGGTTCGATCGCTACTATCAGATCGCTCGCTGCTTTCGTGATGAAGACTTGAGAGCCGATCGCCAGCTTGAATTTACGCAACTCGACATGGAGATGAGCTTCATGTCACAAGCAGAAATTATTCACCTCAACGAGGGCTTAGTTCATCACATTTTCAAGACAATCAAAGGCATCGACATTCCTACCCCTCTGCCTCAATTAACCTATGCCGAGGCGATCGATCGCTACGGTGCGACAAACCCGACACCCGCTATGGGCTGGAGCTTGTAGACGTGTCGGATCTGCTCAAAAAATCCGGATTCAAGGTGTTTGCAGATGCCGTTTCTAAGGGTGGAATTGTCAAAATTTTGCCGATTCCGGGCGGCAACGATGCTGTTTCTAACGTGCGAATTAAGCCCGGTGGAGACCTATTCAGAGAAGCCACCGAAGCCGGGGCGAAGGGTTTGGCCTACATTCGAGTGCGCGAAGATGGCGAGATTGACACGATCGGGGCCATCAAAGACAATCTTTCTGACACTCAAAAGCAAGAACTTCTGACGCGCACCGGGGCAAAACCGGGGCATCTGCTCTTGTTTGGGGCAGGCGATCGAGAAACGGTAAACAAGACCCTCGATCGCCTCCGTCAGGCGTTAGCCAAAGAACTCGGACTGATCGACCCCGACAAAATCAATTTGCTATGGGTGACAGACTTTCCCATGTTCGAGTGGAACGCCGACGAAAAGCGACTTGAGGCCCTACACCATCCCTTCACGGCTCCCAACCCTGAAGATTTGGCTGACCTGAAAACTGCTCGTGCTTTGGCCTACGATCTGGTTTACAACGGGTTTGAGGTGGGAGGCGGCAGTGTGCGAATCTACCAGCCCGATTTGCAAGCGCAAGTGTTTGAGACGATCGGTCTTTCCCCAGAAGAAGCCCGCAACAAATTTGGTTTTTTGCTCGAAGCATTTGAATATGGCACACCACCCCACGGTGGCATTGCCTACGGACTCGATCGTCTGGTGATGCTGTTGGCGGGTGAAGAATCGATTCGAGATGCGATCGCATTCCCCAAAACGCAGCAAGCTCGATGTCTACTCACCAGTGCGCCTTCTAGCGTCGATGGCCAGCAGTTAAAAGATCTGCACGTCGCCTCGACTTACAAGCCAAAGCCGACTACCCCAGAGGCGCAAAAACCCGCCTAATCGATCATCCACTGACCCAGCAGATAGATGACCCATCCTAGCCAAAACACCACCCACAGAATAACCCCCGCCCCTAGCCAAGGAACCACCCTGAGCAGACGAGCTAAGAGAGCGTTTTGTCTGCGAAGGGTAGAATTTGCATGAGATAACTGCCAAAGGACGATCGTCAAATTAGTTGCGATCAGCCCTGTCAGCCATGCACCCCACTGCATCAAGTTATGCTCTGTTGCAACGTCTCTAAATTGGGGAATCAACGTCCCGGCGTTGGCGCTGTTTGGCACAAAAGTCGGATCTCGCAGGGGCGAAATTTCGTAAACAAAAATCACTGCTGTTGCCGCTAACCCTACAGAAAGCCCTAGCCCCAGCATGGGCAACGATTGAACAAATCGGGAAGGCATCAACGTAAGCTCCTTTTGAGGGTTTGAAGTTGCTTGATAGGTAGGAAGGATGGATCAGACGCACTTCGACTCCGCTCAATACTCAAAATCTCCAGCGGAGCCGAAACCCGCCCCAACATACCCATACCGGATCTTTGTGTGGCCAAGTTAATAGCTATTTAGATGAATCGGACTCGATCGAGTCCAATCAAGTTCCTTCCGAGCAATGGCTTTGTCCTACGATTTGCCCCTGGCGATCGAAGAGTATTGTATTCACAGTCATCGTAGTGTTGGCATATTTTTGCACATACGATCGTGCTCTGTGACTCACCTTTGCCGCTAGTGTTGTAAAAACCGTTTCAGACAGCCCTAATTCCATAAGTTTTTTCTGAGCAGCATCGGCAGTTTTAGCCTGCAAAACCGCTTGCGCCGCAGCCAGATCGCCGCCTACAGAAATCACCGTCGCACTGAGAATTTCTAGCTTTGCATCTGCGAGATGACTGGACGTGTTGAAGATGCCCCAGCCAATTTGATCAGCTTGCCGTGATAGCCCAACAGCAGCACAGAATTGGCGTGAAGCAGCCCCGCTTCGACGAGCAGTGCCCCGATCCAGTTGCCAGTCTGGACGATCGCCGCTGCGTCCAACCCCAACCGTTGCGCCACTTGTAAGCCATTGCTGCCGATGCAAAAAATCAGATCGGCATGGGTTTTCACGGTTTCTTGTAGCGAGCCGCGAAATTCTTCTAGATGATCGGCGGCTGAGAAGGGTTTAGAAATGCCACTCGTCCCCAGCAGTGACAGCCCTTCTAGAACGCCAAACGCTTCATTAGAGGTGCGCTGGGCGAGTTGGCGGCCTTCGGGCAAAGCGATCGTCACAGTGAGGGTGCGCTCAGCGGGAATCAGCGCCAGCAAGTTGGCATCAAACAGTCGCCGCGCATAGCTGTAGATCGCCGGATCGCCCTCCAGGGTTTTGCCCAACCCTTCTCCGGCTTGCAGCAAGAGCGGCCCACGATCGCCACGATCGGAAAGTGTAACCCATGCCCAAATCGGTGTGTTGCGCGTCAGATCTAAATTGTCGCCCGGATCGCTCACCGTAATCGCCAAAGCGCTTGCGTCGTCCAATTTTGCCACCTGTGAGATGGGAATTTCGGCCCGCTCTGGGAGCAAATCGAGGGAGACGAGCGATCGTCTGTCAGCCGCGTAGAGCAAGTGCAAAAGGGCAGCTTTGGCGGCAGCGACGGCGAAAACGGGAAGCGTGTAGCCTGTACGAGACATGGAAGGGGGAGGAGATTTGTGAAATTTATGGTTTGGTGACGGCCCATTGGGTGATGGGTGAAAGGGATTTCCAGCCGAGAAAGCGACCGATCGCTTCGGCACGTTGGATGCTGATGCGTGTCAGGTCGCCGCCGACGCGATCGTGCCAGGTATATAGGGTCTGTTCACCTGCGATCGTGACGACATTGGCGACGAGACGGCCACCCGATCGTAGGGCTGCCCAGCAGGTTTCTAGCATTCCATTTGATGTTACGCCGCCCCCAATAAAAATTGCATCGGGTCGAGGTAAATCTTTGAGAACTGAGGGGGCAATGCCTTCAATAATCTGTAAATTTGGCGTTCCTAAAGCATTTGCGTTGTCTGCAATATAGTGTATACGAGCGCGTTCGATCGCAATGGCTCGACAGCGTGGATGGGTTCGCATCCATTCAATGGCGATCGATCCACAACCCGCGCCGACATCCCAAAGCAACTGTCCCGGTGTGGGTGATAGGGCAGAGAGCGTCACCGCTCGGACTTCTCGCTTGGTGAGTTGCCCATCGTGGTGGTAGGCAACATCGGGCAACCCTGGCAGGCGAGAGAGCGAAAGAGCAGTAGCATCATCAGGGACACACTCAACGGCGATCGCGTTCAGGTCATCCAAATTTGTCTCAGGGGTTGCCTCAGCCCATTCAGCCGCGAGGCTAGTAACGAGCCGCTCGTGGGGGCTGCCCAACCGTTCGAGCACGGTGACAGAACTGCAACCCAAGCCGCGTTCTGTCAGCAAATTGGCAACGATCGCAGGAGTTTTTTGCCTTCGCTTAAATCAACAATCGCGCCCCCGCATACAGATAGGCGTTGAGCAACGCAGGCGGCCGACCGCACAGACTCAGCGTTTCCACCTCAGTCAGCGACCATCCCAACCGAGAACAGGCCAGGCTAAACGTCGAAGGAGCCGGAACGATCGTCATTTCCGCCAGAGAAATCTTCCGCAACAGCGTCACCCCCACGCCATAACACATCGGATCGCCACTCGCCAACACACAAACCGCCCGCCCCCGATGGTGAATAATCTCCTCCACAGACCTCTGAATCGGAGCCTCCCAAATCATTTTCGTGCGCCGATCGTCCTCCGCCATCATGGCCAAATGACGCGCTCCTCCTACCAAAATTTCTGCTCGGTCAACCAGGGCACGAGCGATCGCAGACAACCCTTCCAGCCCGTCCTCTCCAATTCCCACCACGGCCAACCACTTTCCCATCCGTCATCCTCCATCTCACCTCATCCCTCAAAAAACCCAGATCCCCGATCCTTTCTCATGCTAAGTTACAGAAGCTTAGGGTTGGGAAAGTCCGGTGAGATTCCGGTACTGTGCCGCAACTGTAGTGGGCAAGCCAAAGTCAAGTCCCAAGTCAGAATGCCAACTTTAGCAGTGTTGTGAGACACGATTCGATTCTCTGCGTCGCACGGAGCCTCAGTGTTGCCATCCTTGCCTACTGCCTGTCCGGGTTTATTTTACGCCACGTCTGCCCAAGACGGAGTTTTGTCACGGCTTCGCATTCCGGGCGGCATTTTGAATGTTGAACAATGTGCGGCGATCGCCAGTCTCGCAGACCAGTTTGGCGGTGGCTATTTGGATGTCACCAATCGCGCCAATGTGCAGATTCGAGCCAGTAAAACGGGCATTGCTCTGGAGACTTTGAGGCAATTGCAGGCAGTGGGGTTGGCTGCCGAGATCGCAGAAGTGGATGCCATTCGCAACATTATGAGCAGCCCCACCGCAGGCATCGATCGTCAAGAATCGATCGATACCCGTCCCTTTGTTACCCGTTGGAATCGGCACATCATCCAGCACCCTGAGCTATCTGTTTTGTCAGCAAAATTTAGTGTTTGCTTTGAGGGCGGTGGGTTGGTTTCGGTGGGCGATCGTCCCAATGACATTCTGTTTTATGCCACGCAGAATGAGTTTCGTCTGGCCCTCGGTCACGGTGAGCGAGGAGAATCGCCGCAGGATGTGGGCGTACAGGTTCACCCAGACGAATGTTTACCTATTCTTTTTGCATTGACGAATGTATATCGGCAGCATTCACTTGACTTATTAAAAGCTGATATCGATCGTCGCAAACCTCGATTGAGAGAAGTATTGAATTATTTGGGCGTTGAGCAATATTTACAAGCCGTTGCCCAACAGATAAGACTGCGACGATCGCCTCTCGTTCCTGTGCCCAAACAATCTACACTGCAATCTGGGCATTTGGGCGTACAGCCTCAACGCCAAGCGGGATTGTTTTATCAAGGCATAGCGCTGCCACTCGGACGGCTAGAAACCTATCAATTGCGAGGCTTGGCGGCACTTTCTGCTCAATATGGCAGCGGCGAAGTGCGCCTTACACCCTGGCAAAATGTGCTGATTCCAGATCTGCCAGAGCGATCGCTGTCTCCAGTCCAGCAAGGGGTTGAGGGATTGGGGTTATCTGAGTCAAAAAATCAGCTTTGGGGGGCGATCGTAGCCTGTTCTGGAAAAGCTGGATGCGCGTCTTCTGCGACCGAAACCAAGCAGGATGCGATGGCTGTAGCGGACTATTTAGCCAAAAAAATTACACTGGATCAACCCCTTAATTTACACTTTAGCGGTTGCAAAAAATCCTGTGCTCAACATACTCAAAGTGACATCACGCTATTGGGGGTTGAGAAGGGCAAGAATTCTTCTGAATATGATATTTACATCACTAGCTATAACACGGAGGAGAATACTAAATTTGGTCAAAAAATCTATCAATCTATTCGCCCTGATCACCTTCCCCGTCTAATTGAACAAATGCTCAAGGCCTATCAAGCGCATCGAAGAAAATCATCCGAATCCTGGAGAGAGTTTACGGAGCGCCATACGATCGCACAACTAAGACAACTGCTTGGCTAACCTCAAAGGTACGAAGGCTAAATCAGTTTTGATCCGAACAAACGATCGCTCCCTCTGATCAAAATTTAATACTAGAAAATTACAACTCAATTCATTAATGAATCACTACATTCGAGACGGCAACGAAATCTATCGCAACTCCTTTGCAATCATTCGATCAGAAGCAAATTTGTCCATCCTTCCCGCCGATTTTGAGGCAGTAGCCGTGCGCCTGGTTCACGCTTGCGGCATGACCGATATTGTAGAAGATCTCGCTTACTCGATCGATGCTGTCGCAGCCGGACGGACCGCCCTGGCAGCAGGAGCATCCATTCTCTGTGATGCTCGTATGGTAGCCGATGGAGTGACACGCCGCCGACTCCCCGCCCACAATCAAGTCATTTGTACCTTAAACGATTCACAAGTGCCATCACTGGCGCAAAAAATCGGCAACACCCGATCGGCAGCCGCGTTAGAACTGTGGCGATCGTGTCTAGAAGGATCAGTAGTTGCGATCGGGAACGCCCCAACCGCACTTTTTAGATTACTAGAGATGTTAGACGAAGGAGTGCCAAAACCTTCGCTGATTCTAGGTTTTCCGGTAGGTTTTGTGGGTGCAGTCGAGTCGAAGGCAGCCCTGGCAAACAATAGCCGTGGGGTTCCTTTCTTGAGCATTTTAGGGCGGCGCGGTGGAAGCGCCATGGCCGCCGCCGCCGTGAACGCATTGGCAATGGAGGCAGAAGTATGACAAACACAAAGGGTCGGCTGTATGGAATTGGGGTAGGGCCGGGTGATCCAGAACTGCTGACACTGAAAGCATTTCGATTGCTAAAGTCTGCCTCCGTTGTCGCCTACCAGTCGGCAGACAATCACCCCAGTGTTGCCCGATCGATCGTCGCCAGCTATCTCACAGACGACCAGATCGAAGTGCCATTCCACTTTCCCCGTGCCCTCGATCCTCACGAAGCAAAGCCTCTGTACGATCGAGCCATCGTACCTATTGCCGAGCATCTCGCCGCTGGGCACGATGTAGTGGTGCTATGCGAAGGCGATCCGCTATTCTATGGATCATTCATGTATCTGTTCACTCGTTTTGCTGATCAGTATCATACAGAAGTGGTTCCGGGTGTGTCGTCTCCGATGGCTTGCGCCTCTGCGATCGGGATTCCGATCAGCTACCGCAACGATATTTTTAGTGTTCTACCTGCTACTCTTTCAGCAGACGTTCTAGCAACTCAATTAGTGAATGCAGATGCAGCAGCCATTATCAAACTCAGGCGACATTTTTCTAAGGTTCGTGAAGTCTTACGATCGTTGGGGCTGTCTTCTAGAGCACGTTACATCGAGCGAGCCACAATGGCAGAGCAGCGCATTATCTCACTGGATGAAGTAGAAGCCGATCGTGTCCCCTATTTCTCAATGATTCTTTTGCCTACAAAAGTTCAGCTATAACGGTCAGCGACAAAATTCAGCGACAAAACTCAGCGACAAAACTCAGCGACAAAACTCAGCTATGGGCACAAAAAATCTAGCCGTTGTGGTGTTGGGTCAGCAGGGCGTACCCCTTGCCCGACAGTTAATGGCCGTTCTGCCTGGAGCCAAACTCTACGGCTTATCGGGAAGAACCACCGAGGTTGACCTGCACTTTGATCAGTTTGGTGACACACTGCGAGACCTATTTAGCCAGGGAACCGCGATCGTAGGCGTTTGTGCTGCGGGAATTTTGATCAGAACTTTGGCTCCCTTGCTCTCAGATAAACGAGCAGAACCGCCTGTGGTGGCGATCGCAGAAGATGGCAGTGCCGTCGTACCTCTCCTGGGCGGGCTAAATGGCGTAAATGAGATGGCACGAGAGATTTCAGCCGTTCTCAACATTAAGCCAGCTATTACAACAGCAGGTGATATTCGATTCAAGCTAGCGTTAGAAAATCCTCCTCCAGGTTATCATTTAGCCAATCCAGAGGATGCTAAATCATTTATGTCTGATCTATTGTCAGGCTCGGCTGTCAACCTAGAAGGAACTGCTCCCTGGCTGAGTAACAGCACATTGCCGATTTCTTCTCTAGGAGCATTGACGATCAAAGTTACTGAGGAATCTGTATCACATCACCCAAGATGTTTGGTTTACCATCCAACTACGATTATCATTGCCATTGCCGAAACTGCTAAAATCCAGTCAGATGAATGGATCAGACTCATTCAGCAGCAACTCGTCGCCGCCAATCTCGCCCCCAAAGCGATCGCCGGAATCTTCTCAGTCACCTCCCAAGCCGCCAACCCCTGCATCCATGCGATCGCCCAATTCTTCAACGTTCCCGCCCGCTTCTTCCCGCTTACCCAACTCTTACGATCACCCGACCCCGCCCACCGCGATCGCCCCTCACCGCTGCCCCTTCCCTGCTTCCTGCTCCCTCGCTCCCTCGCTCCCTGCTTCCTGCT
>JAAUOZ010000056.1 GCA_012034655.1 Leptolyngbyaceae cyanobacterium CSU_1_3 | reverse complement strand
TAAGACGGCACTTGTCGTATTTTTAATCCTGCCTCTGACTATAAGCTCGTAAGTAGGTAGGTGGAACTTAAACTTAAGACCCTCATCCCCTAACCCCTTCTCCCATTTTGGGAGAAGGGGAACCGGACTCCTGCTCCCTCTCCCAACTTGGGAGTTAGTTACTCGATCGTTTGATTGATGCAACAGACCAATTCTTTACCAAGAATCCGGGCTATCACGCTATCTTTATGGGCGCACAAGGCATGAGTCTTGAACTCAATGAAATCGATCAAGCAACGGATATGATGCTGATCGAGGATTTGAGTGTAACTTTTGCTCAACGTAATCCCAACCTGACCCAGGAAGATTGTGAGGTCGCCGGATTCGTGGCGATCAAAGTGATCGGAAATTGACTGTTGAGATGTTTGGCCGCAACTCCCTAACCTTTGATAGATGATTGGTTCATATCGGGCTTTTTCAAGCGCCTTCGGTTTCTTGTTCGTGGGCTGCGGGGTCTTGCTCTAGGGTTTTGTTGCCCTCAACATTGCGTTCATACCATTTCATGATCGGTGTAGTTGTGATGCCATGCAAAATCACGGAAATGACGATGTGGTGAATGTAATCCAGGCGAGGCGCTCTCCGGGTTCTCCTTTGAGTCCCGATCCGAGGGCGTAGGCGAGGTAATAAATTGAGCCGACTCCTCGAATGCCAAACCAGCCATAGAGCCACCGTGTAGCCGGGTGAGCAGGGAGGGCGATTGTGCTGATCCACGCGCCGATCGGACGAATCACAAAGAGCAACAGCCCGGCGACGATCAGGGTATCGCCTAGGAAGCGGCCCATTGGTTCAAATCTCAAAAGTGAACCCAGAAGCAAGATCAAGCCGACTTCTGACAATTTTTCGAGGCGTTCGATGAAGTGAAGCTGGGAAATCGACTTGTCAAAATTGCGTCGTCGTCGCATGGTGACACCTGCCACAAAAACGGCCAAAAACCCATAGCCGTTGACGATTTCGGTTAATGAATAAGCAATCAAAATGATGCTCAGCGCTATAAAGTCTTCCATCAGTTCGTCTGAGGTTTCGAGGCGCTGAAGTTTGTGGTCGATCCAGCGAATCGATCGCGCCACTAGATAACCCATGACAGTGCCCGCAAAAATTGCCCACAGCAGGTCAACGGCAACCCATTCTTTGAACCAGTTTTGCCAGTTGGCATCTTTGATCGAGTGCAGTCCAAAATACACAAATGGAAAAGCAAGCGCGTCGTTGAGTCCGCCTTCGGAGGTGAGTCCGAATCTAAGTTCGTCGCGATCGTGGGGGTCGCCGAGTTGCACTTCGGAGGCCAAAACTGGATCGGTTGGCGCTAAGATTGCCCCCAACAAAATCGAGGTTCCCCAGTCCATATTTAGAACCCAATGTCCGATCGCGGCGATGGCAAAAATTGAGATCGGCATGAGAAAGCCAATCAACCGTGCGGTCGAATGCCAGTCCCAAAAAGTAAGCGGGCGATTCATTTTTAAGCCGCAGCTAAAGAGCGAAATCAGCACGACCATTTCGGCAGTGCGTTCTAGAAATTCTGCATCAGGACGAATTTGAATCAGGTTAAAACCATAGGGGCTAAGAAGCATACCTACGGCTAGATAAATTAAGGCAAAAGATAGAGGTAGTCGAGCGATCCAACCTGATCCTAGGGTGACGGCTAACAAGAGTAAACCAATTACCAATAGGTCAAAAATATAAATACTGGCGCTCATCTTAATTTCCACAACGATTCGCTTCCCAATTTAGGGGGTCGATCGCCCAAAACCCAATTCCTCTTCTGAGGGATTTAGCAATATTGTAAATCTATCTGCGGATGTAGCCCCATTTGCCCTCTACCCTCACCCGCGCCAAGCCTTGTGAAAAACTGCCTGCTTGCTCAAATTGGGGGACGATCGTCATTTTGCCCTGAGTATCGACAAATCCCCATTACCATTGAGTTTGACGGGTGCAAGTCCTTCTCGAAAATCGCTGGCAAACTCAAACTTGGCCGCGATCGCGAGCTTCCCAGTTTTATCGCTATAGCCCCATTTTTCGTCGATTTGAACTAATGCTAACCCGTCCGAAAAATCAGAGGCAAAACTGAACCTCGGAGGGATAATTACTCGCCCTTTGGTGTTGATATATCCCCAGCGATCGCCGCTTCTCACCCGTGCGATCGATTCAGAAAAATGGAACGCACCATCAAATTGCGGCCGAAAAATTATCTTGCCTGTTTTGTCAATATAGCCCCAGCGATCGCCTATTTTTACGGCTGCTGATCCCTGAGAAAATCGCGAACCATCGGTAAATTTAGGCTGAATAATTAACTTCCCTTTTGGGTCAATATAGCCATATTTTTGCTCAACTTTTACTGCCGCCAGCCCTTCTGAGAAGCCCGATGTCAATTGAAATTGTGGCTTGATGACGACTTCTCCCTGCCTGTTGATGAAGCCCACATTTTTGTTGAATCGAACGCTGGCTAATCCTTCAAAAAATCGAGAAGCACTGTTAAATTGTGCCGCGATCGCAACTCGACCTTGGCGATTGATATAGCCATAGGTCGCACCCGCTTTGACGATCGCCAACCCCTCCCAAAAGGGTGAATAGCTTTCAAATTCAAACTCTGGTGAAACGGCAACTTTGCCCTGACGATCGACATATTGGAAGCGATCGCCCCTCTGCACCAGGGCCAACCCTTCTGAAAAGTCTGAGGCGCTGTCAAACTGGGGAGCGATCGCCATGACCGGGGAAGCCGCCACCCGTGTTGACGAAGTGAGCAGGAGCGAAGGATGGGCGATCGTGCTTAATAGTCTTATCAACAACATACTGCCCCCTCATCCCTCATCCCTCAATTTAACTCCTCGAATTGAATAGTCTAATAGCTGCATCGGATGGAGCACAGGAGTCGTTTTGTGTTGCAGTTCTAGGTGCTTAGAAATTTGGACATAGCAGCCAATATTGGCAGAGGCAATAAGCTGTGCGCCAGTATTGGTCAGGTTTTCGACCTTTTGGCGACCCAGTTCTTCAGCAACTTCGGGTTGGAGAATGTTATACACTCCGGCACTACCACAACAGAGGGCAGCGTCGATCGGTTCACGCAGTTGCACCCCTGGAATTTGCTTTAATAGCTGGCGCGGCTGAAGGCTAATTTTCTGCCCGTGTAGCATATGACATGCATCTTGATAAACCATAACCAGAGGCTTGTCTTGCAGGGGAAAAAGCTTGGCAGTCAGCCCGATCGCGGCCAAAAATTCTTGAACATCTTTGGCCTGGGCCACGAATGCCTTGGCTTTGTCTCGATAGGCAGGGTCGTCTTGCAGAATGTGGGCGTATTCCTTGAGGGTATGCCCACAGCCAGACGCATTCACCACCACCGCATCCACCTCGGCATCGGCAAAACTGTCAATCATCTGGCGGGCAAACTGTTTGGCTTGTTCTTCTTGCCCCTGGTGATGAGACAGTGCCCCACAACAACCCTGCGATCGGGGCACAACAATTTCGCAGCCGTTTGCGGTCAACACCCGCACCGTGGCATCGTTCACATCGGGGTTAAACAGCCGTTGCACGCAGCCCAGCAGCATTCCCACGCGATAGCGCTTCTTGCCCTGCGCCGGGATGAGTGCCGGAATGTTGTCCTCAAAGGCCTGGGGCGAAATCTTGGGCAACATCGACTCCATTGCCGATAGCTGGGGCGAAATCTGCTTGAGAAACCCCAGCGATCGCACCATTTTCTGCAACCCAGACTTTTGATATAGCCCCAGAGGACGCAGCAACATTCGCATTCGCTGCGGGTAGGGAAACACCGAGAAAATCAATTGGCGGAGCAGCCTTTCGGGGAGGGGGCGATCGTGGTTGCGTTCGACCTGAGACCGTGTGGATGCAATCAATTTGTCGTATTGCACCCCCGATGGGCAGGTCGTCACGCAGGCCAAACAGCCCAGGCAAGAATCGAAGTGCTGCACCGTCGCGGGTGAAAGCGGAATTTCGCCTTCGTTCACGCCGTCCATGAGGTAAATTCGACCTCTGGGCGAGTCGGTTTCTTTGCCAATAACGCGATAGCTGGGGCAGGTAGACAGACAAAATCCGCAGTGTACGCAGCCATCAATAAGAGCGGGGTCGGGGGGCTGATTGGGGTCAAACCCTAGAAATTTGGCGGCGATCGATTGAGAATTGACAGAATTGACAGAATTTTCGGACGTTTGCATTTTAGATATCGCCTACAAAACGATCGGGACTCAGAAGCGCGGCTGGGTCAAACTGCTGCTTGATTTTTCTCATTAAATCGATCGCGTTGCCAGAATATCCCCAGACTTCCATCTGTTGCTTAAAGCCTGGTGGCGCTTGCAAAACCGACAGAAAGCCGCCGGTGGCTTCGCAGATCGATCGTACCTCCAAAATTTGGGTCGATCGGGTCTCCGCCCTCTCTAAGACCAGAAACCCCAAACCGCTCCCCGCATGAATCGTGACGATCGCCCCCTTGAAAATTTTCTCAATTTGACCCAACACCGCCACTGCTTCCGATGGCCTTACTCCTATTTTGCAGGTGATTTTCTCAACCTGGCTAACCTGGGAGATTTGTTCTTGGAAGTGTTGCCATAGATCGGCCTCGCTTGTCTCCGCATAAATCGTGCTAGAAAGCCCCAGTGCAACGCCCAGTTCGAGCAGCCGCGTGGCTTGTTGCTTGACGCTGTCGGCAATACTCTGAAACTGCACCCTCAGCCCGATGCTACTACTTAGATCGAGAGCCGCCATGCTCTGGGCAGAGAGTAGGTCGATCGTGGTTGGAGTCAACGCCGAACTCAGCAATGTCTGCACCGCTTGGGCGATGTTCTCTGGTTTGCCCCCCAACACGACGGTCTGAGACGATGCTGGAATCGGGTACACCCGCAACGTCATCTGTGTCAAAATCCCCAGTGTGCCATAGGAACCCGTGAGCAGTTTCATCAAATCGTAGCCCGCCACATTTTTGACCACGCGCCCCCCAGCTTTGACGATTTGCCCGTCGCTGCGCACAAACGAAATGCCCAACAGCATATCTCGCACACTGTTGTAGCGATGCCGCAGCGAGCCAGAGTCGGCCGTTGCAACGATGCCTCCTAGGGTCGCCTGAGTGGGGTTTGTGGGATCGATCGCCAAAATTGCCCCGCTTTGCCCAATACAGCCTGCAAATCTGCAAAACGCACCCCTGCCTCAGCCGTGACGGTTAAATCACCGATCGCGTGTTCTACCAATCGATTCAACCGCGCCGTACTGATGACCAGATTTGCCTCTGACACCAGCCCACCCCAACTTAACTTGCTGCCATTGCCACAGGGCAACACTCGCCAGCGATGCTCATGGGCACAGGCAACGACGGCGGCCAATTCTGCCTGGGTGTTGGGGTAGACGACGTAATCGGGCAATTTTCCGGGTGCGATCGACTGCAAAATCGACGTTTTCTGCATCGTTTCTAAGGTATGCCACGCATCAACTCCGGCTGCACCAACAATGTTTTCTAGAATGGCTTTCATGCGTAAATCTGTGGAGGCTGAATCTTGAGTTAATCAACAACTGATGAACCATTGAGAAAACTACATACTCAGCAGCGAGTGGTTTTTAGGTAACGATACAGTTGCAGATTCCATTATGCAGGGAACAATACCCTTGAACTTGCAAAAGGTGAGAGAAAATTCTGAGCATCGAGAGGGTATCAGCCTTGTCTGGATCAAGCACTCGGACAGTCCTCCGTCAGTCCTCCGCCAGTCCTCAGTCGATCGCAAATCGAAAACTGAACTTTAGAAGCCTGAACTTTAGAAGCCTGTGGAGTAGGCATCCTGCCTGCATTAGGCCAGCCGAGACGGCTATCTCACAGCGCATTTGTGATCTACCAGGTATTCAAAAATGTGTGCTCAAAAATCTGTGCTCAAAAATCTGTGCTCAAACAATTTTCTCCTTTCTCAAACCTGTGCTCTCTAACGGCTGTTGAACGATGCAATTTCTTGATTCACCACCCTGTTTAACCGCATTGCAGCAAGCGATCGCTCCATTGCTGGAGGTTGCCGATCCACTGGAGGCGCAGCAGGCGCGATCGTGCCTTGCCGAGGTTGCCCAGACGATCGCCCATCTGCAAGCAGAGGTGAGTCAGTCTAAACCAGCGCTGCAAGAAAGCGAAGAACGCTATCGGCGGATTATTGAAACCGCAACCGAAGGCATTTGGGTCTTAGACGCAGAGGAGAAAACCAGCTTTGCCAACGGCAGACTGGCGCAGATGTTGGGCTACAGCGCCGAAGACATGATGGGCAAATCGGTCTACGACTTTGTGGATCAGGAGGGTTGCGAGATTGCCCGTTCCTGCATCGAACAGTTGCACCAAGGCAGACAAGGACAGCACGACTGCAAGTTTCTTCGCAAAGACCGATCGAATCTGTGGGCGATCGTTTCTGCTACGCCCATCTTCTCAGAAGGAGACTACAAAGGTGTTTTGGCGATGATCACCGACATCACCGAACGCAGACGCACCCGCGCCAATCTAGAGCAATCTTTGTCGTTGCTCCAAACGACGCTAGAAGCGACGGCGGATGGCATTTTGGCGATCGATATCTTTGGCAACATTCTCAGTTTCAACCGCAAATTTGCCGAACAGTGGGGATTAGCCCGATCGTCGATTCGAGACGAACAGGAACTTTTGTCCAGCACGATCGCGCAAATTCAAAACCCCGACACGTTTCTAGCGCAGCTAAAAATCGAATCTGACCAGCCCAATCTCGAAAGTCGGCTCCTCCTAGAACTGACGGATGGGCGAGTGTTTGAGCGCTACTCAAAGCCGCAACGTTTGGGCGGTCACACCATTGGGCGAATCGTTAGCTGTCGAGATATTACTGAGTCAAAACGGGCCGAAGCTGCCCTGGCAGAGCGCGAAAAATTGCTGAGAACCGTAGTCACCAATACACCGACGATTTTGTATGCCCTCGATCGCAACGGCGTTTACACCCTATTTGAAGGCAAAGGGCTGGCGGCTATTCGTCGGCGATCGGGCGAAGTTGTGGGGCGCTCTATTTTTGACCTCTACTCAAACTACCCAGAATTGTTGAGCGCTGCCCGGCAAGTCTTGGCAGGAGCAGAAGGCAGCCTGACCTTAGACATCAACGGTGTCACCTACGATCACCGTGCTACACCGCTCCGAGACAAGCACGGCCAGGTCATTGGGCTAATCGGAGTTGCAACAGATGTCACCGCTCGCAAACGATCCGAAGAAGCATTACGCAACACTAAAGAAGAACTGGCGATACGAGTCGAAGAACGCACAAAAGAACTCACTCAAGCCAACGAAAAACTACAAAAGGAAATCTCTCAGCGCGAGAAAATAGAACAGAGTTTGCGCGAAAGCCAAATCTGTTTGCGATTGCTAAACAGCATATCAACAGGAATTACAGCCGGATTGTCTGTCGAACAGGTGATTGAATCGACCGTACAACAGATCGGGCGGCACTTCAAAAATCTGCGCGTTTTGTATGGGGTCGTCGAAACGGGACAATTGACCGCCCTTTACTCGATGCAGCCACAGACCATGCCGAACCTACGAGGCACGGTAGAAGACCTCACTCGATCGCCTACTTACCTAGAAATTATCAATCGTCGCCAGCCTATCATCATTCAGGATGTCACCCAAGCAAAATTTCTGAACCCACTTGCAGATTCCCTGGACAGTAGGCAGACCTTTGCAATTCTGTCGGTTCCTGTTCAGCATTCTGATCAAAAGCTAGGATTGCTCTGTTTCAATGCTCCTGAGCCTCGCCAGTGGAGCGATTACGAAGTGGCCACGCTGATGGAGATTGCCGACTATTTGTCGATCGTCTTGCAAGAGGCCCAGGCCCAGCAAGAACGCCAACGGGCAGAAGACCAGCTAAGGCTCTTAGAATCAGTAGTCGTCAACGGCAACGACTCAGTGATCATTACAGATACAGATCTTGACAATCCTAAAATCATTTATACGAATGCTGCATTTACTGCTGTGACAGGCTATAGCGCCGAAGAAGTGCTAGGAAAAACGCCGCGCATTTTACAAGGGCCAAAGAGCAATCGAATCCAGCTTGGCAAAATTCGGCAAGCTCTAAGTCAGGCAAAATCAATTCAAGTTGAGTTGATAAATTACCGCAAAGATGGCTCTGAGTTTTGGGTCGATCTAAACATTGTGCCGATCGTTGATCAGCAGGAAAATTTGACCCATTATGTGGCGTTGCAGCGAGATATTACTGAGCGAAAATGGTCGGAGAAATCTCTACTCGCGACTCAGGCACGTCTGAAATATTTGCTATCTTCCAATCCGTCTGTAATCTATACATGCCAGCCCAATCGCAATCGCCCCTGCACATTTGTGAGCGAAAATATTACTCAGCAACTCGGCTATGAAGTCTGGCAATATCTCAAAGATCCACACTTTTGGATCGATCGCGTTCATCCCGATGATCTCATGAACTTGCTCACTCGAATGTCTCAATTGTTTGTGGCAGAGCAGGTGAGTTGTGAGTATCGCTTTTTGCATCAAGATGGCTCCTATCGATGGCTCCGAGATGGGATGAAATTATTGCGCGATCGTCAGGGTCATCCAGTCGAAATTATTGGCTCAATGGTGGATATTACCGATCGTAAACGAGCAGAAAATCGTATTCGTGAGTCGCTTCAAGAAAAAGAGGTAATGCTCAAAGAAATTCACCATCGAGTTAAAAATAATCTACAAGTGATTTCCAGTTTGCTGAAGCTACAAGCTGGGTATATTAAAGACGAACGAATTTTAGAAGTATTTAAAGAAAGTCAAAATCGGGTTCGAGCAATGGCTTTGATTCACGAAAAACTATATCAATCAGAGGATTTAGCTCAGACAGATTTTGCCGAATATATTCGCAGTCTGGTCAATAATTTGTTTCGCTCTTATTCAGTAAACTCGCGATCGATTTCCTTGAGCTTAAATGTTGAAGATGTTCGCCTCAGCATCGATACTGCTATCCCGTGCGGGTTGATCATTAACGAACTAGTTTCTAACTCATTGAAGTATGCTTTTTTAGCAGATAAACCAGGAGAGATTAGCATTAGTCTCTACCCAGAACCTGACGATCGCTACACGCTGATTGTTCAAGACAATGGTTCTGGTTTGCCTCCAGATCTCAATTTTCAACAGACAAAATCTCTTGGGCTACAGCTAGTTTGCAATCTAACTAAACAGCTACAGGGCACGATCGATTTACAAAGCAAAACTGGAGCCATTTTCAAAATCAACTTTACCGATCAAAAAACAAAAAAATTAGCCCATGTCAACCGCTAACATTCTCATAGTAGAAGATGAAAGCATTATTGCCTTAGATATTCAAAGCAGCTTGATCAATGCAGGATATAAAGTAGTGGCGATCGCGACCTGTGCGTCTGAAGCGTTAAACGATGCTGCCTATTTTAAGCCTGATTTAGTCTTAATGGATATTCGTCTTCGTGGAGAAAGAGATGGCATCGAAACGGCTGAAAAAATTCACCAAATGCTGCATCTTCCGGTTGTTTATCTAACTGCCCATGCTGACGAAAATACCCTAAGTCGAGCCAAAATTACAGAACCCTTCGGCTATATTCTAAAACCATTTGAAGATCGAGAACTGATTACGACGATCGAGATTGCTTTATCACGCCACAAAGCAGAATCTGCCATCCAATTAGCCCTCGATAAAGAAAGAGAACTCCATGAACTCAAATCTCGATTTGTCTCAGTTGTTTCCCATGAGTTTCGTAACCCACTCAATGCCATTCTTTTCTCAACGGAATTGCTCGATCGCTATGGAGACCAGCTAACACAAGAAAAAAAAACAACATATTTACAGCGCATCCAGCTTTCGGTCAAGCGGATGAATCAGCTTCTTAATGAAGTTTTGCTAGTCGGAGAAACTGAGGCAGGAAAACTGCAATATAAACCCCAATTGATTGACTTATTAAAGTTTTGCCAAGACCTGATTGAAGAAATAAAACTCGCTCAGATGAGTACTTGCTCAATTATTCTGACCTACCAAAAAAATCAATCCGAAACGTCAAAAGATAGTGAGCAATTCTCGTCTTTAGATGAAAAACTTTTGCGCCATATTCTGACCAATCTAATCTCTAATGCAATTAAGTATTCTCCACAGGGCGAAAGCATTTTAATTGACATATCCTGTGATTATAAGAATGCTATTTTTCGTATTCAAGACCACGGTATTGGGATTCCCGAATGTGATCAGGCGCAACTGTTTAGCTCCTTTCATCGTGCCAGCAATGTTCACACGATTCCAGGAACTGGGCTAGGGCTATCGATCGTCAAACAATGCGTCGATTTGCACGGTGGCAACATTGAAGTTGTCAGTCAAGTCGGGCAGGGAAGCACCTTTACAGTTACACTACCGCTCAGTAACTTGCAAGCAGATGAAAAAGATTTTGGTGATTGAAGACGAGCAAGCTGTTCGTGAATCGATTTTAGACCTACTAGAAGCAGAAGGCTTTCGAGCGATCGGGGGTGAAACTGGCAGCGTCGGCTTAGAGTTGGCTCGCCAGAATCATCCTGACCTGATTCTCTGTGACGTGCAAATGCCTGATCTAGATGGCTACTCAGTATTAACCAATCTGCGTCAAACGACCGAAACATCAGGCATTCCCTTCATTTTTCTCACCGCTAGGGGCACAAAATCAGATATTCGATATGGAATGGAGTTGGGAGCCGACGACTATCTCACCAAGCCTTGCACTGCCACTGAATTGTTGGGCGCAATTTCAGGAAGATTAGCTAAACAAGCAGCTTTAATCCAGCGATACAAGCGGCAAATGTCGATCGCCACACAGAGAGCTACACCTACTCAGTCTGAAACCCCTGCCTCACCTCCTTCGGATCATGCCTCTGGCACTCGCGATGGTTTGTTAAACCACTTCTACCAGGAGTTACGTAATCCGCTTTCTGGCATGAATATGGCACTGCATCTGTTGAGAACGCCCTCGGTGACTGTATCCCCAGAAGATATGGTAGAAACTGTTCAACGTGAATATGGGCGCGAGTTAGCAATTCTTCAGCAGGTGTTTAAGCTACAAGACTCTTTGATTCCAGAAAGTGCTGACCTACTGCACTGCTGCAATTTGGTGGACTTGTTTGATAGAGATATTGACGAATCAGATAGTGACAATTAGCAGAGGGATAAGGGATAAATGCACAAACTGCGGGTAAAACCCTTTTGATGCAATTCCAGATGAGGGCGAAAATCTCCGGCATTGATCAATCCACATTCCTAAGGAAGAAAACGCGCTCCAACTCTCTCAAGTTCTCTCCCTGCTTACGCTTCACATCGAGCCGCAACAGAAAACTCAGGGCGATCTGCTGTATTTCCATCAGGATCGATGCTTGACTTAAGCCAATCAACTTGTAAGCAGGAGTCACTGGCTCAACCCCATCCTGATGTGTGGTACGACAGTGCAGATTTATTTGATTCTGAAATTTGATAGCATGAGGCAGACCTGAAACGCTCTGACCGTGAAATACCTTCGCAGAAGGCAGGAAGCAATGACCACATTACTCATTCAGACTGAGCAGATTCCGCTGACCGTTAGCTTCCCAGCGCTGGAGCGGATGACGACTGAGCAGTTTTATGAGTTTTGCCAAGCCAATCGGGAGTTGCGAATTGAGCGGGCATCGACGGGAGAAGTTGTAATCATGCCTCCTGCTTTTTCGGATACTGGGAATCGCAATCTCAAAATTAGTCAGCAGGTTGCGAACTGGGCGGAACAGGATGGAACGGGCGAAGTGTTTGATTCTAGTGCTGGATTTACCTTGCCGAATGGAGCCACTAGGTCGCCAGATACGTCTTGGATTCGGCTTGCGCGTTGGAATGCACTTACGGATGCACAAAAAGCATCTTTTGCCCCAATTTGTCCAGACTTTGTGATTGAGTTACGGTCTGCCAGTGATACTTTGAGCAGTCTGCAAGCCAAGATGCAGGAGTATATCGAGAATGGGGCGATTTTGGGATTTCTAATCGATCGTAAGACTGTAACGGTTCACGTCTATCGTCCAGGTCGATCGCCTGAAATTTTGGAGCGTCCCGACACGGTGAGTGGTGATCCAGAATTGCCAGGATTTGTCCTGCGAATGGCAAGAATTTGGTGACACGAAGAAGAGCATTTTTTGGAAAATAATTTCGATGCGCTCCGCGCAGAAGAAGAGCAAAGAGAAAGAAGGGTAAAGAGCTAAAGCGTAAGAAGGTAAAGGGTTACAGAAGAATCCTCGCAGAAGAACAAACACGAAAACCGATATTGAGGTCGCGGTCGGACGCAACGTATCTAAGGCGAACAGCAGAACGGCAAGACCCCGGAATGCATTACCAGGAACCGCCCCGGAGCAGCCTTCTAGCGTTTTCTTCCGCCTCTAAATCAAGCCACGCACTTCCATCTACAGGAGCATTCTCATAGCTCTTGTGCCAATGATCCAGACACCATTCCCAAACATTCCCGTGCATGTCATACAGGCCAAAGTTATTTTCAACTTGAAACAACTCTACAGGTGTGGTTTTTTCTCGATACTTACCTTTAGAACCTTGTCCATAAACGTAGTTAGTAATCAGCCTTTCACGATTCCTCTGACGACAATGAAACCACCCTGCACTCGTGGGGGACTTAGGGGGCTGCCCGGATTGACAACCGCAGCCAAAGATTCGGTCGAATTCACGCTAAAAGACGGAATTTACTACCTGTAGTAGCGCAGGAGCTAAAAATTCTAAATCTGGAGTCTGAGTAGTTACCTTCGATCTTAGACAGATGCCAGCGGTAGAATGATGGTTTCAGCCTTCGCCTCAAAAACTGTCCGGAGTATTGATTTAAGCTCAAAGTTGAGCCTGACAGGGTGTATACTTTCCTCCCTCATTCCTCAATTTCGGACTGATAGTAGAGAATCGAGACGATCGGCATACCCTGTTAGCTCGATGTAGCCTCTGCCCTGTAGCGGCTGGTCTTTTTGCGAACCCTCGAAGGCGGCGGCTCCCTCCCAGTAGGTGGCGGTTTGCGTTTTGAGTTCCTGGTTGGGCATGAGCGGCTGTGCTTGCAGCGTTAGGTCGAGTTTGGGGATGGCGATCGTCCATTTGGCGGGGTAGACTGCCTTGGTTTGAGGGCTTTTCCAGGTGCTCAACACTTTTACTTGCCAGTCTTGAAAAGTCAGAGGGGTGGTTTTGCCATCGGCGCTGATGTAGGTTCCGGCGGAGGTGGTTTCCAGGCTGCCATCGTCGTGACGCAACAAGTAGAGCATCAGCGCTGAGCCATTGTTAAATTGCATTGAAAACCAATCCCAGCCGACGGTTCCGGGGCTGAGAGAACTGGTGGAATATTCGTGATCCTTCCAGGTGAGACCTTTGACGGTGAAGGTTTGCCCGTTGATCGTCAGTGCTCCCTTTGTCGGCTGTTGCACCAGCGAGTAATATTGCGAAGCGTTGCCGGGTTCGAGTCCTTTAATGCTCAGGCCACGATCGCCCTGCAAGATGGGCGGTAATGTCTGTTCGACCATTAAATCGAGTGCAACTTCGGGGGTGGTCGCTTCGAGGCGCACTTGTCCGGGTGCGATTTCGGTCGCTGACCAATTTTCTAACCAGACGTGGTAAGGATCGGCGATCGCTCCTGCTAGAGCAATTCTGTTGCGACTGAAGCGATCGTAGGGGTAAAAATTCTTTTGGGCAATGTCGCTAATGGTGAAGTGGGCCGAGTAGATCTGGTTACCGCGCCACTGGGATTGGGGAGATTGAGTTGATTCTGCGGTTTTGGGGACGATTGTTTGGGCAACCGTTGGAGCCAACCCCTGGCGAAAAAATGTCAGTTGAAACCCAAATTCTCGCCCTGCTTCTGTTTGCAAATTTCCGGTATAGTACCACCACTCGGTTTGGTAGTCTTCGTGGGGGCCAAAGTCTTCGGGGAAGTGCCAGGTTTGGGGCGTGGTAGCTTTGCGAAAAGCAGTAGTGTCAACGGGGTCAGTGTCGAGCCAGGTCAGTTGAGTTGTGGCAGCTTGAGCCGAATTTGAGCAAAGAAACGTGAGAACGATCGTACAGATCAGAATGAGAATTCGTTGCATAACTAACACTAATTGAACTGGGCACAAATGGGAATAGAACTAGAAAAACGTAATCTGAATTATTCTTGACGAATCGCAGCAGAAATATTCATGCGCCCGAGACGAAACGCCGGATAGATGCCTGCTAATAATGCAGCGATGATAGCTACAAGCAACGCTTGCCAGAAATAGCGACCTTGAAGGGCCATTTGCAGCGTCCACCCGAACGATCGTACATTGATCACATAGATTAGAATCCACGCCAATGCATAGCCCAACGGCATTGCAAATATACCTGCCATCGTACCCATCAAGCCAGTTTCTAGAAGCATCAATGCCCCTAGTTGACGGGGAGCCATGCCCGTTGCCCGCAAAATTCCTAGTTCGCGAGTTCGCTCAAGTTGTAAACTCATCAATGTACTGAGCACGCCAATAAATGCCACCACAACCGCCAATAAGCGCAATGCATCGGTGATTGCAAAGGTACGATCGAAAATCTCTAGGGAGCCTTGGCGAAGACTGCGATTAGATTGCACGAGTAGGCTTTGCTGCCCCTGAAAGCGATCGCGAATAGCATTCACCGTCTCCTCAACAGAAACATTGGGTGCGACAAACAAACCAAACGAGGCAATGCTGGAGTCGTGCCAGATTGCCTCATATAAGTCGTTGTCGAGAATGATTGTGCCCCGATCGGAGGAGTAATCGTAAAACACCGCTAGAACGGGAAACGTACGATCGCCCTCCGGAGTTTGCAAAGTTACAGATTTGGGCGGCTCGGACAGGTTTTCTCGCAAAATTAGCGCTTCTGAAATGATTACGCCTTGTCTCGCATTTAGGGCATTCCAAGGGTCTTTGCCGAGATCGGGGCGAATCCAAGCGTAGGGGCGTTTGCCCTGAGAGACATCGCCATTGGCTGAAATCAGCTTAACCTGACGGTGAAAATCTACCACTTCTACATCGGCATCGTTGTAGCTAACCGCTTTCTGAATGCCTGGCTGAGTTTTGAGTGCCTCAGCGATCGCCGGATCTAGTTTGCCTAAGACTCGATTGGCGGTAGTAGAAGGTGGCGACACATAGATATCTGCCTGCAAAGTTTGGTCAAGCCACTGTACGACCGTTCCCCGGAACGATCCCACCATAATCGACACGCCAACGATCACCGAAACGGAAACCATCAATGCTGCGATCGCAACAGATGTACGGCTGAGTGAACGCAAAATATCCCGTGGTGCTAATCGACCAATCACACCCAAAAACTGCTGACCCATAGGAGAAAATCCTCGCATCGCCAACGTAATGAGAGGTGGGGTGAGTAATGCTGCACCCAACAGGACGGCAAACAGTCCGGCAAATGCTGCCACCAACCCGGCAGATTGCCAGCGCAACAACACAATTCCCAATCCCGTAGAAATGACCCAGGCAAAAACCAGCTTGGGCAGAAGTTTTTGAACTTTGTCCTCTAAGGTCGATCGTTGAAGGGTGAGTGTGGGCGGCGTATTCATCGCTTCGATCGCTGGCACAGCCGACGCGATCAGAGAAGAAGCAATGCCAATCACCAAGCCTTTCACGATCGTGCTTTGGGCTAATGTAACCTGTTGCACGTTGATCACAAAATAGAAATCGTTGATCGTTTGAGTAATCAGCCCAACGATGCTGCGGCCTAATACAATTCCCAATGCAACGCCCAATACTGAACCGATCAGACTGAAGATTGCTGCTTCCCCCAAAATCAACGTGAATAACTGCCCTTGCGTAACCCCAATGCAACGCAATACTCCAAAGATTGGGCGACGCTGAATTACACTAAAGGTGACAGTATTGTAAATGAGAAACATCCCCACCACCAACGCTAACAGACTCAGCGCCGTTAAATTTAGCTCAAACGCTGCGGTCATCTGCTGAACCGCATTCTTCTGGGCTTCAGCCGTTTCGAGTTTGACTCCTTGGGGCAAAAGAGCGGCGATCGCTTCCAGATCTTGCGGTCGATCGACCATCAAATCAATTTGGCTCAATCGGCCCACCGACCCCAAAATTTCCTGGGTGGTGGCAATGTCAGCAAACAGAAAATTACTTAGCGCTCGACGGTTTAACGTATCGCTGGTTGCCAACAACCCAACGACTTTTGCCGATCGCGGCTGCCCTGCCACATCCAGATGCAACACATCACCCAAAGACACTTTATATTGTGCAGCTGTCTCCTGGGAAAGCACGATCGTATTTGGTTCCATCAGAAACCGCACCCACCCATTGCCACTGCTGCCAATATCACTAAAATAAGTGCGAAATGGTGACTCAGCCAACAAATCTACACCTACCAACCGCATCGGTTGATCGCCCAATTCTGCTGTCCTCACATAGCCTTCGACGACGGGCGCAGCAGCGACCTGGTTGACTCCACGCTTGAGTTGGGTATAAACCGATTCCTCGACCCCGGTGGGCGAGATCGCGACAATCCGATGGGTTGCCCGCCCAGTGATGGCATCTGTAGAAAGCGAGAAAGCCCGTTGAGCGGAGCCGTTTGCCAGGTCGATCGAGACCATCATGGCTACGCCGAGGGCAATTCCTAACACGCAAAGAACATACTGCAAGGGTCGCTGTCGGAGCCGCTGCCACGCGAGTCTCCACAGAGGACGATTGGAAACGGTTTGAGATTCGGTGGAGTTCATGATGTCTACTCTAGGGAGCCAAAACTCAGAGTAGCAAGTCTGTCTACACTTTGATAGGAAATTTTGACAGGAAATTTTGATAGGAAATTAAATTAGAACGCCTGCACGAATACTTTACCCTCACCCTAGGGCGTGTTTTAGAACCCTCTGACTACGATCGCGCAAACCGCAGCAACGGAGTTCTAAAACACCTTCTAGCGTCCCCCAAAGGTCGAGGGGCAGGATTTCTGGCTCCCTTCGCCCCAGGTTGTGATTGGTGAGTCCTTCGCCCCACTTTCTGATGGAGAGTAATTCATACTTGCACTCAGCAACACTGACATCAACCTGAGATTATTTGCAGGTTACTTCTGTGTTAAATAACCTGTCTAGTTTTTGTTCTTACTCGTGTGATCTTCTAAGTTATCGCTCGTTCCGGGGGCAGGTGGACTAGGTTTCGCATTTGCATTAACTGTCGCTTTCACTTCAACACTCTTTACCCCAGAAATTTCCCTGGCAAGTGGCTCGATTTTGTTTAACTGGCTTTCGCTAATCACCGTACCCGACACTATAACTGCGCCCTCTTCTGCATCGATCGCTAATGCACTTGCAGGTAAGTTTGCTTCTAGTTTCGATCGCACTTGGCTTCTGAGATCGTTGTCTGATTTAGTGGAGGCATTTTCACCCGTCGCTTTGCTGCGTTGTTCGGCAGCGCGAATGTCAGAATTTAGTTGTTTTCTACGGGTCTCGCTGGTCGCATCATCTTGGTTAGTTTGAGCAGTAGACTTATCAAGGTTGGCATTATTTTCAGCCGTTGTGTTGGGTGCTTCGCTGCTAGTTTTGGCTACACCACAAGCAGAAATACCGATCGCTAAAACACCACCTAGTAAAAGGAAGCTAATTTTGTTCATTGCTTTGTCCATCAAAAAATAGAAAAAATCGAGTGTTAAGAAACTGTTGGGGCAATGAGTCAGCTTTTGCTTACATAAACTCAACACTCGTGAATGGTCGCCCATGAATAGTCACCGATCAGACAGTAACCAAAAGTCACTGTTACAGAAGAATTAAATGTTCTCACTCACAGATTGATTGGCGTTCATCAGAGGATTGCCATCTGTGTCGATTTTCAGTTCCTCATGGCGTAACTGTTCTTTTACCGAGACTGTTTCTTCAGAAACTTCTTTACGAATGATCACCTCTTCTCTGACAAATGCTTCTTTGCGAATGTCGGGCGTTTCTTCGTAAACCTCCATCGTAATCGCTTCATCGTTACCGAAAGCAATATTGTTTGCAATCACTTCAGTCGTATCACCACTGACTCGATCGATGACAATACGCTCTCGCTCAATCGGGACAGACACCCGTGCGGTCTCGGTTTCAATATATTTCCCGATCGCCACTTCCCCTGTTTTCTCACGGTCTTTGTCTACTACCAAACGCTCTTCGTAAAGCTTGATAGGCTCAGAATTGGTCTGATGAAGAGGGTCAGCACTTAGATTTGAGTGTGTGTCAGGCGGCATCGGCATTGCTTCAGGTGTGGATTTTGTACCCATTGGTGACGTGTCTGTAGCGTTAGCCTGACGGACAGGAATGTCGTATATCGCCCAGTTTTTGATGCCACCCCGGTTTAAGATTGCTTCAGCTCGACGAATTTCATCTTGGTTGCCATCCACTATGACCAAATAGTCACCCTGTGCCACTCGGTTGCTATAGAATTTTGCTTCGTTCTCAGGAATGCCCAACCCAACTAGTCCGCCGAGCAAGCCACCCGCAGCCGCCCCGATCGCAGTTCCGGCGGCTGTTGTAGCTAGAGCGGTGGCAACTTCACCAGCCAACATGATTGGCCCAACCCCAGGAATGGCTAAGGTTCCTAAGCCAACTAGCAGACCCGTGAGTCCGCCTAATGTGCCGCCAGAGAGCGCACCTACACCTGCACCTTCATCTGCTTTATTGCCAACTTTTTGGTGACTTCTGCTCCTGCAATACCATCATCTCGGCCTGCATCTTTGGCAATAACGGATACTTTATCCATGTCAAAACCAGATTTTTTCAAGTCATGCAGTGCTTGTGCTGCTTGAGCACGGTTAGAAAACGCGCCTACTGCTCGTTTATTGCGATTAGTTGGTGTAGTTGCATTGTAGCGATCGGAATTCATTCTTCTTTCTCCTGATATAGGTTCTAAAAGATCAAATCAATTGAGTCGAGGTAGAAAAGTATTTATTAGCCTGGCAATGTTTATTCTGAGCAGCTTGGAGGGCGCGCCTCAACTTCGCTCAGCCCTTAACGGCTCCGTGAGTTAAGCGGAACTGAAACCCAGTCTGAGTGCTCCGGTTTGGATGTGTGGTTGCCAAGTTAATAAATTACTCTGTATCCATCAACACTTATTTAACTAGTGATTTCATCGTTATTTCGGCTAGGATGCCTCTCTGCCAGAAGGCTAATCTTCCAATGGAAACCTCAGCTTCCACCATTGGCAATGCCTATAAATTCTTGCTTAATTTGTTCAAGTTTGGCAGAGAGTTCTTGGCGTTGGGCGGCCGTGATCAAATAGCGATAAATAAACCAAACTGTGTAACCAATACCAACCAGTTCAAGTAGGTGAGAGAGCACTGGAATGCTGGTGGCAACGCTCAGAATGGCACTTAGAATTGTCATCAGTAACCTGAGAGCGACTAGCCCTAGCAATAGTAAACCGATCGCTACAAAAATCGGCTTATAGGGTTGCAAAAACTCAACACTGTAGTTGATCGGATCTTTGAAGAATGCTGAAATCTTGGCTTGGTCTCTAACCCAATCTTCGGAAGGCGGCACTTGCACACTTGCATTTTGAATCACTAAAGGGTCGCCAGTCGGCAAGTCAACAACTGTTGTCTCAACTTTTATTTCAGTATGTTCAGGGTTTTCAGCCATTTCTGTAGACATAATGTGAACCTTAGAGTTTGAAAGGTTGACTAGTTAAATGGATTCATCAAAAAAGAGCAGAATGATTTAGCAGATCGATCGTGGCAACTCAACAACCCCGAAGCTTGACCATAAAGTTTAGTGCAAGCTTTTGGCAGCAAACGATCGACAAACTTACGACAAGTTCTATGCTGTCTAGTAATTTGCATCTATTCAACACATTCATTCATTCATTCATTCAACAACTAGGTAACGTCTCCCCAAAGAAAAGAACAAGCTACCCTTAGACATTAGCGCGGAGTTTGCTCTTCCTCTCCAGCTTGAGATCGAATAGGAGTGACGCTTTTACCAGGTTTCATCAAAGTTTCAATATTTAGAATTTCCAATAAAACTAAATTATTACCCGGCTCTTTGTTTTGCAAAAGCATAACGATTTTTCCCTTATTTTTTGGTGTTCATGAAGGGTGATATGAATTCAGCAATGCTAATGCCATCTTTTTGCTACTCAGCTTTAACAAAGAAAGTGAAAGCAAAGCAACCGCAATTGCTTAAAATGTACAAATCTGAATATAAAGATACACCTATCTTGAGAAGTAGGTTTGCCATGTAGGTAATGTCTAAAGACGTTGAGGCATGAGAGATAGGTGGAGATGACCACTTTATCTTTAGAGGTAGAAGTAACTCCAACCCATGAGAGAGGAAGTAGATTACTTAGAGTTTTAGCGTTAAGTAAATGTTGTGTAAATACTTACTTAATCAGGGTTGTCAGATTAATAAAACAGGTTAAGAGAAACTACATAAGTAGACAGACCTAATTAAATGTAAGATGCCTGAAATTAGCCCTCACCCCCGACCCCTCTCCCAGAGCGGGCGAGGGGAGAAAAATGGGAGAAGGGGTTAGGGGATGAGGGTCTTAAGTTTAATTCCACCTACCTACTTATCCAAGCAAAAAAACAGGAAAAAACATTTGACCTTCCTCTGCTGAACGCTTACTTTTAAGAGTCTGATATGAATCTTCTAAAGCTTCGTCCTGAAGACTGTTCAGCCTTTGGGCGACTTGTTCTACAGTATCTTCAGGAGAATCCACACACGAATATGAGTCAGCTCGCCAAACAGGTGAAAATTTCGCGGGCTGGGCTAGGTTGGATCTGCCTCAAACGGAGTAGCCCAGATGAAGAGACAGCTATCAAGATTGCCCAAACTATAGGGGCTGACATGACCAAAGTTGCGCGTCTTGTCTATGAGAACAAACTGGAAAACCTGTCTAATTTAGGTGGATTGAACTATTTGACTCATTTAGAAAGAGGCTCGGCCAAGAGAGCAATTCCCGCAGAAGATGCGATCGTAGGACTCAATGCTATCTTTCATGCGTTTCACTATGTGACAAGAAGTGTCCCAGACATAGAGAAGCCTTCAGACTTTCAGATTTATAAGCAAGCTTACGAAGTGGTGAAAACACAATTTTTGAAAGCCAAAAAGACTTCCAAGCGGCAAAATTCATCGGCTCGAGCGTCTGGGGAGACAAGTGTGTAAAGCACTTGCATCAACTACCAGGGGCTTCCAATTAGCGTGAAGGCAGACCAATAGTATGGGTGAGACAGTTCGCGGCTTCCAGTTGTCAACAGTTCTGCGGGTAGAGGCGATCGTCCGCCTGACCAAACCAACTCTCCTGACCGTAGTTGCACCTTTCCTTTTAACATGGCCAATTGTGCGCTTTTTAGGGCTTCAGCTTTGATAGGGGCTTGTTGAAGTCGCTGGTAGAATTCGGCCATCAACCCAGATGTCCCTTCGTCGCTGACGTTCCAGAGGCTAGCCAATGCTGATTTTACGCCCGCCTGGACTGCGAACCCAGCAAATCCTAATTCTGCGTCTTGGTTGCCCACTGCCATGCGGCAAGCACTCAACACCAGCAGTTCGACGGGCGGCGTATTCCAGCCTAGTTGTCTGATTTGGTCGAGCCGCAGCTTAGTATCAGAAAGTTGGATATAAGAATTGCCGATCTCGCCAGGCAAAAATTCTCCGTGGGTCGAGAGATGGATGATGCCGAAGGGTTTTTGGGCGCGACTAGTTTTGAGGTTGGCGAGGGTGAAACGATCGTCAATCAAAGCATTGCCAACCCAGAGGTTTTGGATCGCTGACAATTCGATGGAGACAGCAGGCAATGGGTTTTGATCTTGAAACTTAGACGCACCCGCCGCCAAGACTTCAACGTTTTGTAAGCGCACAAACCGTGAATCGGTCAAACTTAGGCTGGGCATCAATCCTAAGCTGTATTGCTCGACTAAAAAATTTCGACCATCATGAAGAGCCGCGATCGGCATCAGCCGCAAGCCAGCATCAAGCACAAAGGCCAGGTTTTGAATGCCCTTGGCTTTGAGTTGAGACGCGATCGGGGCAACCATCCATTGATGGAGTTGGCGGGCAGTAGCTAGGTAACTGCGAGTGCGAGTTTTGCTAGGGTCGGCGACTTCGTTGCGAAACTGTTGCGCGGTCTGAAGAACGAGCGATCGTGTTGCTCCAGTCACCCGGTGACGAATGGGCGCACCTGTAGCCGTTATGAGTAGAATTTCTAACGGATCGCCATCCTGCGGGCTGAGGTCTATCCCTATGGTTTGCGGCACAAAAGTGATGTAGAGCAGGGCCGGTTTGATGCCTGTGGCAGCCTGAACTTGTTGCAGCGTGTTTTGAGCTTCTGGCAGGGTGACGGTGCGGGGCGAATCTGGCAGGGCCAGATGATTGGTAAATTCGCGGGTAAGGGTCGCCTCTAGAGGAGCCAAAATTGGGTCAATAAACAGGGGCGGCGGTTCAAAATTGGGCAACCCACTAGAGTCGGGCATTTTGTTTCTTTGAATCTCAGGAATTTGAGCAGGGGGCGAAGAGGAGGACTGAGGAGTCGGAGGAACGGCGGCTGTTTCGATCCGAATGGTGCTGGGTGGTGTGCCCAGGGCGAAGATGCCCGTCAGCGATCGGGTGGGGTCAATGCGTGTGGCTGCTCCGGTGGTAATGGTGCTGGCAGTACCATTTGAGCTGGCGCTGCCGACGATGAAGGGCGTGGTGGTTGAGGCGCGATTGGCGCGAATGGAGACCGATCCGCCCTGGGTTCCTCCGGCGGTGGAGATGCTGGCATTGATGCCGTTGCGATCGCCAAATGCACCCAGTGCCCGAAAGAAGCTATCTGTGACAATATTGACGTTGCCGCCGATCGTTCCTCCTTGGGCATTGATCGATTGCACAACGATATCGCCAGTGGGGTCAAGCAAAATATTGCCGCCCCTGCCGACGGTTGAACTAGAATTAATTACGCCTGTGGTAATGCGATCGCGGGCAATGACCCGAATCTCTCCACCGTTACCGTTTATATTGCTAGAATCAATCCTGTTGGCGTTGATCGTTGCGCCATCTAAAGTAATCGCTCCCCCATTGGTAGTGATGTCGCCAAAAATGTTTAAATTTTGAGTGCTGGTCAGATTTAGGCTACCGCCGCCTAGCGTTGCCGAACCAAATAGCAGATCGCCCGTAGATGAAAGTGAAAAATTACTACGATCGAGATTAAAAATTGTGCTGCTTGTGTTGATCGAATTCCCTCTCAGGCTGACTTCACCTGTGTTCGTCTGAATGTTGGCATTCGATCGAATTGTTAACCCAAAAGAATTGCTTGATTCGCTTCCACTTGTGCCGTTGAGTAGAATAATTCCGCTTCCCACAGATTCCACGATCGCACTATCCTGTAAATCAACTCCATGATTGAAACTGCCTATTCCGTTGCCTCCGGCTCCTGTGAGTGTAATAGTTCCGTTGGTCGATCGAAGGCGAGCTTCTGTCCCTGTAATATTGATGCCTCGATTTTGACTGCCTGCCTGATCTGCACCTCTGCCCGTGAGAGAAATTGATCCGCTTTCAATAGCCTCAATCAGCGTTGTTCCTGAAATTTGGATGCCATTATTTCCGTTTCCGCTCCCATTCCCTAGGCCGTTAATCCTCACATTGCCGCTTCCCGCTTTAATATCACTAGCTATGATGCTCACACCATTATTATTATCATTTCCTCGAAAGCCTGCCCCATTGATAGACACATTACCCCCAGACGAGTCTAGGGCTGCCGCCGTTAACTGCACACCTCTCGGAAGAGTGCTTGTACCCGTAGCTGGCTGACGCTCAGGATCGGTTCCGCCACCGAGGATAATGTTGCCACCGTTTGAGTTGATGGCTGCACCCAGATTCAGCACGATCGCGCCTGCTCCATTTGCGTCTCGATCGGCGTTCAAAATCACCGAACCGGCAGAAGAGAGAACCGTACCCCTACTCAAACTAATGGAGTCACCCGCCTGTAAGTTGATGCTGCCCCTACCTGTGATGCTAAAGTTTTGCGCGTCGATCGTCCCCAAGGTTCTGAGAATGACGGGTGCATTGAAAATCAGATTGCCAGATAAAATAATCGAACCAACATCAGCCTGCCCACTGTTCACAATGTCGGTGTTAGACCGCCCGATCGTAATCGAGCGAAAGCCAGGAGCCACATTTTCTAGCGTTTCTCTCAACAAAAAAGGAGCAGCCGCGCCGCCTTCACTACTTGTTTCGCCCAGTTGCAGGGCAAGATTCGGCGTTTGGGGCTGCAAAAGCAAATCACCTGTGCCTACGATCGGGCGTTGCACTCGCAATCGATCCGCCGTCAGCGTAATATTGCCTGTTCCCGAACGAATCGTTCCTTCTTCAGGAAGCATTGTAGAAGTGGTGAAAATTCCTGTCTCTCCGGTTCCGCTCAGGTTGATGACTCCCCCGGCTGAATCGATCGCGCCAGAAAGGGTCATTCCCCTGGCAAACTCACCAGTTCCCAGACTAACCCCATTCAAGGTGATTCCGCCCCCTCCAGAGCTTATTGGAGCCGTCGTAGCAATGCCTGCCCCCTGGCTGATGCCTGTAAAATTAATGTTGCCGCCTTGAGAGACGATCGCATTGCCAATCTCAATGCCTGGAAAACCTTCAGCATTGCTAGCAGTGCCCGTAAAAGTAATGTTTCCCCCTTGAGAATTGATCGACTGCCTGACCGAAATGGCAGACGCTTCGAGTGCGCTAGAACCATTGAACGTGATATCTCCACCTGCGGTTGAAATCGGTTGCAAAACTAAAACTTGACCGCTACCATTGCGATCGCTGTCAGCATTCAAAATCAGATTTAACTGACCATTTGTAGAAGTAATCGTACTGTTTGAGAAAATGCTCGTGGCTGCATCTAAACGTAAAGTTGCTTCTGTTCCTGCGGTCTTGCTAATTGGCGAACTAATCGTGATATTTCCCTGATCAGTTCCGTCTAGATCTGTTGTGATCGAAACAGATGTTCCTGTATTCAATCGACTGTTGATGTCTGCTACATCAATTTCGTTAGCTCCCAGGGGAATTGTGCCAAATTGAGTGGTAATTGTGAGGTCGCGTGGATCGATCAGCCAGGTTCCCCCCAAACCGTTGACAGCGCTGGCATCGGGTGCACTAGTAAGGTTGAGAATCTGGCGACCAGAGGTTTCGATCAAGCCCCCGTTGCCCGACACCGAGCCGCCCCGGGCCGTGAAAACGCCATCCAAATTAGCGGTTTGCTCAGCCCAAGCGATAATTTTGCCACCGTTGCCACGGGTGAGCGCATCCGCTTGCAACGTAGACGTGCGATCGACCCAGGTTTCCATCGCTCTGGGCAGCGTTCCTTGTCCGCGATAGTCACCGCCGACCCGAATCGTGCCGCCGCCGTTCTCGCCGGATGCGTTGAGGCTTGCCGCCCCGATCGCCACCCGATCGCCCAAGACGACGATCGACCCGCCCGTTTGCCCGGCCACATTCAGCCTGCCCGACACCAGCGAAGTGCCCGCATTTGCCGGAATGCGAAGCCCCGACCCGGTTAGCTGAAGGGTTCCATCTGGGTTGGCGGTCACTCTGGTAGCGCTGCCTCCCTGCCCGCCTGTGAGCAACTGGGGCAACGTCGCCGTCAATGGCAAACTGGATGGAGCCGATGAGCGAAGGGGCTGAAATTCTAGACTGAGGAGACCGCCAGGCTGCGAGAGGCGAACGAGGGTGCTGCCAGAGACGGCCGCGATCGTGATCTGCCCTTCAGGAGCGGTGAGGGTTCCGGTGTTGATGACTGTGCCACCCAGCAGGGTGAGGAGTTGCCCCCTTTGGACGGCGAGATTGGCGAGATTGACGATCGCTCCCGGTTGGGCGATCGCAAAGGCAAACTGATCAGGATGGCCCGTGAATGCTGCGTAATCATTCGCACCTATGCTGTTGAACCAGAATTGACGATTAAATTGAATTCCATTTGCGGTCGTTGCTGTGAATGCAGCAGGTACACTCAAGCTGGCATTAGAACCAAAAATAATTCCGGCTGGATTGATTAAAAATAAATTAGAATTGCCACCCGTCACTTGAACCAATCCGTCAATACGAGACGCATCCCCACCCACTACACGGCCAAAAATATTCAGAATCGCAGGATTCGACAGAAAATTTGCAATCTGCCCTTGATTTAGCCCCAGGCGATCGAAGCTCTGAAAAAGATTTGTGCCATCTCTAGAAAGCTTGCCCCCACTGATATCTAGTCGATCGCCATTGGGAGTCACGATCGTTCCCGTTCCGTCGGCTGCGGGTGTAATCGAGGGAGAGATAGACTGAGCAGATCCAATTCCATCCCCAAACAGCAACCCACTCAAAGCAGAGAGACACAATACCCGTTTGAATCGGTTCATTTCTCACTCTCACAGCATTCGACAATTGGCTTAGAAACGATCGTGTTTAGATCAGCACTTTGCAGCAAGTTTGCCCATTCTGCCGCCAAATTGGAGTCATTGGGAGAGCGGCGGCGCAGTTCTACTAACGCCGCGATCGCTTCCTGCCAGATTCCGGCTTCGGCATAGAACTGCGATCGCCGATTTGGGTCAGACCTTGCAACCTGCTGGCTCAAATTCGCGGTTACTGCCAGACGCACGATCGACCCCGCCACAAACTGATTTGTTGACGCATCTTGTGGATCACACCGCACTACAAATATCCAGTTATAAAACTGATTGATCGCCAGAGGTGGCTCCGTCGGCGGCAGACGCAGACCAATCACCCCCGCAGGAGCACCCGTGAGCCGCAGCACCGTGCGCTGCTGAACGGAGGCTTGATCTGTAGGGTCAGGGTCTTCTCGACGCAACTCTGCCGGACGATCGGGCGTAATCGCGTAGGGCAAATAGAACCAGAGCGTGGGATACTCCGAAGTCGTTGTACCGAGCACGATCGGGTTCCCCTCTAAGGTTTGCTCCACCGGAATCAGGGCAGTGAGTGGGGGATTCGTTGCTTGACATGTGCCACTGCGAATGGAGGCTCCCCTGGGGCGATTAGTCGCCGGAGACGAGGGCGGGCGAGAAAAAATCGTTCGGAGTCGCCGGGCAAAACTTGAGCTAGATTGCGCCTGAACTGGGGAAACAGTCCAAAACGGCAATGCGATCGTCAATGCTAGAAGCGACATAGACAGCTTAACCATTACCCCTTCACCCCAATAGAAAATCGAAGCTCATAGAGCATCAAAAATAAATGTCTATGTAGGAACCCGTCGATAGTTTCTGACCTGATGCGATCGCTTCGTTATATAAATAGCGATAATTCCTGTCAGCACTAGCGTGAATACTGACGGAATCAACGGTATCCACATATGACCGATTACCAAAAAACCAAAACAACTAATCGATAAAATCACTCCTGCAACACCGCCCATGATCACCAACACGATCGTAGAACGAGCCAGATAAACGATCGTGCCGCCCACCAATCCCCAGGCAAAAATCCATAGAGCATCACCCCACGGTTGCCATACTTTGAGCAACGGCCGCCCATCTAAAACAGCACTCAAAATCTGGCTAACCATGTGCGCTTGCACCGTCACCCCAGGAAGCGTCTGATAGGGTGTTGCCAACGAGTCATTTACCCCAGAGGTGGCCGTAATGCCAATCAAAACAATGCGATCGCGCACTTCTTTTTCGCCAACTTCTCCCGCCAGCACTTGCCCTACGCTAACTCGTTGCGCGACGTTTCTACCCCGTTCTGAGGTGGCGCGATAGTTGAGCAAGACTTGATGACCCGACGCAATCATCGCCTGATACCCGTTGCTAAAGGCATCCAGCGCTGGGAAATCGATCGCACCCATGCGTAGCTGTCGTTCTGCTAAGGATGATTGCACCTGAATCTGGCCCGGCGATCGTAGCTCTAGATATTGTTGAGCCAGCAGTAAGCTAAACGCTTGCGTCGCCCTACAGGAAGCATTTTCCAACGCTGACTGAGCCAGCAAATGTCGCCGAATTACCCCATCTTGGTCAGATACCACGTCACTAAACCCAACTCGCTGCGCTGCAACTTCGGGCGGCGGCGCAACACCCGCACCAATCACGGTTTGCTCTGTGTCGGTGTCGGGCACTTTGCACAGGGCAATTAGGCGATCGTTCTGCAATTGTTGCCTCAATTTTGGCAGCGCTGCATCGACCCTAAAGTCTCGATAAACATCTAACCCAATTAAGCGAGGTTGATGACGATTTAAACTCTCTAACAGACGGCTGAGGGTACGATCGGACAGTGTGCCTTTGCTGCTCTCATTTCGTTGCACCTGCGCCTGAATGTCTGCTTCAGTCATTTCTACTACCAACAAACGCGGATCGGGCGGCTCACCGGGACGAAGCCGCATAAACTGATCAAACGCCCGTAGTTCTTGAACTTCTAGCACACCCAAAAACCGCACCATCATCAGCAAGCCCGTCGCGATCGCACTCGCCAGAACGATCGTGCGCGGTGTCGGTCGATAGTGAGGAACTTTGCGACTGGTAACAATATATTGAGATTGCAGATCAGTGGGCTTGGGTGCTTTAGTCTGCCCTTGTTTGAGCCATTTCTCCGAGGCTTCTAAATCGCTCCCTCGCAGCAGAAAGCTAGGGTCTCGCGCTGATCGTTCCCATTCGATCGCTTTGACCAACAGACGCGTATGATCTCGCACATAGCCCAAGTCAGTGTCGATCGCTTGAATAAGCTTTTGCAGGGCACTTTCAAAGTCATCACTGTCTCGCATCATGATCCAATTGTGGGAACCCATCGCAGGATGCACAAGCTTTGCATCTACTTCGTGACGCAAAATGGGAACCAGCCGTTTGTTGTGTTGAAGGGCGTGTTCGATCTCTTGCGTACAAACCGCAGAAGCGATCGAACTAGGCGTAATCACAAACGCAAAAATATGAGCCGATTCGATGCCTGCCTCGATCGCGTGCCACCATTTTTCAGTTGGCATAATGTCTTGCCAATCGACCCAGGTATTTCGCTGCGAGCGACTCAGAGCCAAGTGAAGTTGTTGAACAAATTCGGTGTCGCGGCGAGAATAGGAGATAAAAACGTCGGGGGTTGGGCTGTCAGCTTGGGGTTGAGGTGCAGCAGATTGGGCACGATCGCGCGATCGATAAATGCGGGGCAGCATAGGGGTGATAGAGGCACAGGTAAATCTACGAAGGGTGTGGCGTTTCCGTGAGACGTTCTACCAAAAGAGATGTAAACAGTCCTAATGCTGCATCAAAATTGCATCAGAGCTTTCTCCAGGGTAAATTGAATGCGCCCCAGCCGCAACGAGGGCGCATTCAATGCCGTTGTGTCATTTCGCACCCTTGTGAACCCAGGCAACTGCCCAACTCTAAAATCGCCCCTCTAAAATCCAAAATGGCCTAGGTTCTGACCTCTTCGCTGCCGCCGAGGTCAGAAGCTTTCATTCCTCCATCGTCCTTTATCCCTTCTCGTTCATCCCTTCTCGTTCATCCCTCCATCCTCCCCATCCGGCACTTCCCGATCCACTGGGGCCCGTCCACTTTGACGAGTCAGCTTTTTGAACTTCTCACTCACCCCAGAATTGAGTGCCTCGGCTCGATAACGCCAGCCCCAATTGCCCGTCGCAGTGCTCGGAAAATTCATCCGAGCATTTGTCCCTAATCCGAGTAAATCTTGCAAAGGAATCAAGGCTTGGTTCGCGATCGATTGCAGTGCCATCCGAATCAAATCCCAATGCACTCCATCAGAACTAATGCACCCCAAATAATCGTATAGTTGCCCCTTCTCCCAATCGGACGCAGAATCATACCAGCCGACCGTAGTGTCATTGTCGTGCGTTCCGGTGTAGACGACGGCATTGCGAACATAGTTGAACGGCAAGAAAGGATTGCCCGCATTGTCTCCAAAGGCAAATTGCAGAATTTTCATACCGGGGAACTCGAAGCGATCGCGCAATGCCTCTACTTCGGGAGTGATCACCCCCAAATCTTCTGCCAGAATGGGCAACTTGCCGAGTTTTTGGTTCAACGTTTCAAAAAAGTACTCGCCGGGCGCTTTGACCCATTCGCCATTCATGGCAGTTTCTTCCCCCTGGGGCACGGCCCAATAGGCTTCAAAACCGCGAAAGTGGTCGATCCGAATTAGATCCACATAGTCAAGCATTGCCTCAAATCGACGAATCCACCAGGCAAAGCCCGTCGCCTGCAAATGCTCCCAGTTGTAAACCGGGTTGCCCCACAGTTGCCCTGTCTCACTAAAATAGTCAGGCGGAACCCCCGCCATCAGCGCCGCTTCACCCGTTTCTGCATCCAGACAAAAGTTCTCAGGGTTGGCCCACACGTCTGCACTATCGTGGGCGACATAAATGGGAATGTCTCCAATGATCTGGATGTGACGATCGTTCGTGCATCGCTTTACCTCAGCCCACTGCTGAAAAAACTCAAACTGAAGAAACTTGTAGAAATAAACCTCAGAACTGAGCCGTTCATGAGCTTGGGCGATCGCCTCCGGTTCTCGCTTTGCCAGTTCTGGTTGCCAGGTGTGCCAGCTACCGCCCCCGTGGTCGTCCTTTAGGGCCATAAACAGCGAATAGTGTTCTAGCCAGTAGGCACGACTTTGGCAAAAATCGGCAAAGGTCTGTTGCTGTTCTGGAGTTGCCTGAGCTTTGAAGCGATCGCAGGCTCGGTGCAACAGCGGCATCTTGAAGGCCATCACCCGATCGAAATCGACCCAATCGATCGGAAAGTCTGGAACGGTCTCCAAGTCCGATGCTTCGAGCCAGCCCTGTCCTTGCAGAACTTCTAAACTGAGCAACATCGGATTGCCAGCCATCGCCGAATAGGACGAATAGGGCGAATTACCATATCCCGTAGGGCCCAGGGGCAACACCTGCCAAAATTGCTGCCCGCTCTCGACCATAAAATCTACAAATCGCTGGGCTTCTAGCCCCAGTTCGCCAATACCAAACCGTCCAGGAAAACAGGTGGGATGCAACAGGATGCCGCTAGATCGAGGAAAAGGCATAGTTAAAGAGGGGTGGAGGGATGAAATCGGTTACAGAACGGGAATTGAGGGAGGAGGGGGCAAGGGTTTGTCAGTCAATCAGGAGAGGAGACAAAAAAATTGGTAGACAAAGATTTCAGAACTCTAGCATGGGGCGTTTGGTTGTGAATCGGTCTAGTGGTCTGTCAAACTTATTTTATGAGTTAAAAACTCACAAAATAACAACCTTCACCTCACCCGAAGGCACAAAATCAAAACTGACAAACCACTAGTGGTCTGTCAAGAAAATTTTGACGGGTTGAGAACCCTCAAAATTTAACCTGAATCAATCTCCTAGCGTTTGGTTATCCGTCAATCATTTATTGACGGACTGTAACTACTCAGACTCCAGATTTAGATCTCTCACCCCCTGAGACACTATATGTATGATAAGTCCTGTTTTTAGCAGTTGAAAAAAACGTCATTAACAATACGCCCTGTGCTGCTATTACTTCTCT
>JAAUOZ010000327.1 GCA_012034655.1 Leptolyngbyaceae cyanobacterium CSU_1_3 | reverse complement strand
AGCCGCTTAACATCAGTGAAACCTTATATAGTCAGCGAGTCTATACTGCGTCAGCCTATAGATTTGGTTTAGAAGGGGTGTGGGGCTGGCTCCCCCAGCCAGGGTTCCACCCCTGCACCCCGTCCAAAATCTTTAATTTTATGCCCTGACAAAGTATATCTAAAGATTCTTACGCCGGGAAGAGAGTACCTTCTGATAGGGTTTCGGCTGTTCTGACTAATGCACCCGATCGCCGCAGTTCTCTCAGGTCGGCATTTCCTGTGCAAAAAAGCACCGTTGTCATCTCTGCCATCAGCACATCAACCAGGGCATGAACTGCTTCTTCTGACTCATTGGCCGCTTGCAGAAATGGAAACGCCAACCCCGCCAAGTCTGCACCCAGGGCGATCGTTTTGGCAATCTCTAACCCGTTGCGTAAGCCGCCAGAGGCAATCAACGGAATCTCAGGCAGGCGCGATCGAACTGACACCAAACACTCCGCCGTCGGAATGCCCCAATCTGCAAAGGTTCTACCCAATCGGCGCTGTTTGGCATCCTCTGCTCGTTGGCTCTCGACCTTTGCCCAAGATGTGCCGCCTGCGCCTGCTACATCTATCGCCGCCACCCCAACTTCGATTAACGTCTGCGCCATTTTCGCCGAAATTCCATTGCCGACTTCTTTGACAACCATGGGCACTGGCAGCTTGTCGCACAACACGTCAATCTTTTCGAGTAACCCCCGAAAGTTGGTATCACCCTTCGTTTGCACCGATTCTTGCAGTGGGTTGAGATGCAAAATCAGCGCATCTGCTTCCAGCAAATCGACCACACGCAAACACTCATCAATGCCATAGCGGTAATTTAACTGCACTGCACCCAAGTTGGCAAACAGCAACGCATCGGGGGCGATCGTTCTAACTGCAAACGTCTCTGCAACTTGGGGATTTTCGATCGCCACTCGCTGCGAACCGACTCCCATTGCTAGTTGATAGTGTTGGGCAATTTCTGCCAGTCGATAGTTAATCGTTTTTGCCAGATCTGTGCCGCCCGTCATGGATGAGATCAAAATGGGTGCGGCGAGTTTTTTGTTGAAGAAGACGGTGCTCAGGTCAATTTCCTGACGATCGAGGTCTGGCAGGCAACAATGCACAAATCGATAATGCTCCAGTCCATTGGTGATCTCGCGACACTGCACATCTTCGTCTAAACAGATCCGAAGATGGTCTGCTTTGCGGTTTTGAGTTTCTGCAAAAGAAGTCATAGAAGGGAGTGAGGGGGGGATAAAAAACGATTACCACGGCCATCTAGCTATAGGGAGCGTACTATAATCAGCCGACAACGCGAACCTCGCAGACTGAAAGCATGAATCAACCTTCACGAAGTGAGGCAAGCTTTCGCCAATCCTTCAACTTGGGGAGAAGCGCGTAAGAATTTTTATTCTCAGAGGGCTGGGGTGAAGGAGAATTTGGCGTTACTAGTTAACGCCTGCGGTCTTGTAGTTTGCGGTAGACAGCTTTGAGATCGACCTGGTGATGGGCGATCGCTACCAAGGTGTGAAAGAGCAAATCGGCGACTTCTCCGGCGATCCCATCGGCATCGTCATCTTTGCAGGCCATCACGACTTCGGCGGCTTCTTCACCAATTTTTTTGAGAATCTTGTTGTCACCACCGTCAAATAGGGTGCGCGTGTAGGAGCCTTCGCTGGGGTGGTCGCGCCGATCGCAGATCACAGCAAACACCTGAGACAGCGTATCCGCAGGCGGAGGAACCACGCCGCCATTAATTTGATGGAAACAACTACGCTCTCCGGTGTGGCAAGCAATGTCACCAATTTGTTCAACAGTGACCAATAAAGCATCGCTGTCACAGTCATAGCGAATTGCCTTCACAATTTGGATGTGTCCTGATGTTGCGCCTTTGTTCCAAAATGCTTGACGCGATCGACTCCAAAACCAGGTTTCGCCTGTTTCCAGGGTTTTTTGCAGCGATTCTTGATTCATCCAAGCCATCATCAAGACTGTGCCATCAAGATAATCTTGCACGATCGCAGCCACTAAGCCGCGATCGTCATATCGAATCTTCTCAACGGGAATCGATTGTGCAGAAATAGCTTCAGAGGCTGACATAGTTAATGAGGGGCAGATCATCACTTGTTCACGATATCACTCAAGAGCCTATCCAAAATCACCCGATTACGGTTCAATTCTCTCGATCGGGTCGGGCATGTTTTAAAACCCTCTGGCTACGATCGCGCCCCACCCCAGTGCTCAAAGTGTCTTCTGGAGGAGACTTTGAGCAGAGTCGAAGCTCGGCATCTGGTTGGCTATAATTTCACCCCACTCCTTAATAGTTTTCAGGCGATCGCTTAAACTCTCTAAGAGGACGTTTTAAAAGTATAAAAAGTCTTCTCGCTGCGTTGCTGTCCCGCCCGTGATTGAAAATCACGGTCTAACGGTGCGAAGTCCCGAATTCCATTCCGGGGACGGGTGATGCGATGATCGACTACTTTTAAAACACCCTCTAAGACCGTTAGACTTTGGCTTGTTGACTCGAAGGTTTCTCTAGATTAAACAACACCTCTAGTGTTTCCATTGCTTGGCGACGCGCCTCAATATCTTGCTGAGCACGAAGTTGCACCATTGGATCGTGCAAAATTTTGTTGACAATGCCACGAGTTAAGGCTTCGATGACTTCTTTATGCCGATCGCCAAACTCGGTTCCCAACCTTGAAAATGCCTTCTCCAACTCTTGGGTGCGAATGATTTCTACTTTGTTGCGTAAACTGCTGATGGTGGAGACGGTTTCGAGCGATCGCCACCATCCATCAAAGCTGTCTACTTCTTCATCCAAAAGTGCTTCCGCTTCCATGGCTATCTGTCGCCGACTTTCTTGGTTTTGCGCCACCACTGCCTTCAAGTCGTCTACATTAAACGCTTGCACATGGGGGAGTTCGTTCAAATTGGCATCTACATTGCGGGGCACAGCAATGTCAAACACCATCAGCGGCTGGTTTGGCTCTAAAACTGGCTCTAGTTTGGCGCGATCGAGGATGGGTTCGGTCGAAGACGTACTGGTAAACACAATGTCAGAGTGGGCGATCGTCGGCAGCATCTCAGACAACAGCAGCAAGTTGAGATTGGCTTCTGGAAACAGTTTGGCGAGTTCTTGAGACCGTTCTAGCGATCGATTCAAAATCGTAATATTTGTCGCACCCTTAGAGAGAAGATGCTGCACCAGCAGGCGAGACATCTTGCCTGCCCCCACGATCGCCACTCGACACGCCGCCAAATTCTGGGCTTTGATTTGGGCCATTTCTACGGCCGCCGAACTGATCGACACCGCCCCCGTGCCAATGCTGGTCTCAGTCCGCACCCGTTTTCCGGCGGTGATTCCCTGCTTGAAGAGTTGATTGAGAACCCGCCCGACTCCGTTGTGCTGTTGACCCAGCTTATGACAATGTTTGACCTGGGCGAGAATTTGCCCTTCGCCCAGCACGAGACTATCTAACCCCGACGACACCCGCATCAAGTGCATAACTGCATCTTGGTGCAGCAGCATGAAAAGATATTGACGTAAATAGGGGGCAGGCAGTTTGCTGTGCTCAGACAAAATTGAATCACTTCCCGAATACCCTGGTCGGTCTCGTCGGTGACAATATAAATTTCTAGACGATTGCAAGTACTGAGAACCGCGACTTCTTGCAGGTGAGGGTAGTTGCACAACTGAGCGATCGCCTTGTCGTACACGGGTTCTGGAATACTCAGTTTTTCGCGAACTTCGACCGGGGCAGTTTTGTGACTTAGCCCCACAACGGCAATGTTCATCTTAAATTCACTCTATTATTTTGAGTCTATTTTGAGTCGCTATCTGTCTAAAGAGATGCGGGGCGATCGCTCAAATCTCGATCGCCCCTTGCTTTCGTTCTAACGTACTTGAATGGTCTTGGGTTCGCTAAACATGTGAATGGTATCCACAAACCGAGCCGTCTTCGATTGGTTAGAGATAACCAAAGACTGGGTTCTTGCACCACCCTTAAAGAAGCGCACCCCTTCCATCAGGTTGCCGGGGGTGATGCCGCAGCCTGCAAACAGAACGGTTTCGCCCGACGCAAGCTCGGCTGCATCGTAGACCTTATCGGGGTCAGTGATGTTCATGCTGGTGAGGCGCTCGATGTTAGCTTCTTTGCTTTCACCGATCAGACCCGTTTTAACGATCGCCGGATCGTAGATCAGTTGCCCCTGGAAGTGGCCGCCCATTGCCCGCATTGCCGCCGCCGAAATCACTCCTTCGGGCGCTGCACCAATCCCCATCAGCCCGTGAATGTTTGTGCCTGAGAACCCACAAGAGATCGCTGCACCCACATCGCCATCGCTGATCAGTTGAACTCTAGCCCCCGCTGCTCGGATTTCAGCGATCAAATCATTGTGGCGTTCACGCTTCATGACCACAATCACGAGTTCTTCAATGGCGCGATCGAGACACTCTGACAAAATCTTCAAGTTCTCAGTTGCAGACTTGTTGATGTCTACCTTGCCTTTCGCAGCCGGAGGAGCCGCCAGTTTCTTCATGTAGAAGTCGGGAGCGGCAAACAGCCCGCCTTTTTCAGAAATGGCCATGACAGCCATCGAACCCGGCTGCCCATAGGCGCAAAGGTTTGTGCCTTCGCAGGGGTCAACGGCGATGTCAATTTCGACCAATTCATCGGGGTTGCAGAAGTTTTTAGCATCTTCTTGCGTACAAACGCCTACTTCTTCGCCGATATAGAGCATGGGTGCGTCGTCACGTTCCCCTTCTCCGATCACGATGCGCCCCCGCATGTAAATTTTGTTCATCCGCTCCCGCATGGCTTCGACGGCCACATGGTCAGCCATGTTTTTATCGCCCTTACCCATCCAGCGAGCGGAGGCTACCGCAGCCTGCTCAACCACTTCAATAATCTCTAAACCCAGCGTGTTTTCCACGAAGTTAAGTCCTCCAACTGCTGATATTGCGCCCGTTTGAATGGCGCTCTCAGTTTACAATCCTACCAAAAGGGGGTTATGCCTTCCTGTTTGTCTGCATGTTAAGTTTTGAGTGCTAAGGAATGTGGATTGATCAATGCTGGAGATCTTCGCCCTCATCCCCTAACCCCTGCTCCCAACTTGGGAGCAGGGGAACCGGACTCCTCCTCCCGCTCCCAACTTGGGAGAGGGCTGGGGTGAGGGGCAAGACAGCCTTGCAGTGGATGGAATGATTAGAGTTCTTCAGAAAATAACCTAAAGGTACGACTGTATATGGCGCTAAAAATTAAATTTTCCGACTTTAAGACGCTTGAGGTAGTGTAGTT
>JAAUOZ010000055.1 GCA_012034655.1 Leptolyngbyaceae cyanobacterium CSU_1_3 | reverse complement strand
CTCTCCCCGCTTGGGAGAGGGCTGGGGTGAGGGCGAGACAACTTTGCAGTGGACGGAATGATTGAATCCACCTTCCTAAGTCGTTGATGCTTTTTTCTCACCTTCTAGAAATTGCACCTTGCCCATTGCGAGTGCTCTCGAAGTCGAGGATTTAGAATCGAGGATTAAATAAAACCTGGACTTGCCCCACTTCTCGAGGAGGGTCATCCAAGCAGATGCAATTTCCGCAGTGATTGAATCCACAATCCTTCGTCGTCGTCAAACCTTCACCACGGCTGACTCTACATGCTCCTTCTGCTGCAAAAACTCCGCCACCTGCGCCCCAATCTCATCTCGGACAATTTGTCGATATTCGACAAAGTGCTCGATTTGGGCACAGACCGAAAGATAACTGCTGATGCCACCTCGATTGTGACGATACATGCTAACTAGGTTGCGCCAAAACTGCCAACGGGTCTTGCGAATCACCCCCTGCCGCCAGCAAATCGTCAGCAACGCCCGGATCACCACCCAACTGACATTCTTCTGCGTCGATCGTCCTTTGTTGGGGTAGGTTGCCTCTCCGAGCAGACGGTAGTGACGGTAGGCGCGATCGAGAAACTTTTCAGGGTCATAGAGTTCCCAAAAGGCTTCGACATACTCTTGGGCAATCTCCTCAAGGGGGCGAGTGGGCACATAGTTCATCAAAGTCGTTTGGTTGATGTTGGCAGACTTGCTGCGGAGCCGTCCTTCTTTTTCGAGACGATGCCAGAGCGCCGTATCGGGCAAGGCCTGCAACATACTAAACAATGCCGTAGGGATCGCCGTCTGCTCAACAAAGCGCACAATTCTCGCCCCGGCTCCTGCTTTTTCACCATCAAACCCGATAATGAAGCCAGCCATCACTCGCAAACCTGTGCGCGTAATTTTGTTGACCGCATCTGTAAGAGAATCCCTCGTATTCTGGTGCTTCTGGGTCAGGGCGAGACTTTCTTCGTCTGGGGTTTCGATGCCCAAAAAGACCGCCCCAAAGTTGCACAGCACCATGGCATCCATCAAGTCTTGATCCTGCGCCAGATCAACGGATGCCTCGGTGGCAAAGGAGAAGGGATATTGATGCTCGACCATCCAGGGGTGAAGCTCTTTGAGAAACAATTTGACGTTGCGCTTGTTGCCGATGAAATTGTCATCGACCATAAAAATACTGCGCCGCCAGCCCAATTCGTAGAGGCGATCGAGTTCTGCGAGCAGTTGTCCAGGAGTTTTGGTGCGAGGTTTGCGCCCGTATAGGACGATGATGTCGCAGAATTCGCACTGGAAGGGGCAGCCACGAGAAAATTGCACCGACATTTCGGCGTAGGCATCAAACTCTAGCAGGTCAAAGCGAGGAATGGGCGTTTGGGTGACATCTGGCTTCACGCCGTCCGATCGAAAGATGCCCGTCCGATCGCCGGCCGCAATTGCCGCCACAAACATCGGCAGCGTAATTTCGCCTTCATCCAAAATCAGAAAGTCTGCCCCTGCTAATTTGGCTTCTTCGGGCAGAGCAGTGGGGTAGGGGCCGCCCACGGCAGCCAATTTGCCGCGACGTTTCGCCTCTCGCACTTGGGCCAGCAGATCGTCTTTTTGGACGATCATCGCCGAGAGAATCACCAAATCTGCCCATTCCCATTCTGCTTCGGTCACGGAGCGGATGTTGCGATCGACGAGCTTAAAGCCCCAGGTCTGGGGCAACATCGCGGCAACGGTGACGAGGCCGAGGGGAGGCAACATGGCTTTGCGATCGAGCAGAGCCAGGGTTTTCTCGAATGACCAAAAGCTTTTGGGAAAGAGCGGATATAAAAGTAGGACGTTCATAACAAAAAATATACAATATGCAAAGTATAAGGGATCAGCGAGAATAGCATTCCTTGGTTAACGTCAGTTCGACGACTGGACTTTTGCCCTCACATCTTCAAGGGCCGAGGTCTCCTGAGTAGACCCATCAGGGGCGATTACAGCCCAGCAAACCACTCATAGCCCTGATCTTCCCAGTAGCCCTTGCGCGGAAACAGGCTGCCGGTGAGGGTGATTCGAGTCACCCATTTACTTTGTTTGTAGCCAAGTTTGATCGGTGCACACAACCGCAGTGGGGCTCCATAGTCGATCGTGATCCTCTCGCCATTTTCTGATACGCCATCAAGGTTTGAGGGTGCAAACACGATCGCAAATCCCAGCTTTCGTAGTAGCGATCGGCAGACTGAAAATAGGCATAGCGCACCTCTGATTTGGGTTGAGCTAGGGCGATCAGATCGCGCAGCCGCACGCCACCCCACTGGACGATCGCCGCCCACCCTTCGACACACACATGACGAATCACCATTGATGTAAACGGCAGTTGGTAGATCTCCTTCAGGCTGAGTTGCAACGGCTGATTGACTGCGCCGTCGATCGTCAACCGGAATGCTTCTGGGTCGATTTCTGGGGTAAAGCCAAAGGTGTTGACAATTAGCTTGCTGGGTTCAATATGGGCGATCGCAAACTCAGGGACGGGAGTTTGAGGCTTGAGCAACAGTTCTTCGACACGCTGATTGAGCGGCTCAGACACGATGCCAACCAGATCAGAAAGCGGACTCAGCGCACAGCCCCCCAGCAAAAAGCTACCTCCTGACAGCCCAGCGGCTTGCAAAAATTGGCGACGATTTAGCGACTGCATTCTATTCATTCCTCAGTCTTCAACCTGCGCCAAAACATCGATTCAATGAGCGGAGAGCCGCCAACTTTGAGGGCTAGCAAAGAATGGACGATCGCAAACCCAATCGCGATCGGCACGGTCATAAAATGCACCACTCGCATCGATTGCCAATCGCCAAACATGTCCACAATCCAGGGAAGCTGAGCCGGTTTATACATCCCCATACCGCTCAAAATTGAGAGCAGCAGAACGGGCACGATCGCGGTGTATATAATGCGATGCCAGGCGTAGGCTTTGCGTTTGGGGTTTTTGCCAATTTGGAGGGCCTTGAAATCAGACGAGCCGACAAAGCGATGCTTCCAACGCCGACTGAGCAAAATGTAACCGCCATAACTCAGCAGATTCAGCGAAAATAGCCACATGCCAAAAAAGTGCCAGTCTCGCCCGCCTGCCAGCCAGCCTCCTAGCAAAAAAATCGGCGGCACATCTAGACCAGCCCGCCCGCCAAACACCGGGTTGGCGTTATAAATTTGCAGTCCGCTCGTCAACATAATTGACAAACTCACCACATTGACCCAGTGGAATGCTTTAGCGAACAGAGATTGTTTGGGCAGCACAGGGGGGCGATCGCGCTGAGAAGTATCCATGTCAGAGGTTTTCGTTCTATAAGACCTTGGATCTAAGCCAAGCGATCGGCAAGGCGGCCAATTTCTTGCCACCTGGCACATAGGCTCGCTGGGTAAAGTTGTTGTAGTCGTTGCGTTCGATCACATTCAAAATCTGACTGTAGAGCATCAACGCCGACCACACGGGTAATCGAGCATCTTCATTGAGCGCACCGATGCCACTTTCGGCTTGCAGATAGAACTTGCGCGCCCGTTGGATCTGGAACTGCATCAGAGCACGCCAGCGATCGTCCACCACTCCTTTCAGCAAGTCGTCTTCGGTGTAGTTAAACAGCGCCAAATCTGCGAGCGGCAGATAGATGCGACCTCGACGGGCATCTTCGCCGACATCGCGCAGAATATTAGTCAGTTGTTTGGCGATGCCCAGAGCGATCGCGTCGTCAATGGCGCTGCGGGTCGTTTCGGGCTGATGCCAGGGAGCCGTCGATCGAGGAGACGCAACCCCCATTACGGCGGTAGACATTAGCCCTACCGTCCCCGCGACTCGATAGCAATAAAGATAGAGTTCTTCAAAGGTTTCGTAGCGACTGCGATACAGATCCATCTGCTGCCCGGCAATCATGTCTCTAAAGGGCTGGATGTCGAGGGGGAAGTGCTCGATCGTATCGACTAAGGCCACATCCAGGTCATCGTGGGGATGCCCAGCAAAAATGGCTTCCAGCCGTCGCTCCCATTGATCCAGGGTTTCGTTGGTGGTCTGGTTGGCGTTGGGGCCATCTACCAGTTCGTCGGTGCGGCGACACCACATGTAGATCGCCCAGATCGCCCGACGTTTCGCCTTCGGCATCAAAAGCGAACCTATGTAGAACGTTTTGGAATAATGCGCCATGAGGAGGCGACAGTGTTCGTAGGCTTCTTCCACGGAAGCCAATGTTCTCATGCAGGAAGTAGTTGGTTCGGGCAATTGCAGCATTCTGATGCAGTCTGGAAGGTTGACAAAGCGCGAATTGCTAGGGAGTTGTGACTAACCTGGGCGGCTCAGGGGCAGTCGTGACAGGCGCGTTCGTAATTGCCTGCGCTGTCAGCTTACCAGAAAGAATGGCTCCTTCCATACTCCCAAGATACTGTTGCATCGTATAGGCCGCCGAAAGGTAGAAGTTGTCGATCGGTGTTTCCTGGGAAGGGCGGTATGCCTGACGACCGGGAGACGCAAGATAGGTCGATCGGGGCGTTTTCACGACTTTATATTTTCGCAGTTTGGCAGGGTCTTCCCCCGTCAAATGATGCGGAAAGAGCCGCTCTAGTTCTTTCAGGGTGGCGGCGATGATGGCTTCGTCAGACTGGTCGATCCAATCTTTGGCGGGGGCTAAAACGATTTCTAGCATTGAGCGATCGGGGTCAGCGTAGGTCTTGCAGGTATTGCTCATGTCTGCATAGACACTCAGGAGATCCGATCGCGAGAAAAGCAGGTGATCGATATCGGTCAGTTTGCGATCGAACCACAGGTGCAAATTGATCACAGGAACGCCTTCCAGACCTTCAAGTTTCTGGAAAAATGGCAGTTCTTTCCACGGCTGTGGCATCAAGACTTTCATCACATCCACGGGTAGCGCAGAAACATAGCGATCGGCGGTGATCACTTCGTCAGGTGCGCCGTCTAGACCGCGAACTAAAAACCCTCTAACCGTCTTGTCTTCGTTGAGTAAGATTTGCTTGAGGGGCTTTTTCAGATGCACTTGTCCGCCGTTAGCCAGAATGTGATCTACGATCGGCTGACACAATCGCTCTGGCGGTGCGCCATCTAAAAAGGCGATTTTTGACCCGTATCGCTGCTGCAAAAATTTATTCAGGGCAGTCAGAATGATCGTCGCTGAGACATCTTCGGGATTGATAAACGTAAGCGCTTTTGCCGCCGCAATGAAGATATCAGAAGTGACTCGCTCACCGACTCCTTGACGTTCTAGCCATTCTCGTAGGCTGTATTTGTCCATATCTTCGACATACTTCTGCCCCCGCAAGACACCGGGCCAAAGCCCGATCGCAAAGCGAATTTTCTGCTCCCAGGTCAGCATGTCATTGTTCTTCAGAATCGACGCAACGATATGGAAGGGCGCAGGAATGTCTGGAACGCTGAAATACGAATAGGTTTCAGGCTTTTCGGGCTGATTGAAAATCAGGGCGTGTTCTTTCCATTGCAGGCGATCGAGAATATCCAACTCGCCCATCAATTGCAGCATATTGGGGTACGCCCCAAAAAAAGCGTGCAGCCCCGTCTCATACCAGTCTCCGTCTTCGTCTTTCCAAGCGGCAACCAGCCCGCCCAATACATCACGGCTCTCCAAGACGATCGGGGTATGCCCCGCATCGACCAAATATTTAGCACAGGACAGGCCCGCCAGACCTCCGCCAGCAATCGCAACACGCATGTCGTCTCTTTAGATTGATTTCTTTGCAGTTTCTTGGTTTGATTATACGTTGCAAACTGTTACATTTTCTGTCTGCATCGGTCATTCTGGCAACCCATCGATCGTATTGGGCAACAGCAAGTTAGAACGGCTGTTGAGTCGATCGCGCGGTTTTGCCTACCAAAACACCCCTGAGTCAGGGGTTGCAAGTTTAGAGATTAAGAATTGCCGTAGTTACGTGCTTATCGAATTGCGTTGCGGATCGAAAAATACACTGTGTTAAATTCTTTGAGGCTTTTGGCAGAAGCCTTGATTGCCATTGCTCAAAGGTTCCCCTTAGAGACTCGGCTTAGAAAACCTTTCAAGAGGACAAGCTTAGTGTTAAATCTCAATCCCGGTGCTCAGACGGATAACAGCCTACAAAGCTATTCCTCTGACTCCAGTTCGATCGCGATTCCCACTACCAATTCCTTGGCTTTAAGCTCACCTAACCTTAGTCAAAATTCTGCTTCCAGTTCATCTCCCCTAGGGATGACGGGATTGACCGCCGAATACTTCGATCGCGATGACTTGACCGATTCTAAACTGGTTCGCATTGATGCCACGATCGACTTCGATTGGGTCTATGGTGCGCCCAGCGAGCAGATTTCCCCAGACACCTTCTCAGCCCGTTGGACGGGGCAAGTGCAGGCGGATCACTCAGAAACCTATCGCTTCTATACTCACTCAGACGATGGGGTGCGGCTGTGGGTCAATCATCAATTACTCATCGACCATTGGGCAGATCACGCCGTCACAGAAGAGAGCGGAACGATCGCCCTCGTCGCTGGGCAAAAGTATGACCTCAAGCTGGAATATCGTGAAAACGGAGGGCACGCTGTCGCCAAACTGCTGTGGTCAAGCCCCAGTCAGCAGAAGGAAATCGTTCCCCAAAGCCGGCTTTCTCCCTTAAATACGACGATCGTGGCGGGCAGCCGCAGCGAATCAGAAATAGCAAAAAGTGCTGATTCATTTATCGACTCGATCGGCATCGCCACCCATCTACGCTATACCGATACCAGCTATGGGCGCTACAGCGATGTAGTAGAGCCTCGACTACGAGAACTGGGGATTCGTCACATTCGAGATGGCGGCAACGACCCAGGGCTGTTTGAGAAACTCAATCGACTGGCTCAGTTTGGGGTGCGATCGACCCTCGTGATGGACCCTCGCGATGGAATCACCCCCGCCAATGCCGTCGAGATACTCCAGAAAGTGTTGCCCTCTGTTGAGGCAGTTGAAGGCCCCAACGAGTGGGATGTAAATCCTGAACTCACCTACAAGGGCAAACCGTTTCCGGAGGGGGTGCGTGAGTATCAGACTGACTTATACAACGCTATCAAGCAAAATTCTGCAACGGCTTCTATCTCCGTGTTGGCCCCATCGATGGCGATTCCAGAATACGGGGCGAAATTGGGTTCACTCGCGTCGGTGATTGATGGCGGCAATATGCATAGCTACGCGGGGGGAAACCTGCCCACCCAGGATTTTGACTGGCGCTGGATGCCCCAAACGCGGTTGATCTCTGGAGACAAGCCGATCGTCGTTACCGAAACCGGATGGCACAATGCCATCACAGACACGACCCGTCAGAAGGGCGTTTCCGAGCAGGTGGCTGCCAAATATATTCCCAGATTATTTCTGGAGTCTTTCAACCAAGGGATCAAGCGCACTTTTCTCTACGAACTGATGGATGAGTGGGCCAGAGCAGAGCAAGAAAGCAGTTTTGGGCTGATTCGAGCGGATGGCACTCCCAAGCCCGCCTTCTATGCCTTGAGAAACCTGACGTATCTCCTCAACGACACAGGGGGCAGCACGGCATCTGGGGCATTGAGCTACAGCATGACCGGAAATACCGAAAACGTCCACCACACCCTCTTACAAAAGAGTAACGGAGAGTTTTACTTAGTGTTGTGGTTACAGACTATCAGCACCGATGCTGATGTGAGCCAGTCGGTGACGCTAAATTTTGAGGGTTCGATTCGACAGGCGACGACTTACTTGACCAATCAATCGATCGACCCGACGGGGAGCTACTCCAGTCTGAATCAGTTAAATTTGAAGGTCTCAGATGCGCCGATCGTCGTTAAGCTGGCCACCTAAACTCTCCCTTCGCGTTGAGTTAGAAAACAGCAGCCCTGAAACCTGGATATGACTTGGTTTGGGGCTGCATAGCACTCCATTATCCAGTGGGTTTCGGCTTCGCTCAACCCACGACACATCGCCCCTCCCTGTCAGAGCTGTTATTGACAAGTCAGTCAAAATGCTACCAATGGTTAGGAGGGCACGACAGGGCGGCCCCTACCAGTTCACAAACCGCTTCACGATCGAAGGTCTCCTGAAACCAACCCCTTAAAACGGTTTCAGGAGATTGTTTTTTCTATCTTGAATCAATCGGGATGACAGGATTCGAACCTGCGGCATCCTGCTCCCAAAGCAGGCGCGCTACCAAGCTGCGCTACATCCCGTCGGCATACCATCGACAGTATAGCCTGGTTTTTGCTGACACAGCTTAAACACTTTAAAGATTGCGATCGATTCCCCTGCTGACGATCGACCCTCTCGCCCCATCCAAAAGTCAGTTAAACTAGAAAATCCCTAAGCACTGCCCTTTGACGATCGACCCACAATCTCAATCTCCTGCAACTCTTTAAATCAATCGCGAGAAAATCTGTGGCAACCAATCCGAGGCGGCTTTCTCACTCGTTTCAGGGGCAACCGCCCAAAATCAAGGGCATTTCATCGGCAGATTGGTCGATCGACCAGCTACCCGGTCTCAGTCCCGAAGATCAAGCTAAACTAGCGGCTTGTGGCATTCACACCACCCTAGAACTCTTAAAACAGGGCAAAACCCTCCAAAGCCGCACCCATCTGTCTAGCCAGTTACAAATTCATATCAAACACGTCAACAAGTGGGTTGCCCTGGCAGACTTGGCTAGAATCCCAACCGTGGGGTGTCGCTACTGCGGGTTACTTCTCCATGCGGGAATTGCCTCCCCAGAGCATCTGGGGCAAATGCCGCTAGACAGACTCCATCGGCAAATCTTGAGGCTGCAAGTTTCTAACCTTCAACGACGAGATCTGTGCCCCACCTTTGCTGAGGTAGAGCAATGGAGCCAACAGTCCAGGTTGGTCGGCTGACAAAAATTTCTTCCCCTGACGTGTTTCCCCACTCTTGACTGGGGAACTTTGAGTTAGTCAGGATACCAAAACATTCCTTTGATCCCTTCTGGATCAGACATGAAGCCCAGATTTCGGTAGAAGTTCACCACATGGGGGTCAGCAAACAAAGTAATGTTGCTAATGTCTTCGCTTCGTAGCTTTTTGATCATGAACTTCATCAGAGCTTTGCCCATCCCCTTCCCCTGAAAGTCAGGATGAACGACAACATCCCAAATGGTGGCGTTGAAGGCGTGGTCTGAGGTGGCGCGGGAAAACCCAATCAACCGACGTTGAACCCCCCGTTGTTCCCACATGGAAACCACCAAAAAGCTGTGTTGAATAGCTTTTTTGACCTTTCGCAATGGACGACGCGACCATCCTACCGCGTCACACAGTTCTTCTAGCTCGTACAGGTCAATTTCCCGTTCGGTGCTAAAGAAAATGCGATTGGCACGATCGTCGCTACCGTCAGCAACATATCTTTCTAATGGAGCTGCCTTGGCGGCAGCAGGGGCATCAGAACCACTGAATAAGCTTTTCCAAAAACCCATGCAAGCGTGGTGGAGGTAATAAAGGTTGAAGCAGTATTAGCTAGTATATCTCTCAGATTCTCTCGCTTTGTCATTCTCTCAGGCATTCGTTCAGGTAGCAAATGGACTCAGCACTCGATTTCACCATTAAAAAGATATTATCAATATCAAATTTGGCATAGAAAGGCTTCAGTTGCTTCGACCACGGACGACGATCGCGCTCTGCTTTCAATGCTTTTGCCCCTTTCACAACTTCGGCTCCACGCGCAAGTTCCCTCTTCACAACCTATGGCTCTGGGTCTAAAACCAACAACATTAGAATTGCTCAAGCGCTTCAACCGAGCGTTTCCCCAATTCTATGAGCAATTTGTCAGCAGCGAGATTCAGCTTCAAAATCTTCGACTTGCCTATCAGCTTTACAAAACTAGACAAGCAGTGATCGAGCTAAAGGCTGAAGGTAGTAAAAGTGCGCTTCATTTTTCTTATCGCAACCAGTCTTTTTTGTTGAGTGATATTTTTGGGGTTTTGGCGGCCTACGGTCTGACGATTCACAGCCTCAGCTTATATGGGCAAATTTACCCGCCCATGCTGGTGTTTATTAAGCTAATTGTGTCTCGCAGTGGTAAAGCGCTGACAGACAAAACTTCAGAAAATGTCTGTCGGGCGATTCGCGAGGCGCTGGCGGGTCGGTTTGAAGTAGAGGAAATGTTGGCGGTCGAGTTTAATTTGGATGCAGGATTGGAGCAGGTCGAAACCGAGTTTTACGTCGATCCGGTTTTTCATCTGCCTGCTCTGCTGATCGAAGCCGACAACCAGCCGGGGCTTTTCTACAAAGTCATGTATGCGATCTGGCAGGAAGATCTGCTGGTGGTGAATGCTAATTTGCTAGTGTGGCGTGGGCGAACGCGGTTGATTCTTTACCTGTTGGGCCCAAATGAGAGCTTAATTCCTGAATATTTGGGGCAAAAAATTGCAGAGGGAATGAAGCAGAGGCTTCTAGGGCGGCGATTTTAGGGCAATTTTTGAGCAACATTTTGAGCAACATTTTGCCTCTGCTTTTAGTCTTTCACCTGCCAGTGAGTTAAGCACAGTCGAAGCCTCCGGATCAGGGGAGATTCTATTTTTCCGTGAGTTCAGCATCGCCCTTTTGCAAAGCTTAGATCAATCTAAAGACTAAAGAATGAGTGCGATCGAGGCTGCTTCAAAGTCTTCCTTCCATCAGGGTTTTAGGCTCTAAAATCGCCAATCTAAAGCCCAAGATGGAATTGGACTCTAAAAACTCAAATCTTTGAGAACTTCTTCACGGTAGGATGGAAGGATGCCTACCATCAATGTTTTGGGAGTGCCACACCGTTATGATTTGACGGCTCCCACCGATTCATCTGAGGTTTTGGTTTTTGTCCACGGCTGGCTCTTGAGTCGCAGCTACTGGAAACCTTTGACTGAAAAGTTGGCGATCGATCACCAGTGCCTAGCCTATGATCTGCGAGGGTTTGGCGATTCTCAGCCCTGCCAAGTTACTCAACTGCCCTTAGAGGTGCAGTCCAGCGCTGAGACTTGCACCACGATGACGCTTCAGGCTCCTAGTGGATATAGTCTTCAGGACTATGCGAAAGACTTAGGCATTTTGCTGGAGACGCTCAACCTCAAAAATGTTTGGTTGGTGGGGCACTCGTTGGGCGGCAGTATTGCGCTGTGGGCGGCGGACGAGATGGGCGATCGCGTCAAAGGCGTGATTTGCATGAATGCGGGTGGCGGAATTTATCTCAAGGAAGAGTTTGAGCGATTTCGTAGTGCGGGGCAACAGATTGTCAGAATGCGTCCGCGTTGGCTGTGCCATGTGCCGTTGATCGATTTGCTCTTCATTCGGGCAAGTGTGGCGACGGCGATCGCCCGTTCTTGGGCTAAACAACGGTTGATTGACTTTGTAATCGCTGACCCAGAAGCGGCTTTGGGCACGTTGCTAGATTCGACGACGGAAGCTGAGGTGCATCGGTTGCCCCAGGTGGTGGCTCGACTCCAGCAGCCGATTTATTTCATTGCTGGGTCGAGCGATCCGATTATGGAGCCAAAATATGTGCGTCATTTAGCCAGCTTTCATCGCTCGTTTGGCGACTGTGGCGAGAATGTATTTGAGATTCCAGAGTGTGGGCATTTGGCTATGGTAGAACAGACAGATGCCGTCGCGGTGCAGATTCGGGGGATTTTGCAAAGGGCACGATCGATCTCCTAGTGGGCTGCGGCATCAGTCTTGGGAAGGAAGAGAAATAAGCATGTTGTGAGGGTTCCTTTGGCTCTCTTTGTCCTTCAAAATCAACCGTGCTGAAACTGCCCCCGATTCGGAGGGTGGGGCAATCTCCCCTGTGGTTGCCCATATTTCATCCCTCTCCTATAGCGCCAAGGGCAACCCCTCATTTGTTTTCAGTCTGCGATTTTAGTCGCCAGCCGAGTTTGACAACTTGGCGAGCGCGGGCGATCGCCAAACAATCGTTGGGCAGATCTTCGTGGATGGTGGAGCCTGCGGCGATCGTTACGTCTTCGCCAATGACCAACGGAGCGATGAGAGAATTGTTAACTCCCGTTTTGCTGCGATCGCCAATCAGGGTGCGGTGTTTTTTCACACCGTCGTAGTTGGCCGTGATCGTGCCGCCGCCGATATTGGCTTTTGTCCCGATCGTGGCATCGCCCAAATAGGATAGGTGGGCCACGTTGGTACGATCGCCGATTGTCGTATTTTTTAACTCCACAAAGTTGCCAATCCGACAGTGAGCGCCGACTTCAGCATGGCCTTTGAGATGGGCGTAGGGTCCGATCGTAGAACCCGATTTCACGACGCTATCTCGGACGACTGAAAACAAAATCGCCGTATCTTCACCAATCTGACTGTTCTCAATCAGGCTACCAGGGCCGATGTGGCTTCTCGCCTGCACGATCGTCTGGCCGCGCAGATGGGTTTGCGGCTCGATCACCACATCGGGTTGAAGGACGACAGTATCGTCGATCGTAATGCTATCTGGATCGATCAACGTTACCCCCTGGGCCATCCAGTCATCTTTGATGCGCGTTTGCAGAATGCTGTAGGCAGTGGCTAGTTGTTTGCGATCGTTAATTCCCAAAATCTCCTGATAATCTTCGACATCCACCGTCATCACTGGGTTGAGATAATTGACGGCATCGGTCAGATAATATTCTTGCTGCTCATTGCGGCTCGTTAGCTTGGGCAAAACTTCTGATAAATCTGACCATCGGAAACAATAAATTCCAGCATTCACACGGCGATTTTGCTTTTGAGCTTGGCTACAATCGCGATCTTCGACAATCTGAGTTAGCACATTGTTGCCATCACAAAAAACTCGCCCATAGCCCTTGGGGTTGGGCACTTGAGCCGTCAAAATTGTTGCAGCGTTGCCGTTGTCTTGGTGAGTTTTGATCAACAGTTGCAGGGTTTGGGGTCGCAGCAGGGGCACATCGCCATTGAGCACCAACAAATCGCCTTCAAAGCCTTTGAGAGAAGGCAGCAATTGCTGGATCGCGTGCCCCGTGCCCAATTGTTCTGGCTGTTCGACAAATTCTAGACCCGATCGCGCCGCCAGAGACTCGCGTACAGAGTCACCCCGGTAGCCCACGATCACCAACCGCCGTAAAGGATTGACCTGTGCCGCACTGTCTAACACTCGCTCGACTAACGATCGCCCCCCTAGGCGATGGAGAACTTTCGGCAAGTCCGATTTCATGCGTGTCCCACGCCCCGCCGCCAGAATTGCTACCGCTACCATTGCCTTCTCTGTCTGTTTACTCCGTGGAGTATACCGTGCCTGTGGATATTGCAACTACTACGATCGTGACATTGGGTAGAACGGGTTTAGCTAAAAGACGAACTAGAAAAGACGAAAGTGATGCAAAACGCTATTCACAAAAGCTAGTTGACAAAACCCTGGAAGAACTCACCGCTAACTGAACCTAAGGGGTTTCCATGAAAATAAAAGACCCGTGAATCGGGCTTTGGCTCCGCTCAATCCTCCACGGTTGAAGGTTGAGCAGAGTCGAAACCTGGCGGGTAAGACAGGATTAACTCGCCGATTCCTAAGACCTTTGGGCAAGCCCTACAAATTGCCTAAAAGTTGAGAATTTTCTCTGAACTTAACGCCCGACTGCTTCAAGTCTTTGGCGATCGACGCTACAATCGATCGCTCAGGAAACGTCTACACAATCAACAGCGCCGTACCCAAAACTTATATAGGAATTTGCTCTGTGACTCAGACCAACTCAGACTTTTTGGCAAAGACTGATCCAGCCATTGCGGAAATGATCCAGCAGGAGCTACAACGCCAACAGGATCACCTCGAACTGATTGCCAGCGAGAACTTTACATCGGCGGCGGTGATGGCGGCCCAAGGTTCTGTGCTGACGAATAAATATGCAGAAGGCTTACCCTCTAAGCGCTACTACGGCGGCTGTGAATTTGTCGATCGCGTTGAACAGTTGGCCATCGATCGGGCCAAGCAATTATTTGGAGCCGCCCACGCCAACGTCCAACCCCATTCTGGAGCGCAGGCAAATTTCGCCGTGTTTCTCTCGTTGCTCAAACCCGGTGACACCATTATGGGGATGGATTTGTCCCATGGTGGCCACCTTACCCACGGCTCACCCGTCAACTTTTCGGGCAAATGGTTCAACGTGCAGCACTACGGAGTCAGCCAAGCAACCGAGCAACTCGACTATGACCAGATTCGCGATCTGGCACTCAAGCATCGCCCCAAGCTGTTAATTTGCGGCTATTCTGCCTACCCACGACTGATTCAGTTTGACAAGTTTAGAGCGATCGCCGACGAAATTGGCGCTTATCTATTGGCAGATATCGCCCACGTCGCTGGTTTGGTAGCCACCGGGCATCACCCCAACCCCATTCCCTTCTGTGATGTCGTCACCACCACCACCCACAAAACTTTACGCGGCCCCAGAGGCGGCTTGATTCTTACCCGCGATGCTGAACTGGGCAAACAACTCGATAAAGCGGTGTTTCCTGGTTCGCAGGGCGGCCCCCTAGAGCATGTGATCGCCGCCAAAGCGGTCGCCTTTGGAGAAGCGCTAAAGCCAGAATTTAAAACCTATTCGGGTCAAGTGATCGCAAATGCTAGAGCGCTAGCTACTCAGCTTCAAAATCGACAGTTCAAAATTGTGTCCGGGGAACCGACAATCACTTGATGCTGGTTGATCTACGATCGATTTCCATGACGGGCAAATTGGCCGATCAATTAGTGAGTGGCGTACACATCACCGCTAACAAAAATACGGTTCCCTTCGATCCTGAATCACCCTTTGTCACCAGTGGTCTAAGGCTCGGCTCGCCCGCGATGACCACCCGTGGCATGGGCACGACAGAATTCACGGAGATTGCAAACATCATTGCCGATCGTCTGCTTGCGCCTGAAGATGAAGCAGTGGCTCAAACCTGCCGGCAACGGGTAGCAACTTTGTGCGATCGCTTCCCCCTCTATCCCCATCTGAAAGCGTCCGTACCCGCAATGGTTTAACAAGATCCTCCGGAGAGCCACTCTGAGCTTAGGAGAGGGTAAAGGCATCCATCGTGGATGCCTTTTATAGCATTCAGGCAGCCAAACGCAATAACTTTACGGTGCTCACCAAAATTCACGCTTAAAGTTTTTGATTAATCTCTCAAATTGATTGCGCTTAATAATTCTTTGCTTAGTATCATCTGAAATGTAGTAGACTCTGCCTGACAACTACTGTCCATCCTAACTGCGATTTCAGATGCCCTTTCAGTTGTATCACGTCCTAGCGTTCTTCGTTTCCGCTCTGGTTGTCCTCTGGATGACCCCGATCATCAAAAAATCGGTCTTCGTAGCGGGCGAGTCGATTTACCAAACGGTCGCAAAGTTCATCAACGCCCGATGGTGCGCTTGGGAGGAGTTTCGATTTTCATTGGTGTGGTGACTGCTTTGCTGGTCATCTGGTGGACAGGAGGCTTCGGCATCCTTCCTCCCGGCAAAGAGTACGAAGTTTGGGGAGTGACGATCGGTGGACTTGCGTTCTTTTTGATCGGGCTGGCGGACGACCTATTCAACCTGTCGCCCAAAACTCGACTAATCTTGCAGGTGATCGTGGCCAGTCTCGCTTGGAAAGCCGGCGTACAGATTGAATTTTTGACGAATCCAGTGGCGGGGCTGTTCCCCCTAGCAGATTGGATCAGCCTGCCAATTACGGTGATTTGGCTAGTCGGCATGGCCAACGCCATTAACTGGATCGATGGCTTAGATGGTTTAGCAGCCGGCGTTTCTGGCATTGCCGCAGTGGTGATGCTGATTACCTGCCTGTTTATGCAACAACCTGCTGCCGCTCTAATCGCCGCTGCCCTTGCAGGCGGCAGTCTAGGGTTTTTGCGATACAACTTCAACCCTGCCCAGATTTTTATGGGGGATGGGGGAGCCTATTTCATTGGCTTCACCCTAGCCGGGGTGGGAATCATTGGGCTGGTAAAAAGTGTCACCACTGTGGCGGTCTTGTTGCCCTACGTAATTTTGGCAGTGCCGATCTTGGATATGTCTGCCGTCATTCTCGATCGTCTCCGGCGCGGCAAGTCTCCCTTCGTCGCCGACAAGCGCCACCTGCATCACCGACTCCTCAAAGCGGGGCTTTCTCATCGCTTAGCGGTCTTGTTTATCTACTCTCTCACCCTCTGGGTGGGCACATTAGCCCTGGCCGTGTCCGGAATGCCAAGCGGACTCACCTACGCCATAGCAGCAACAGTCTTGTTGAGCGTCACTAGTTGGCAGGTTTGGCGAACAGCAAGGTAAGGGAGAAAAAAGAGGAAGGAAGGAGGAAAAGAAATTTTTAGGATTGTAAAAACAAGTCAATGCGCTGTTTTAGCTTATGCTTCAGAGACCTGAACCTGAAGACTGAGGAGATTTTCTGGGGCTTATTTACCGCAAAATGATTGAGAGCACATCCTGAGGAGATTTCCTGCTCAAAATATTAGACCTCCTTCCTCTTTCATCCTTCCCCTATCCCTGCTTTCTATGAGTGCAGAAATTATTAGTGTCGGAACTGAGTTACTGCTTGGCAATATTCTTAACTCGAATGCCCAATTTTTGGCTCAACAATTAGCCGAGTTGGGCATTCCTCATTATTATCAAACGGTGGTTGGCGATAATGTCGATCGTCTCAAGCAAGCGATCGCAACCGCCTGTGAGCGATCGCAAATCCTGATTTTTACGGGTGGGTTGGGGCCGACACCAGATGATTTGACGACAGAAACGATCGCCAGCTTTTTCAACGCCCCTCTGATTGAGAAACCAGAAATTATTGCTGATATCCAACAGAAATTTGCAGAGCGCGGACGGCAAATGACCGACAACAACCGCAAGCAGGCACTAATTCCCAGAGGAGCAACCATTCTCGAAAATCCTGTGGGCACTGCCCCAGGTATGATCTGGCAGCCGCAACCCAACCTGACGATCTTGACGTTTCCAGGGGTGCCGATCGAGATGAAGGCGATGTGGCAGCAGACGGCTGTGCCCTATCTAAAGGGGCAAGGATGGGGGCAGGCGATGATTGTCAGTCGTTTGCTCAAGTTCTGGGGAATTTCAGAATCGTCTCTGGCAGAGAAGGTAGCTGACTTTTTTGATCTCGAAAACCCCACCGTCGCACCCTACGCTAATTTTGGTGAGGTGAAACTGAGAATTTCTGCCAAGGCCGCCTCCGAGGAAGCAGCGCGGCAAATCATCGAACCCGTCGAACAGCAACTTCTGCAAATTGGTGGCTTAGACTGCTATGGCAGCGATGACGAATCATTGGCTTCCGTCGTGGGTGACTTGCTGAAAATTACTCAAACCACGCTGAGTGTTGCCGAATCTTGCACAGGAGGCGGTTTGGGGCAGATGCTCACCTGCGTTCCAGGCAGTTCTAGCTACTTTTTGGGGGGCATCATTTCCTACGACAATGCTGTCAAAGAACAATGGCTCGGCGTTGACCCCCAAGTGTTGGCAGAGCAAGGAGCCGTTAGCGATCGCGTTGCCCAACAAATGGCCGCAGGGGTACGATCGCGTCTAAACACCACCTGGGGGCTGAGCATCACTGGCATTGCGGGACCAGAAGGCGGCACAGACACAAAACCTGTGGGATTGGTTTACATCGGTCTGGCAACCGAACAAGACCTTACCAGTTTTGTCTACCGATTTGGGGCGCGCGGGCGAGATTGGGTTCGACAAGTCAGCGCTTGCACCGCCCTCGATCTCCTGCGCCGCAGATTGTTAACTGAACCTTTAGCCCCAGACGATCGGACTTGATCTCTGGGGATCATCCGTTATTATGGAGAGAGGCATCGGAAAATTTACAGGGGTTGGCATTGGCTTTCCGGTCTCTCTCTGTTAAGATCTAGTTATATTTCTGTAAAGTGTTGGTAAGTTCAAGGTTGATTTCTCTACAGATTCAAGCTTGATTCAGTCCCGCAGAAGTCCCAGTGATATCGAAGGAGTTGTCAATTCAATGGATTACATTGAAAAGGTGCTGGAAAAACTAAAGGAGTTGACCCGCAGGCTTATTGAGGCACTGCTTGGGCCAGACGCACAGCCAGAAATGGAACCCATTCCAGTCCCTGTGAACGATCCTCAACGTCGTCGGTAATTCGTTCTGGCAAGTTCTTTGTATAGTATTTTGGTTCTCCACGGGCCGAACTTAAACCTCTTAGGCAAAAGAGAGCCAGGGATCTACGGTTCAGTCACGTTGGAACAAATTAATCAGAAGCTCGATCAAGAAGCCCGATCGTTGCAGGCGACCGTTTCAGTTCTGCAATCAAACTCTGAAGGCGTTTTGATTGACGAAATTCATGGCGCTCTAGAGCGTCACCACGGCATTCTCATCAATGCGGGCGCATATACCCACACCAGCGTTGCCCTAAGAGATGCGATCGCTGCCGTCAATCTCCCCACCGTAGAGGTTCACCTCAGCAACATCTACAGGCGAGAATCATTTCGTCACCATTCTTACATTGCCTCGGTAGCGATCGGTCAAATTAGTGGCTTTGGTGTCGATAGCTACCGTTTGGGGCTACAGGCATTGGTAAATTACCTTAAGCAGCCCTGATAAGAGTCGCTTCAGAACGGACTTGCAGGGCAGATTTGTTCTAGAAACGATTTCCCCAGGGTGCAAGCGTGCTAAAGGTGCTCTATATTTTCATTTTCTAACCTAAAATTAGCCATCTTCTAAAGTTTCGTTTCTCAAGGTGCGATGGAAAACACGATCGATCTGGCGGTCAACGGTACTTTGATGAAAGGGCTAGCACTCAATAGAAACTTGCTCTCGATCGGGGCAACTTTTGTCAGAGAAGCCGTGACCGAGCCAGCCTATCGGCTCTGGTCGATCGGCGATCGTCACCCTGCGATGCTCAAAGTCACTCAAGAGGGAAGTGCGGTGGCGGTGGAAATTTGGGCGGTTCCTGTGGAGGGGGTCAGTACCCTGTTGATGTCTGAACCGCCTGGTCTCTGCATTGGCAAAGTGAAACTGGCGGACGGAGCGGAGGTGCTGGGCGTATTGGGCGAACCTTTTTTATGTGAGGGACAGCCTGAAATCACCCAATGGGGAGGCTGGAGGGCCTATCTAAAAAGCCTGACTTGAGCACAGAACAACAAAAGCGTGGTGTGGAGATCAGTGAATGACCGACAAGAAGCCGACTGTGGCTGAATATATAGATTTGGTGGCGGCAGTGGTAAACCTCCCCTTGCAGCCTGAGCATCAAGCTGGCGTGGTGGCAAACTTTGAGCGCATTCAGGCGATCGCTCAACTGGTGACAGAATTTCCGCTTTCTGAAGACATCGAAGCTGCCCCGGTGTTTGAGCCATGAACCCCTCAGACGCTACCCAAATTGCTGCATCCGTGCGATCGGGCGAAGTTTCCGCCAAAGCCACCGTTCTCAGTGCCCTCGATCGCATCTCAAAACATAACCCAACTTACAACTGTTTCACCACGATTCTGGCGGAGTCTGCAATCGATGATGCCGAGCGGGTTGATTGGGCGATCGCCCAGGGCAAAGATGCTGGTGTGCTGGCGGGGGTTCCGTTTGCGGTCAAGGATCTATTTGATATTGCAGGCGTGACGACCCTGGCAGGCTCCAAAATTAATGCCGAGAAGCCCCCCGCTACCACAGATGCCGTGCTGGTGAGGCGGCTCAAACAAGCGGGAGCCATTCTGCTCGGTGGCTTGAATATGGATGAGTATGCCTACGGGTTTACCACCGAAAATTCCCATTACGGTGCGGTTCGCAATCCCCACGACCTCGATCGGGTAGCGGGTGGGTCTTCGGGCGGCTCGGCAGCGGCGATCGCCGCTGGCTTAGTTCCCCTCACCCTCGGTTCAGATACCAACGGCTCCATTCGTGTGCCAGCGGCACTGTGCGGAATTTTTGGCTTGAAGCCGACCTATGGGCGACTGTCGAGAACGGGGGCTTACCTGTTTTCGAGTAGTTTCGATCATGTGGGAGGGTTTGCCCGATCGACCCGTGATCTCGCCGCCCTGTTTGACGTACTGCAAGGGGAAGATCTCACCGATCCCGTTTGTACGAAACGTCCGCCCCAGCCATGCTTGCCAGAACTATCCAGAGGAGCGGAAGGGCTACGCATTGCGATCGCCGATGGCTACTTTGCCGCCGGGGCAGAACCCGAAGCTTTTGCAGCCGTCGAAACGGTGGCTCAGGCATTGGGCGCAACGCAGCGGGTGAGTATTCCAGAAGCCCATCGGGCCAGGGCTGCTGCCTTTGTGATCACCTCCTGTGAGGGTGCTAATTTGCACTTAGAAGATTTGCGAACCCGTCCTCAAGATTTTGATCCCAGCACGCGCGATCGCTTTCTGGCAGGCTGTCTCATCCCTGGAACCTGGTACTTGCAAGCCCAGCGATTTCGCCGATGGTATCGCGATCGGGTGCGGGAGGTTTTCCAGAATGTGGATATTATTCTGGCTCCGACGACTCCCTGTTCTGCACCTTTGATCGGGCAGGAATACATGACTCTAGATGGAGTCGAAGTGCTGACCCGTCCCAATTTGGGGATATTTACTCAGCCGCTCTCATTCATTGGGTTGCCAATTATTTCCGTCCCGATTCAACGATCGGGGCAATTGCCCTAGGAGTGCAGATCATCGCCGCTCCTTATAATGAAGCGCTAATATTACGGGTTGCTTCCGAACTGGAGTCTAGAGGAATTGTATCTGCCCCCATCGTCGGCTAATCTAACTCGACTCAATCGTCCCATCGTATTTTTTCCATGAAAAAAGCTTTCTTTGTAAGCATCCTGTTCGTCGCCACAGGGGTGGGAGCAAAGCCCTTGATTTTACCCACCATAGCAAAGCCAACTCTTCAGCAGGCGCAAGTTCTCAAGCCTACTACTGCACCTCTGCAAGTCGAGCTAATCAGCCCTGGCGCACAGCCGTTGAAACCTCTGCGCTTTAAGCCAGTGGTAGACCAAAAAGAAACAGCCACAATGACCGTCGATATGGGCATGAAGATGTCAGCGGGGGAAACAACCATCGCTCCTTCAAAATTGCCTACCACGGTGATCAAGATGGAAGCGATCGTCACCAAGGTTGATCCCAATGGTGATATTCATTACTCATTTCGTTACACCGATGTAGACGTGACCGCAGACGCAACCCTGCCGCCTGCGGTGGTGAATCAGATTCGCACTCAGATCAAACCATTGGCTGGGTTAAATGGTTCGTTTGTGGTGAGCGATCGCGGTCAAACGAAATCTGGTAGTTTTGTGATCCCTAAGGATGTAGACAATAGAACCCGCCAAATGTTGGATCAAATGTCGCAGTCATTGGATCAATTTTCGGCTCCCGTCCCCGATGCAGCGGTGGGGGTGGGTGCAAAATGGCGCGTAGCAATGCCAATAACGATGAATGGCATTCGCTTTAACCAGATAGCAACCTATGAGATAGTCAGCCTCAAAGAGGGTACGGCAACCCTGCGGATTGGCGTTGAACAACAAGCTAAGGCTCAACAGTTAAATATCCCCGGAATGCCCAAGGGGGCAAACGTAACCCTGAAATCCCTCAGTTCTACGGGGCAAGGGCAAACCCTCGTTCGCTTCGATCGCCTGTTGCCTCCCGTATCTAATTTTTCGCTCACCTCCACCACAGAGATGCAGACCGTCAATCCTCGCTCGTCGCAGGCGATGACGATCGCCACCGAAACTCAGATGAAATTGACCCTAGAATCAAAATAATTGCCACCTCTAGCACACAGGCAACCCTGGACAGACAAGCCAACCTTCGGTGTCCAGGGTTTTTGTGGGCAAATTAGCGCAGATTAAGATTGCGGATTTCGGCTTCGATGCGCGATCGCATTTCAGGATTTTGGCTCTGCCGCTGAAAATTATTAAATTCGTCACGGCTGAGCTTATATTTGTCGCGGGCGATCGACATAGACTGAGATGCAAAATTGTCGCAAATGCCCTTGACCTGATCTCGCACATTAGACGGCACTTGAGAAATGCTAGAGCAGACGTTATTGGGGACGTTGCCACCCGTCAGTTGCTTGACTTGATCTAAGAGCGATCGCCGAGTTTTTCAATTTCAAACGCGGCTCTCACGTATCGGCTGAAGGCAGGTTCATCTTGAGCATAGGCAGCCGTGTCGAACAGATGAGTAGTCTGCCCAGAAAGATTTGGCGTAACCCCAGCGAGTAGCCCCAGGGTGGAAAGGGTTGTGATCGCTAGCGATCGCACCAGGACTCGATTTAGCTGAGAAGGAAAATGAAAAACGCAGTTCATCATAGGATGTGTGACATTCCGCAAACTAGCACACGGGTGAGTTTCAAGATTCATGAATTATTTTATGTGAAAGAAGTTCCAGAAATTTGCAAGAAATTTGGTTTTAGTGTCAAGTGACTTTGGTCATGGGGCAAGGGCTATCTTAAGTCAGTGGATGGAATGTCGCCGAAGCCTAAACCCCAAGGGAGATTTAGACGATTTCTCAAAAAGAGATGACCTTCCGGCCTTTGCCTTGAGCCAAGTCGCAGAGCGCAAGCTGGCTGAGCGAAATCGAAGATAACGGGCCACTGGTTTGCTAGAAATCTCCTGAGTATTCTGTCTTCTATTTAACAACCCGATCAGGTATTAGTTCGAGGGCGGAGCAAAGATTTGGCACAGTTCGATCGCCTTAGTTTGGAGGGTTGCCGTTTCATCGGCCCCGCGTTTTAAGCTGAATTCTAATTCGAGGAGAAGCGGTAAAGTTTGCTGAAGTTGATAGAGCGAACATTGAGTCAATTCTTTTTGTAAGAAATATAGTTTTTTAGGGTTGTTGAGTTCGGCGGCTTGGGCGATCGTCCGTTCGTCTCGTTCTCCCGCTTCTACCATGACCTTGATCCAGAGGCGTTGACGAAACTGGTTAATCAGGGTGACTGCAATTTTGATGGCAGGTTCGTTTTGACGTAGCAAATCACGAACGAGTTCCAAGGCGTGATCAGTTTTGCCTTCTAAAATTGCTGTGACTAATTTCAGGCTGCTTTGGCTGGTGGTGGTGATCAGTGAGGCGATCGTAGCCTCGCCCACAGGGGTTTTCGAGTTTCCAGCAAAAAGCCGTATTTTCTCTAATTCACTATAGAGTTGTCGCGTATCATTTCCTACTGCTTCTACGATAAATTTTGCTCCACTGCTCGATAGCTTCACCCCTAGGTCTTGGGAGACTTTTTGCACCTGTCGAAGCAGCAAGTCTGTCTTCCAGGGTGGAATGGGGGAAAATTCTTGAATTTGAGCGTATTTTTGCAGCAGTTTGGTCGATTTTAGGCGACCGTCGGGCTTGCTGGCCCCAGTCAACAGCAGCGTTGTAGTTTTGGGGAGGATGGGCAAGGTGAGATCGAGTTGCGCCAAGAGTTCTTCTGAGCAGCGCTGCATCAAAGGGGTATCGACCAGCCAAACAAAACGATCGCCCGACCCAAAGGGAGAAGTCATTGCTTGGTTTAGACCTTGCAGGACCGAATCTGGCTGATCCGGCGTAATTTTGTCTAGATTGAAACTTGCCCAGTCAGGATCAAGCGATCGTGTCTGAAGAACTTTGACCGCCTGAGTGAGAGCAAAATTGTCTTCTCCCCAATAAACATAAATTGGCATAGATGAATTGACCCAAACGGCATCGCGATCGCTGAATTTAGACTTTGACTCTAGACGGTTGAACCTCTGGAATCTAGGGGTGAAGGCGCTTCTTAAAGATTTCTTAAGCCGATCCCCACTCGCTCTATCTCCGCAGGGAATGCTGAGATCTCCCACTAGCAAAGTGGCACTTTACCGCTAGATTAGGGAAGGACTTCTAAATTGTTGATTCACGGCGAGGCGATCGAGTTGGACGAGAACTATCAGACCTACCTCAATCGGGTGATGCGGATGACGCTTCCAGAAACCTACGGGTCGCAGGTGCAGCACATTCAGGAGTCGCCCAAGTTTAAGCGGTTGCCAGATCAGGGCTGGCAAGCGAGTGATTTTCCGGGCTACACCGTGGTGACACCGTGCGGTGCGGAGGATAGCGAAAATAAGGCGCTGTTCGATCGCCTGGCTACTTACCAAGCGCAAGTGATACAAAAGATGGGTGGCGATCGGCTGGCGGCCGTTCCTCCTGGGAGTTTCCACTTGACGCTAGCAGATTTGATTTGGGACGGCTCCTATCGCCATGCAAAGCAAGAAAATCCCGATTTTGAGGGGCAACTGCGCGATCGCATGGCTCAAAGTTTTCAGCAGTGTGCGGCGCTGTCTCACGGGCAACCTGTGCGCTTTCAGGTGTTGGGGTTGATGGTAATGACGCGGGCGGTGGCGGTCTGTTTGGCCCCGACTGATGAAGAATCCTACGATCGGATTCTCAAGGTGCGACGAGCAATCTACCAAAACCCGGAGGTGATTGCGATCGGCATTGAGCAGCAATATTACTTCACGCCCCACATCACCCTGGGCTATTTTGGGGATATTTCGGGGCTGGAGGGCGATCGACTGAGCCAAGCCTTTGAGGATCTCAACAAACACTGGCTAGAAGAGTCACCGCAGGAATTTTTGGTGCACCAGGCACAACTGCGAAAGTTCGACAATATGACCCACTATTACCGGGAAATCGACTGGCCTGCCTTCAAGTTTTGACAAGCTATTTTGAGCGCACGATCGAAGGCGATAACAAAAATGTGAATTCAAAGTGCAGCTTGCAATATTGTCTTCAGCGGCACGAGAAGCAGCCCTGTAGCCAGCAAAAAGAGCAATCCCATTAATCCTGAGAGCGGTGTGCCCCCTGAGCCAGCGAGCCACTCTGGAGACCGTTCTGTGGGTGGTAGCAATTGGGCAGAGTCGATCGTGGCGATCGTCCATACCCACCCGGCATGTAGCCCCCAGGCCAGGCCAATGTTACCCCCATCGGCGGTGAGAGCCAGGCACAGCACAACGCCCATCAGAGACAAACCGGGGAGTTGGGGAATGTTGGCTGTTCCCTCCCAGACGAGATGAAGGAGGGCAAAGATCAAGCTGGAGACGATCGCGGCCGTCCAAAAGTCAACCTCCATCAGCAGTTGATTGAACAGGAAACCGCGAAACACCAGTTCTTCAATCCCTCCCACAAAGAGTCCTAGCAATAGCGTGGGCAAAAGCACCGTCCGGAACTTTGCCCCCATTTCGGGCTGCCAGGCGACCCATCTTAGCCCAACCTGGATCATGAACAGCAGGATGAGACCGATCGCACCCAAGCCCATTCCTATGCCCAGAGATCGTAAAGTGTTGAGATTCCAGAGCAATCCATAGCTTGAGAAGGGCGTGTTTTGTAGCCAGGCGATGCTTCCTAAAACGATCGGAGCCACGAGATAAAGCGAGACAACAAGCGGTAATTTCTGATGGATTTCTAAGGGCTTGAAAGGCTGCCATTTGAGCCAGATGGATAGAGGAATCGCGATCGGCAACCAAACCATCAGCCAAATCGCAAAAAAAACACCCACCCTGACAAACACTGAGGCTTCTGCAAAAGCTGCAAAAAACTGAGACGTGCGATCGAGGGTAGGCATAGGTTCCTTTGAGAAATAGGGGCATTAAGACTCGATTTTGAGACAGCCTTTACATACCGCTATTCCTCTGATTCTTCATCGGCGACAACGCCATTTTGCTCATTCTTATCAGAATCGATCTGGATGAGGTGAATATGCTTGTAGCCGAGCTTAATTTCAAACTCATCACCAGACTTTAGGCCCATTGCCTTGGTGTAAGCTGCACCAATGACAATTTGACCGTTTTGATGAACACTAACTCGGTAGGTTGGTTCACGACCCCGACCATCTTTTGAGCCTTCTGGACTTAGAGGAATGCCTCTTGCGACCAGGAGAGCATCGTAAAAATCAGTCAGATTAACACGGGTTTGGTCGTTTTTAGTAACCGTGTAATAGCCACAGCGTTTTGCAGTTTCCCGTCGGGGTAAGTGCGACAGTTCTTTTACTTTTTGAAGTAATGCCTTCCCTGTCAAAGGAGCGGTTGCAGTTTCAGTCATCTGCTACAGAATATCCCTACGATTTCTGAAGTGGTAAATATCGTCAATTTTCAATGTTTGACTTAATAAAATATATCTCCAAACTGCAAAACTTGAACAGTGATTTTGAAATAAGTTGCGCTGATATTAATATTTTTAATTTTATCTTGCCTTTTTCTGGAGGTAGGTCAAACAAATATTGAATTGAGGAGAATTATTGCGACAATCGCGGCAAAAAATACAGATTCCGCTCACAGAACGGTATCAGGAAGTTAGGTATCTACATAAAGTTTAAGCCTCAAAAAGAATCGGTTTAGCTGAAGGGTTTTACCAAATCTATTAGAGGGCATTGGCACATCGATTTTGGGCATTGCAAGTCAAGAGATTTGATACCTGGATTGACTAACAAAAAGTTTTGCGTAGGTTAGATTAAGCAAAGCAAAGCCCAGCATTCACAAGGGTTTTGCGTGTAGTTTTGTGTTCTCAACCCAGCCTAGAATTTTTCAAGACTTTCAGGACTTTTGCCAGTCAATCAGGATTAGATGGCGTGAATAGCAAAATTTGGCGTGGTTGAAGAACGAGATAATTTTGATCGACTTTAGTGTGGAGTGGGCCAACACTTCTTGAGAAAAGGAGGAGTTGGCACACTTTGCACTCGTAATTTTTGTTCTGATCAGGTTTGGAGTCTGGATTTCGACTTCGCTCAGCCCTAAATTGCTGGTGAGTTGAGCAAAACCGAAGCCTACGCCAAATTGCTCTGTGGGTTGGGGGAAGTCGAAACCTACGCCAAATTGCCCATATCAGACTTTTGTTGACCAGTCATCATTTTGCATGTTTAATTTAGCCTTGCTGGACTAGCCAAGTCTGAGTTTCTTTAATTTGTGCTAGCAAAATTTTTGAAGTCTCGACCCAAAAGTTAGAGAACTTGTTTTCATTCTTCAATTCAGTAAGACTGTACTTAATATAAAGGTGAGGAGTCTGTCTTCAAGAATTTTGATTGAGGCTAAGTCAGTTGCATAATGAAGTATCAGATGTTGTGGTCTGAGAAACCGAAAAACCGAAGACGGATCGCTAAAGGCACATCCTTTGTTCAGTGGTTTCTGGATTTTTGACGGCAAAATTGAGTTTGATGGGTCATTGCTCGCAAGCTCTGAAGTTCAAATCGGTGGGTAGAATGCAAGTTGTTTTTAAGGTCGTTCGGCAGGATCAGGGCAGCGCTTCTCGCGTTCAGTCTTACCCTTTAGACGTGGAGGCAAGCAGCACAATTCTGGACTGTCTCAATCAAATCAAGTGGGAACATGACGGCACATTAGCGTTTCGTAAAAACTGCCGGAACACAATTTGTGGCAGTTGCTCGATGCGAGTCAACGGGCGATCGGTTCTCGCTTGTAAAGAAAATGTTGGCAGCGAAATCGCTCGGTTTGGGTCTAATTTTGAGCCGCCAGAAATTGCGATCGCACCTATGGGCAACATGCCCGTCATTAAAGACTTGGTGGTAGATATGCAAGGGTTTTGGTCAAACCTGAAAGCGGTTGATCCCTACGTCAGCACCGCAGCCAGGCAGGTTCCCGAACGCGAGTTTTTGCAGACTCCGGAGGAACGATCGCAGCTTGACCAAACCGGAAACTGTATTCTCTGCGGGGCTTGCTATTCTGAATGCAATGCCCGCGAAGTCAACCCTGAATTTGTCGGCCCCCACGCCCTGGCCAAGGCCTATCGCATGGTGGCAGACAACCGCGACGACCAGACCGAGGCCAGACTTGACCGCTACAACCAGGGGACGGCGGGCGTGTGGGGCTGTACGCGCTGCTATTTTTGCAATAGCGTCTGCCCGATGGAGGTTGCACCGATGGATCAGATTGGCAAACTCAAGAACGAAATTTTGGTCGGCAAAACGGGGCAGGAGAGTCGATCGATTCGTCACCGTAAGACTTTGATTCACCTCGTCAAGCAGGGCGGCTGGATCGATGAACGTCAGTTTGGGTTGCAGGTCGTCGCCAACGGGTTGAGAGACCTCAAGGGCTTGTGGAGCCTTGCCCCACTGGGTTTGAAAATGATCAGCCGTAGGAAGTTTCCGATGCACTTTGAGCCATCGGCCGGAACCCAGGAAGTGCGATCGCTGATTGAATCAGTCCAGGCTTTTGAGGCCCAATCAAACCGTTCTAAAAAAACTGCTCAACCATGACGACTCAACCCCCCAAACCTACAGAAGCCCCGATCGCGCCCCCACCCGCCTTCGGCTGGACGGCCTACGCCGAACGGATCAATAGCCGATTTGCCATGATTGGGTTTGTCGCCCTGCTGCTGCTCGAACTTTTTACCCGTCAGGATTTTTTCACCTGGCTAGGTTGGCATTAGAGACGATCGCAGCCATAAAGCGCCCTATATGATAAATTCTGGTCAGGGCACGGCACTCCCAGGCTCTGGCCAGAATTCATGTTTGCCAGGTATTGGGTTGCTGCGATCGCCCCTTAGAACTGATCTCGCCAGCTTGGATTGCGCTTGATAACAATTTCTCGCTTGTCAACCATTGTCAACACGGTGGGCATATCGCGAGAGGCTCGATCGCGCAGTTTCAAGTCTGCCGCTGCCTGATCAAAGGTTCTGCCTTGGGTCATTCGATAGGCGATGTCTTCGACTTCTGCCCAGGTCAAATTGCTCTCGACGTAGGCTTTGGCCATAGAGTTGAGCACATTTTCCCAGTCGTTGCCTTCTGCCTGGGTCATCATAGTGTGCGGAATGTTGAGTAACTGATCAAAGCAGTAATACCAGGATTTGGGCTGACGCTTGAGGGAGTTTTCGATCAGGGTTTGGTGGTCGAGGTTGCTCACTGCTTGGTCAGCTTCGGTAGAAATTACAAACATGGGGGCAGATTTGTGGGTCTGCGATCGCTGCAAAATTTCCCGTCCCATTTCCAGGAAGACTCGCAAAGCGGGCACTTCAAAGCCGCCGTAGCCTACTACCTTCTCAGGCTCATTCGTCTTCCACGAAAAGTAGGAGCTAAACACATTCACGATCAGGTCAATCACCTTGTTGCTGCCGCTGAGGTAAGGCGCAAAGAGTAGGGCCCGATCGATCTGCTCTGCTTTTTCTAAGGACAGCCAGGCCGTCATCGTGCCGCCACCCGACAACCCTCCGACAACCACGCGATTGCCCAAAGCTTGAGCTTTTTGTAGCCAGTTGAGGGCAAATTGCTTGTAGATATCGGGGGTAGTCGGCAACGGGGGCGGGTTATCTTCTCCCCAATCGCCCGCCTTGCCGTGCCCTGGCATTCTGGGAATAATCACGTTGTAGCCCGCCCTATAGAAAGTCTTGCCCATCGGCAAAAACTGGTAGGGAGCCGCCGTAAACCCGTGAAAAAACAGACACACCTTAGGCGTAGGCGCAGAATGCAGTAGGAACCGCGATCGACAGCCCTCATTGCGAATTGGCAAGCTGTCTTCATAGGACTTAGTTTTTTGGACGATCGTGCGTGCTGCCGCGTAGCTTTGGGTTGTGATGGTCATAAAAGTAAATGCCGGGTAGATAAGGAGGAAAGAGGAATAGAAGACGAATTAGCCTCTGAGTAAAAAATTTAGAGTGTCCAATTTCTCAAGTTTAGTGGCACACGCTAGAAAAGAGACGATCGCGAAAGTCGATCGTCCGCCCTACCCCTGATTTCTGGCAGCCCGTCGTTTTGCGTCATCCCTCAATTTCTTTTCTCGCCAGAGGAGAGGGGAAGTCAGACAAGTAATGTTGGGTTCAACGTCTCTGCCAGAGGAGGAGAGGGGTTGGGGTGAGGGTCTTCTGAGGTTTGTCAATAAAACATAGTCCAAAATTTTTTCCTCATTCCTCAATCGCTAAATCATGAATTCTGAGGCCACCAACATTGACCCAATCCCGGCATCGGTGAAGATTTCTAGCAGCAGAGCATGGGGAAGGCGACCATCGACAATGTGGGCAGCCCGCACGCCTTGAGCGAGCGATCGTACACAGCAACTCACCTTAGGAATCATGCCACCCGACACCACGCCACTGTCGATCAGCCTCCGGGCTTCTTGAATGTCGAGTTTAGGAATCAGCGTAGAAATATCTTTGTAGTCGCGCAAAATGCCTGCCGTGTCGGTGAGCAAAATTAATTTTTCTGCCCCCAGTGCGGCGGCAATTTCACCCGCTACGGTGTCGGCATTGATGTTGTAGGCTTGCCCTGTTTCGTCTGCGGCGACGCTGGAGACGACAGGGATGTGACCGTTGTTGACTAGGGTTTCTAGAATGCTGGTGTCCACTGATGTGACTTCTCCAACAAAGCCAATGCCTTCTGCGTCGGCAGGTCGCGCCCGGATCAAGCTGGCATCCTTGCCGCAAAGCCCAACGGCTGACCCGCCCGCCTGATTGATCAGCGAGACGATTTCTTTGTTGACGCGCCCAACGAGTACCATTTCTACGACATCCATCGTGGCGGCATCGGTAACGCGCAACCCGTTTTTGAACTGAGGTTCGATGCCTAGTTTGTCTAGCCAGGCGTTGATTTCGGGGCCGCCGCCATGAACCAAAATTGGACGCAACCCCACGCAAGCCATGAACACGACATCGCGAATTACTTTCTCTTTGAGGCTGCTGTCTTTCATGGCTGCGCCGCCATATTTGACGACGATCGTACGGCCTGCAAATTGCTGAATGTAGGGCAGCGCTTCGCTGAGGACGCGTACCCGCGTGGCTTCGGCTTTCTCGAAGTATTCGCTTTCGTTGAACATGGGTTAAGAAATCAAGAATGAACAGTTAAACAGCACTCGGAAAACACTATTGCCAATTATGCGGTTTACAACCGTTATCTAGAAAACATTTCCCCGATCGCGCGCTAAATTTATGAATGGGACAACATTGGAGGGCTTATGCCACTCACCGTTACCGACCTAGAAATCTTCCAGCAGCAGCTTCCCGACTACCAGATGGAATTAGTCAATGGAGAAATTGTGGTCATGAGTCCTTCTGGGTTGGAGCCTGATGAGATTGCCTTAGAGATTGGGCGGCAACTTGCAAACTGGGTCAGACCTCGTAAGCTGGGACGGGTTGCAGGCTCCAGTGCTGGCTTCAAGCTCCCCAACGCCAATGAGGATGTTCGTGCCCCTGACTGTTCTTTTGTCAAGGCAAACCGCTTGAAACGCACCACCCAGGATTTTGCGCGATTGATGCCCGATCTCGGCTTTGAAGTGGTGTCTAAGTCGGACTCTTTAGAAAAACAGCGTCAGAAAGTCAGGTTTTATCTGTCGCTAGGGATGGTGGTTGGTGTTGTTGTTGACCCCAAAACGAAGGTGATTGAGGTATACCGACCAGAGCAGGACGAGCCGCAGATTTTAAGAAATGGAGACATCTTGACGCTTCCAGAATTGCTCCCAGGATGGGAGATGGAGGTTTCTAGCATCTGGGCCCCGGAGTTTGACTAGTGGTCTGTCAAGACTGATTTTGTGGGTTGAAAATCGCAAAATCACAACCTCTTGGGTATACTTTGTCAGGGCATAAAATTAAAGATTTTGGACGGGGTGCAGGGGTTCCACCCCTGGCTGGGCGCAGCCCCCACACCCCCTTCTAAACCAAAATCTATAGGCTGACGCAGTATAGCAGTAGAGACGACTGAACTACAAAGTGGATTATTGA